>DATCLE010000001.1:0-3666 GCA_036564075.1 Dehalococcoidia bacterium
CGCCTCCCCCACGCCCACCCGCCGGTCGGTGGCGCAGTAGGGGCAGGCCACCCAGACGTAGTTGAGGGGCCGGCCGCAGTTCACGCAGGCCTCTTTGAGCTGAGTGCGGCAGGAGGGGCAGACAATGAAGTCGTCCTGGACACGGCGCTTGCAGTTGGGGCAGGCCTGCTGGTCGTCCAGCTCCTGGAGCAGGGCCTCCTCCTCCAGGGAGCGTTCGTACGCCTCGGCCAGCGTCTCGCGCGGGCGGAGGATGAGGTAGAGCCACAGGCCGCCGATGTTGAAGACCACCACGGCCAGGACCGCCAGGGCCTGGATGTAGGGGTCCCGGGTCCGCTCCCGGATGTCCCGGAACGTCCAGATGATCATGCTCACCCACAGGGCGAAGAGGTACGCGCCAACCAGCGCGATGGCGTACCGTACCACGCTCTCCTCCATAGCTACACTCCCGGGCCCGTACCCCTACGGCACCGCCGTCACGGCCGCGAGAGGATCTACGCTGCGGGGCTCTCCCAGGGCGGCGCCTTTCCCGGAGTATACCATGCGCCGCACGGTACGTCATCGCGCGGGCGGTGGCGGCTCCTCCATCCTGGTTAGGGAAGTGACATAAGGTTGCGCGCGGGCCGCTGGGCTCCCGGGTGGCCCGCGGCGCGGGAGGGCGGGGGGTGGGCCGCCGGTTCGTTGCCCGCCGGGATCCGGGGATGCTAGAATGGGCCCGTCCCCACCAAGGAGACCGCATGGACGTCCTCGCCGGACTGAACCCGCAGCAGCGCCGTGCCGTCGAGATCGCAGAGGGGCCCATCCTGATCCTGGCGGGCCCCGGCAGCGGCAAGACGCGCGTCATTGCCCACCGGATCGCCTACCTGGTGGCGGGCCGCGGCGTCAGCCCGCGGCGCATCCTGGCGGTGACGTTCACCAACAAGGCCGCGCGGGAGATGCGCGACCGTGTGGCGAACCTCCTGGGCGCCGTTGCGCAGGACCTCACGCTGGGCACCTTCCACGCCGTCTGCGCCCGGTTCCTCCGGGTGGACGGCCCTGCCATCGGCATCGACAGCCGCTTCGCCATCTTCGACGATGACGACCAGATGCTCCTGGTCCGCCGCGCCCTCCTGGACCTGCACCTGGACCCCAAGCAGCACAACCCCCGGGCCGTCCTCTCCCGCATCTCCCGCGCCAAGAGCGAGCTGGTGGACGTGGAGGAGTTTGCCCGGGGCGTGGGGGCGTACTTCGAGGAGGTGGTGGCCCGCGTCTACCGCCGCTACCAGGAGTTGCTGGCGGAGAGCAACGGCCTGGACTTCGACGACCTGCTGACCCAGACGGTGCGGCTCTTCCAGGAGCGGCCGGAGGTCCGGCGGAAGTACCAGGATCGCTACCAGCACGTCCTCATCGACGAGTTCCAGGACACCAACGTGGCCCAGTACGCCCTGGCGCGGCTCCTGGCGGGCGGCCACGGCAACATCTGCGTGGTGGGGGACCCGGACCAGTCCATCTACTCCTGGCGCTCCGCGGACATCCGCAACATCCTCAACTTTGAGCAAGACTACCCGGACGCCCAAGTGGTGCTGCTGGAGCAGAACTACCGCTCCACGCAGGTGATCCTGGACTGCGCCCACGCCGTCATCTCCGGCAACCGTCAGCGAAAGGAGAAGCGGCTGTGGACGGAGAACGGCCCCGGCTCGCCCGTGGTGGCCTACGAGGCGTACGACGAGGAGGAGGAGGCCGCCTACGTGGCGGCGGAGATCCAGGACGCCGTGCGCGCCGGCCGCCGCTACGGCGACTTCGCGGTGATGTACCGCACCAACGCCCAGTCCCGGCCCCTTGAGGAGGCGCTGGTCCGGGCGGGCATCCGCTACCGGCTGGTGGGCGGTACCCGGTTCTATGAGCGGCGGGAGATCAAGGACGTCCTGGCGTACCTCCGCCTCATCCACAACCCCTTTGACGCCGTCTCCCTGACGCGGATCATCAACGTGCCGTCGCGCGGCATCGGGCAGCGGACGGTGGAGGAGCTGACCCGCTGGTCGCGGGAACTGGGGGTGCCGCCGTACGCCGCCCTGCAACTGGTGGCGGCGCAGGAGCGGGAGGGCGAGGTCGGGCCCGGCGGGCCGCACCCCTTCCAGCCGCGCCCGGCGGCGGCGCTGCTCCGGTTCCTGGACCTGCTCAACGGCTTCGTGGAGCAGGCCGGGCGAAGGACGCTGCCCGCGCTCCTGGAGGACGTGCTGGAGACGGTGGCCTACCGCGACCACCTGCTGCGCGAGTTCGACGACGGCGAGGAGCGGTGGAGCAACGTGCAGGAGCTCCTCACCGTGGCCGCCCAGTACGACGAGATCGACCCGGAGGCGGCGCTGGCGGCCTTCCTGGAGGACGTGGCGCTGGTCACGGACGTGGACGAGCTGGCGGAGGAGCAGGATGCCGTCACCCTCATCACGCTCCACGCCGCCAAGGGCCTGGAGTTCCCCGTGGTCTTCATCACCGGGCTGGAAGAGGGCCTGCTGCCCCACGCCCGCTCCTATGACGACCCGGAGCAGATGGAGGAGGAGCGGCGGCTCTGCTACGTGGGGATCACCCGGGCCAAGGAGCGGCTGTACCTGGTGCGGGCGTTCCGCCGCGGCTTCCTGGGGATGCGCAACGCCAACCCGCCTTCCCGCTTCCTGGCGGACCTGCCGCCGGCGTGCGTGGTGAAGGGTCAGGGGATGCTGCGGCCCGCCCCCACCATGGGGCCGGCCCGCCAGCGAGTGCCCGTCGGCGCGGCCGGGGAGCCGGACGGCGGGCCGGCGCCCCCGGCCTTCGCGGCGGGCGACCGGGTGCGGCACGCCAAGTTCGGCGAGGGGATCGTGGTGTCGTGCCGGCCGTCGGGGTCGGACCAGGAGGTGACGGTGGCCTTCCGGGGCGAGGCGGGCGTGAAGCGGCTGCTGCTCTCCTTCGCCCCGCTGGAGCGCGTCTCCTGACGGCGGGGATGCCCGAGGCACGGAACGGCCCGCCCCCGGTCAAGGGGCGGGCCCGTCCATTCCGGCCTTCGTCCGCGGTCAGGCGGCCCGCCGGAGCCGCTGCGGCGCCGCGGGCTGGGCGCCCTGCTCCGTCCAGTCGCGCCGGACGGCGTTCTGGCTGCTCACCTGCTGCACCGCCTGGAGCAGCCCCTGCGCCAGCCGCGTCAGCTCCGCCGCCACGCCGGTGAGCTCCTCCGCCTGGGCGGAGACCTCCTGGCTCTGGGCGGCCACCTCCTCCGCCGCCGCCGACTGCGACTCGGCGCTGGCGGCGATGGCCTCCACGGCGTTGGCGGCCTCCGTGGTGTCCACCGTCATGGCCTGCGCGGCCCGCGCGTTCTCCTCTGCCACCGCGGCGATGCTGTTGATGCGGTCCGCGGCGGCGGCGGCGCCCGCCGCCATGGCCTGCGCCGTCCGCGCGATCTCGCCCACCTGCTGGTTCGTGCGTTCCACGGCGTCCAGGATGGCCTGGAGCGACTCGGCGGCGGCCTGGGCCAGCCCCGCGCCGGCCTCCACGTCCGCCACACCGGTCTCCATGGCCGTCACGGCCGACTCCGTCTCCTGCTGGACCTGGCGGATCAGGTCCGCGATCTCCTTGGTGGCCTGGCCGGAGCGCTCCGCCAGCTTGCGGACCTCCTCCGCCACCACCGCGAAGCCCTTGCCGGCCTCCCCGGCCCGCGCCGCCTCA
>DATCLE010000002.1:0-2740 GCA_036564075.1 Dehalococcoidia bacterium
CCTCCACACCCTGCTCTACGGCCTGCAACGGCGCGGCGTCCGGCGCCTGGTGGCCGATGTGCCCGCGGGGGATGGCTGGCTGGACGGCGTGCTGGCGCGGGCGGGCTTTGAGGCCGCCTTCCGGCACGAGCGGCTCTACCGCTACGGGGAGATCCGGCGCGCTCCGGACCTGGAGCTGGTGCGGTACCGGCGGGACCTGTAGGCGGGGTGCCCCGGGAGCCGGGCGGCGGCTCAGCGGGCGCGGCGGCCGTGCTCCTCCAGGACCTCCTGGTAGAGGGCGGCGGTCTGGCGGGCCGTCTCCCGCCACGTGAAGAGCCGCTGGATGCGCTCCTGGCCCGCCTGGCCCATGGCCAGCCGCCGCTCCGGGTCCTCCAGCAGCGCACGGATGGCGCGGGCCAGCGCCTGCGGGTTGGAGGGCGGCACCAGGATGCCGGTGACCCCGTCCTCCACCACCTCCGGCAGCGCGCCCGCCGTGGTGGCCACCACCGCCGTGCCGCACGCCTGTGCCTCCGCGGCGGGCAGCCCGAACCCTTCGTACACCGAGGGGCAGACGAAGAGGGCGGCGCTGTTGTACGTCCGGACCAGCTCCTCCTGGGAGAGCCGCCCGGTCACCCGCACCCGGTCCGCCAGGCGGAACCGCTCCAGCAGGTACGGCACCCACTTCAGCCGCTCCGGCGGCCCGTCCACCAGCGTGAGCCGGAAGGACACCCCCTGGTCCCGCAGGATGGCCAGCGCCTCCAGCAGGAACCGCACGCCCTTGTTGCGGTCCTCGGAGTTGCCCACGTAGAGGATGGTGTCCGGCTCCCGGGGCACTTCCAGCGGCCGGAACACGTCCGTGTCCACGCCGTCCAAGATGACCCGCAGCCGGCCCGGCGCCAGGCGGAACCACGCCTGGACGGACTGCGCGGAGGCCTGCGAGCCGGTGATGATGCGGTCCAGGCGCCGTGCCACCACCTCCTGCATCCAGAAGGGGTACCACGCAATGCGGCCCACCTTCTCCCAGATGTTCCGCGCCTGGATGACGGCGTTCATCCGGTCGATCTTCAGCGGGTGGTGGACGTTGGCCACCACCGGCAGGCCGCTCAGCTTCAGCAGCAGGGAGCCGTAGCCCAGGCTCTGGTTGTCGTGGACCAGGTCGAAGGGGTGCTGGGCGTGGAGCCGTCGCACCGTGTGGAAGGCGCGCAGGCTGAAGGCGGCCATGACGGAGAAGAAGCCGGCGCGGGAGCTGGCCAGCTCGTAGAAGTTGAGGGGGTGGAAGTAGGACGCGGGGGGACGGCCCCAGAACGCGGCGTCCCCCACGTCGATCTTGCTGTACCAGTTGTAGGTCTCCAGCCGGTGGACGTGGACCGCTCCGTCCAGCAGGGGGTACGGCGGCCCCACCACGGCGTGCACCTCATGCCCCATGCGGGCAAGCTGGCGGGTGACGTGGTGGAGGTACACGCCCTGGCCGCCGGAGTGCATGTTCCCCTGGTGCAGGAGGAAGCAGATCCTCATGCGGACGCTCCGGCGGGCTTGCGGCAGTAGATGGTCATGTCCTTGCCGATGAGCGGGTTCAGGACCCGGGCCTCCACGGCCTCCAGCGCCCGCGGCCGCCGCTCCAGGTACCAATCGATGAACAGCTTCAGCTTCCGGGTGGGCAGCACCTCCGGCCGGTCGATGCCCAGGCCGCAGCGGACGAACCAGTAGATGGACTGGACGGCGTGGCGCTTCTCCGTCCCGTGGACCTCCAGCCCGGCCCGCCGGAGCACCGCCTCCAGTTCCCCCGGCCGGTAGATGCGGACGTGGCCGCCGGGCGAGTGCCAGTAGCCCCAGGAGAGGCGCCAGAACACCGCCTCCGGCAGGAAGTTGGGCACGCTCACGGCGATCTCCCCGCCGGGCTTCAGTACCCGCAGCATCTCCTGGATGCCGCGGCCGTCGTCGCTGATGTGCTCCAGCACCTCCGTGCAGATGATCTTGTCGAAGCTGTGGTCGGCGAAGGGCAGGTTCTCCGCGTCCGCCACCAGGAACTCCGCGTCCCCCTGGAGGCGGCCGCGGGCCTGGTCCGCCCGCACCATGAACTTGGTCTGGCGGAGCTCTGTCCGGAGGATGTCCACGGAGACCACCTGGCACGGCCAGATGCAGGCCTCCACGGTGTGACGGCCGGTGCCGGAGCCCAGGTCCAGGACGCGCTCCCCCGGGCGGATCTGGAACCGGCGGTGGAAGTCCACGTTGACGATGTTGTCCGGCATGGTCACCACCCCCTCCGGCACCCGGCGCGGCGGGCGGGTTGCCGGGCTGGGCCGAATTGACTGTACCGTGCGCCCCTGCTATAAGGACCTGTGCGGCCCGCCGGGAGACCCCGCCACCGCCCGGCGGCCGGCATCCTGTAGAGACGAGGCGACGACGTGCGCGATAATACCCGAATGTTCGGTGCCCTGATCTGCGCCCTGAGCGCCGCCGGCGGGCTGGCGCTGGTGATCGGCGTGCTGCGCAAGAGCTACTGGGCGCTGGCGGCGCCGGTCACCCTGGGCACCCTGGGCGCCCTCTACGTCATCTTCTGGATCGGCCGCGCCCTCCTCACGACGCCGACAGAGCCGCAGGCCGGGGAGTAGGCGTCCGGCCCAGCACCTCCTGGTAGACGGCCTCGGTCTGGCGGGCGGCCCGGCGCCAGTCGAACCGCTCGCGGATGCGGGCGGCGGCGGCCTCCCCCAGCCGCGCCCGCAGCGCGGCGTCCCCCAGCAGGAGCCGGATGGCCGCCGCC
>DATCLE010000003.1:0-35753 GCA_036564075.1 Dehalococcoidia bacterium
GTTCACCAGCACGTACAGCGGGTAGCCCGTGGTGTGGGGTGTGGAGAGGGTGGCGCCCACAAACTGGAAGCGCGCCGTATCCCCGCTGTAGCCCATGCCCGGGAGGAGGGAGCTCACGTAGATGACGGCCATGAGGCAGCCGGTGGCGGCGGGCCACAGGGCCCGCTCCCACGGCACGCGGCGGATGCGGGAGACCGGCCGCGGGGGCGCGACCGGCGCGGACGTCTCCATGGGCTTCCCTCTCCTGCGGGGCCGCATTGTACCCCAGCCGCCGCCGCGGGTGCCAGGGCCCGTTCGGGGGAACCGGCCCCCTGCGCGGCATTCCACGATCCGGGTATGGCGCCGTCCTCCGCCGGGCGGTACCGTCGGGCTGGAGCGCCGGAGGGGGTCGCCGCGGCCGGGCGGCGCGCGGGACTCCGGCGCGGCGGAAGGAGCGGACGGTGGAAGAGGTCCGCCGGGACGGCGTGCAACGGCTGGTCCAGGAGGGCACGCAGTTGGTGGAGGTACTCCCGGCCCGGGAGTACCAGGAGGAGCACCTGCCGGGCGCCGCGAACCTGCCCCTCAGCGAGCTCACGCGGGAGACGGCCGCCCGCCTGGACCCCGCCCGGCCCGTCATCGTCTACTGCCACGACGCCCTCTGAGACATGAGCGCGCGGGCCGCGGCGCGGCTCGAAGGGCTGGGGTTCCGCCGGGTCTACCGCTACACGGGGGGCAAGGCGGACTGGTTCGCCGCGGGCCTGCCCCGGGAGGGCCGGGAGGCCGGGACCCCGCGCGCGGGAGACCTCGCCCGCCGGGACATCCCGGCCTGCCTGCCGGACGAAGGCGTGGGCCAGGCCTGGGAGCGGGCCCAAGCCGCGGGCTGGTCCGCCTGCGCGGTGGTGGACCGGGAGCGCGTGGTGCTGGGCCTGCTCCGCGCCCGCGCCCTGACCCGCTCCGACCCCTCCGTCCGCGTGGAGGACGTGATGCACCCGGCGCCCCGGACCTACCGCGCGGGCGCGTCCCTGGACGGCCCCGTCCGCTACATGCGGGAGCGCGGGCTGGACGCCGTCCTGATCACCACGCCGGACGGCGTCCTCATCGGCATGCTGCGCCGGGCCGACGCCGAGCCGTACGTGCGGGAGACGGACGCCGGCGGCGCGTGACGCGCGCCTACCCCGCCAGCTCCGCCAGGCGGTCTACCTGGTCCACCTCCGCCGCGCACGGCCACATCACCAGCTCGTCCACGCCCACGTCCTCGAACGCGCGGATCATGGCGCGCACGGCGTCCGGGGTGGAGGGAACCCCGGCCGCCATCTGCTCCGCCGCCGGGCCCAGGTACCCGTAGTAGTGCGTGATGTAGGCCGCCGCCTTGGCCGCCGCGTCCGGCCCCAGCGCCCAGTACGTGCCTGCGGCGAAGCGCGGCCGCCCCGGCCGGCCCGCCTCCCGCCACGCCTGCTCCGCTACGTCGTAGAGCCGGCGGGCCGCGTCCGGCGGCAGCCCGCCGGAGACGAAGCCCTCGCCCCAGCGGGCCACCCGCCGCACCGAAGCCTCCACGTAGCCGCCGATGAGCACCTCCGGCCCGCCCGGGCCGGGGGCTGGGCCCGTGGGGCCGCCCCCGGCGCCGCCGGCTCCCCGGCCCAGATGCGGCGCATGGTTGCAAGCTGCTCCTGGAACCGTGCCCCGCGGTCGTGGAACAGGGCAGGGGCGGCCAGGAAGTCGTCCTCGCGGGCGCCCACGCCCAGGCCCAGCGTGAGCCGCCCACCGGAGAGGGCGCCCAGGCTGGCGGCCTGCTTCGCCAGGATCCCGGCGTTGCGGGCCGGCGCCAGCAGGATGCTGGTCATCAGGCGGATGCGCTGCGTGACACCGGCGGCCGCCGCCAGCGTCACCATCGGCTCGAAGCTGGGGTAGACCACGCGGTCGATGATGCCCAGGCTGGAGAGGGGCCCCCGTCGGCCCGCCGGGCCCACTCCAGGACCGCGGCCGGGTCCGCGCCGGGGATCGTCGCCGGGAGGCCGATGCCGATCTGCATGGACGGTGTCCCTCCTGTACGGCGGGGAAGCTGCCCGGCTCCCAGTCTGCGGGGCGGCGGCGCGGTCCGTCAAGGGGCCGGGACGCACGCCGCCCCCGGGACGGGACCGGGGGCGGCGCTGGATCGGGAGGCGTGCCGGGCGGGCCCGGCCGCCTCACGGCAGGAAGAACACCGGGTTGAGGAACGCGCCGCCCCGGATGATCTCGAAGTGCAGGTGCGGGCCCTCCGAGAAGCCGGTGCTGCCCATGGAGCCGATGAGCTGTCCCACGGCCACCGTCTGGCCGGGCGCCACGTGCGCCGCCGAGAGGTGGGCGTACCGGGTGGTGTAGCCGTTCCCGTGGTTGATCACCACGGTGATGCCGTACGTGCCCTCCCAGCCCGCGTGGGTCACCACGCCGCTGGCCGCCGCGTGGACCGGCGTGCCGGCGTCGTTGGCGAAGTCCAGTCCCGTGTGGTACGGGTAGAACCGGCCCGGCCGCGGCGCGCCGAACTCGCCATCGTCCACGGTAACGCCGGCAGCCGGCCGGATGAAGCTGACTCCGCCGGGCGCCGCGCCCAGGTACGGCAGCCGTAGGAAGGTGCCCGCGTAGACCACGTTGGGGTTCGCGATGCCGTTGGCCCCGGCGATGTGGGCCTCGTACCCGGCGGCGCCGTAGTAGCGCTGGGAGATGGTGCTGAGGGCGTCGCCCGGCTGCACCTCCACAATCGCCAGGTACCGGCTCAGCACCGAAGGCACCGATGGCGCGGGCGCCGGCGGCGGCGCGGGGGCCGGTGCGCCGGAGCTGCCGCCCAGCAGCCGCTCCAGCGGCGGAACCCGGAGTTGCTGCCCGGCGTAGATGAGGTCCGGGTTGCTGATGCCGTTGTACCGCGCCAGCGCGGCCACGTACTGGCTGCTGCCGTAGGCGCGCAGGGAGATCAGCCACAGGGCGTCGCCCGGGGCCACCGTCAGCAGATCGCCGTCGCCGGCGGGGGCGCCGGCCCCCGGCTGGCTCGTATCCGGCAGCTCCAGCACGTCCCCGGCGTAGATGAGGTCCGGGTTGCTGATGCCGTTGGCCCGGATGATGAGGTCCAGGAAGTCCAGCGATCCGTAGTGCCGGAGGGCAATGTGGCTGAGGGTATCGCCCGGCTGGACGCGCACCGGCGCCGCGTGCGCCGTGCCGCCGCCGGTCAGCGCGCCCAGCCCCAGCACCGTGCCCGCCAGCGCCGGGTTGATGACGCGGCCCGCGCGCCGCAGGTACGGCGCCAGGCTGAACCGAACCGTCCGTTCTCCGTCCTGCAGCACCACCACGTCGTCCCCGGGGCCCGGCGTCTCCATGCCGGGCCGGGCGGGTTGCGCGGCGCGCGGAGAACCTGCTCGCATCCGTCTGCTGCGGGTCTTGGCCATAGGTCTCACGCTCCCGAGAGATGCTGGCTTCACCCGATCATCGCCCGCAGCAGAGAACTTTCCCATTAGGGATTCCACCAACCGGGCGCTTCCGCTTCCCCGATTCGGAAGGGCGGGCGGAACCGGGGTCCCGCGGCGGATGGTCGTGGTATCATGGACGGGAACGGCGGGGCGCCCGCCGCGGGGGTGGCACAGTGGCACTGGTGGGGGCGTTCGAGCTGGACGAGCCCGTCCCGGCGCTGGAGGGGCCGCGGCTCCTGGTCTCGCTGCGGCCGTGGGTGGACGTGGGCTCCGTGGGCACCCTGACGCTCTCCATCCTGGCGGACCGCTGGGGCGCCACGGAGGTGGGCCGCCTGGTCCGTCCCGGCCGGTTCTACGACTTCACCCGCTACCGGCCGGTGATCTCCACGCAGGACGGGGAGCGCCGCGTCACCGTGCCCAACACCTTCCTCCAGGCGGCCCGCGCCGGCGGCGACTGGCTCCTCCTCCACGCCCTGGAGCCCCACGCCAACGGAGAGGACTTCTGCGACGCCGTGGTGGCGCTGATCCGCCACTTCGGCGTGCGGGAGTACCTGCTCATCGGCTCCATGTACGGCCCGGTCCCCCACACCCGGGACGCCCTGGTGAGCGGCGGCGCCGCGGGCGAGGGCCTGGCGGAGCGCTTCCGCCGCCTGGGCGTGCGGCAGAGCACGTACCAGGGCCCCACCACCATCCTGGCCACCATTCCGGAGCAGCTCCGCAGCCTGGGCATCGCCACCGGCAGCATGCTGGTCCAGCTCCCGGCCTACGCCCAGCTGGAGACGGACTACCGCGGCGCCTACACCCTCCTGGACCGCCTGCGGGCGCTCTACGGCGCGGACCTGGACCTGGAAGAGCTGCGGCAGGAGGCGGAACGCCAGTACTCCGCCTTGGACAGCGCCCTGGAGCGCAACCCCCAGCTCCGGAGCTCCGTGCGGGAGCTGGAGGAGCTGTACGACCGGGTGGCGGCCTCCGAGCGGCCGGAAGAGGAAGAGCCCAGGCTCTCGCCGGAGCTGGAGCGGTTCCTGGCGGAGCTGGAGCGCCGGTTCGACCAGCCGGACGCCGGCCAGGGCTGAGGCGCCCGCCCCTGCGCCGCCGGCCGCCCCCCGGCCGCGGCCCCCGCCCCCGCCGTCCCCCCGCAGCGACAGTGCTGTACCCGCCGGACCGGCGCTGTCCTACCTACGCGGCCCCGTTCGTCCTTACAGGAAGAGGGAGGGTACGCACACCCCCGCTGGGCTCAACGCCCCGAGGGAACGGAGTCCCCGCGAGCCGTACAGGGAGGTAGCGGATGTCTCCGTCTGCCCAGCGGTACCTCATCGCGCTCGCCGTCCTGCTGGCCGCGGCGCTCCTGTGGCCGGGCTGCGCGCAGGGGCAGGACCCCCGGCCGCCGTCCGGGGACGCCGCGCAGGCCCCGGCCGGCCCCGCGCCGCCCACCCCTACGCCGGCCCCACCCCCGCCCGAATGGACCGCGCTGGAGGACCGCCTGGCCCAGGTGGTGGCGGCGTCCCCCGTGGAGGGGCGGTTCGCCGTGGCCGTCATGGACCTCCAGACCGGCCACCTGCTCAGCGTCAACGGCAGTCGGCCCCAGCGCGCCGGCTGCGTGGTCAACCTCTTCGTCCTGCTCACCGTCATGCGGGACGTGGCCGCCGGGCGCTACCCGCTGGAGACGGTGGACGCCCTGCTGGACCAGACCATCTGGTCCAGCAACTCCGTGACCGCGCGCGAGCTGTACGGCATCGCCGGGGAGGGCGACGTGCTGGACGGCCTGCGGCGGGTGCGGGCCCTCATCCACGGCATCCCCGGCGTGCGGCAGACGGTGCTGGACCATCCGCCCAGCTTCGTGGACGAGACGCTGGGTGTCAGCGTGGACAACCTGGTCACGGCGGAGGACGCCGTGCACGCCCTGGCCGCCCTCTACCACGGCCGGATCCTGGAGGAGCCGTGGCGGACGGACATGCTGGACCGGCTGACGGCCGTGTACTCCGGCCTCAACTACCTGCTGGCCTCCGTGCCGGCGGACGCCGTCAGCCACAAGAACGGCTACTACTACGAGCCGCTGGACGGCACCTGGGTGGACAACGATATCGGCATCGTCCGGTTCCGGCGGGGCGGGCAGGAGTACGCCTACGCCATGGCGTTCCTCTCTGAGGGGGTGCCGGTGGAGCTGGCGGACGTGACGCTGGGACAGCGGGTGGCCCGGCTGGTCTGGGAGTACTTCCAGGAGGCCTACCCCCGCGCCTGAGGGGCGCGGCGGCCGCGGGGCGTCAGCGCGTCCGCACCACCACCAACCGATCAGCGCCGGACTCCGCGCCCCACACCTCGCCGGGGCGGCCCAGGATCTGCCGCACGCTGGCCTCCGGGCTGGGGAGCGGGAAGACGTCAAAGGACTCCGTGGCCGGGTTGAACCGGACCAGCGCGTTGGCGCCGAAGTCGCTGAGCCAGACCATGTCCTGCTCGTCCACGTAGACGGCGTAGGCCATGGGGGTGGTGCCGGGCAGGCGCCACTCGCGCCAGGTCCCGGCGGCCGGGTCGTACACGCCCACCTGGCCGGCGTTCCACTCGCTCACCCAGATCCGGCCCCGGGAGTCTGACCAGACCCGCCGCGCCCCCTGGTCCGGCGTGGGCGGCCGCAGCACGGTGGCCGCGCCCGTCTCCTGGTCGATGCGGGCGATGTGGCTGCCGGCCAGGGAGGCGTAGTACACCTGGCCGTCCGGCGTGGCGGTGATGCCGTAGGGCCCGCGGCCGCCCGGCGCGTCGAACACCTCCAGCCGGCCGCTGGCGGGGTCCAGCCGCCCGTAGACGCCGCTCTGGCCGGTGAACCACAGCACGCCGCGGCCATCGAAGGCGGCGGTGTTGAGGTTCGCCCGGGGCCGGTCCGCCGGCAGCGGGAAGACCCGTACCTCCTCCGTGGCCGGGTCCACCCGGACAATGGCGTTCAAGCCGCCGTCGGTGATCCACGGCGCGCCGTCCGGCCCCACAATGACCCCGTGGGGCGCCGATCCGCGGCCCAGCGGGATGTGATGCGTCTCCCCGGTCCGCGGGTCCAGCCGGCCCAGTTCGCCCGTGGCCTGGGCCGTGTACCAGACGGTGCCGTCCGGGGCGGGCGCCACGTCGTGCGGGTGGGAGCCGGGCGGGACGGGGTACTCCTGGAGAACCGGCGCGGCCTCCGTGGGCTCCGCCGTGGGCACCACCGTGGCGGCGGGCTCCGCCGCGGGCGACGGGGCGGTGGCGTCGTCATCGCCCTCCGCGCAGGCCGAAAGCGCCGCCAGCAGCACCAGCGCGCCTGCCGTGAACCAGAGAACCCGTCTCATGGCTGCCTCCCGTCCTCCCGCCGGTCCGGTGTCCCACCATGGTACCAGGGCGCCGGCGGCGGCGCACGCCATCCGGTGTCCGGCATGTGTCCGCAACGTTCCGGGCCGGAATTTTTACGCGCTCGTTATGCGGGGCCGCTCCCCGCCCGGCGGAAGGCGGGCTAGAATGGTGCTCGGGACGCAGCCACGCCTCGGATTGCGGCCTCGCCCCTCCGGCGCCCCAGCCGATCCCGTCGACGCCGCGCCGTCCCTGCGTCCCGTCCCGAAACGCTTCGACCGCCAGGAGACGCACCGGTATGTCCTCCCTCACCCAGCGCAGGGCCGGGAGCCCGGCCCCGCGGTTGCACCGTCTTCCCCTTCCCACCCCGCCCGGCGCCGTCCGGGCCTTGGGCCGCGCCGGGTCCCGCCTGGCGGCCGCCGTGGAGGCGTGGACCCGGGACGCCCTGCCGGAGCCGCGGCCGGAGCCCCAGCCGCCGTTGGACCCGGAGACGCTGCGGGCGCTGGCCGCCGCCTGGCCCCGCCTCATGCGGGGCGAGACGGCCCGCCGCCCCTGGGTCCGGCGGGCCGTGCTGGCCGTCCTGACCGTGACCCTGGCCGCAGCCGCCCTGGCAGCCCTGGCGGGCCAGGCGATCCTGGTCCGGGAACTGGGGATCCCGGTGCCCGGCCTCAGGCTCTCCTCCATGGGGCTGACAGAGGCGGCCCACACCCTGGTGCCGGACGGCGCGGAGGTCCTGGGCACCCAGGAGTCCGCCTGCCAGTGGGGCCCGCCGGGGGAGCACGGGTGCGCCGTCCTCCAGGTGAGCGCCGGGCCCGGCAGCCTGGAGGAGCGCGCCGCCGCCTACGAGGCCCAAGCCCGCCGGCGGGGCTGGTCCGTAGCCGGGCGCCTCATGGTCCAGGACAGTGTGGCCGTCCACCTCCGGCGGCCGGGCTACTCTGGCTTCATTGAAGTCCGGAGCGCCGCGCAACCCGCCTGCGCCGGGAGCCGCGCGGACCCGGCCGCCTGCGCCGACACCATCCACGTCCGCCGCGTGCCCTGACCCGCGCCGGACTCCGGTACTCCCGGTCCGCCGGTTCCGTCGTATACTGGAGCCGTCCCGGAGGGGTGCACCACACGCCGGCCGGACGGGGTGGCGCCGTGACCCACGCGGAGATGGAGGCAGAGGTTGCGCCGCTGGCGGAGCGCTGGGCGCGCGCCGCCGAGGCGGACCGCACCCTGGCGCTGACGCCGGAGTGGTGGCAGGAGCGGCTGCTCCGCTGGGCCACGGACCCGGAGTTCCGCGTCCGGCTGCTGCGCTTCGTGGACGTGCTGCCTACCCTGCGCACCGCCGCCGCCGTGGCGGACCACGTCCGGCAGTACTTCCGCGGCCCGGCGCCAGGCCCCGTCCACCTGGCCTCCGGCCTGGCCGCACAGCCGGCGCTCCGTCCCGTCCTCTCCCGCGCCGTCCGCCAGGGTGTCTTCGCCATGGCCGGCCGGTTCATCGCCGGGGAGTCGCCGGCGGAGGCCATCCCGCGCCTCCGCTCCCTGGCCGCCCGCGGCATCGCCGCCACGGTGGACCTGCTGGGCGAAGCCACCCTCTCCGACGCCGAGGCCGACGCCTTCCTCCGCCGCTATCTGGAGCTGGTGGAGACGTTGGCCGCGCACGGGGCGGACCTGGCGCCCCACAGCGAGGCCTGGGAGGGCGTCCCCCACCTGAGCGTCTCCATCAAGCTCTCCGCCCTCTGCGCCCACCTGGAGCCCGCGGCGCCGGACTACGTGAGCGCCGCCGTCCGCGCCCGCCTCCGCCCGCTCCTGGCCGCCGCCGCCCGGCTGGGGGTGGCCGTCACCGTGGACATGGAGCAGTACCGCTACAAGGACCTGACGCACCGCGCCTTCGCCGACGCGCTCCTGGAGCCGGACGCCCCGGCCCTCACGGACGTGGGGATCGTGGTGCAGGCCTACCTCCGGGACGCCGAGGAGGACGTCGCCCGGCTGGAGGAGCTGGCCCGACGCCGGGGCGCGCCGGTCCACGTGCGGCTGGTGAAGGGCGCCTACTGGGATGAGGAACGCATCGTGGCCCGGCAGCACGGCTGGCCCGTCCCGGTCTACGAGCGTAAGGTGGAGACGGACGCCTCCTACGAGCGCTGCACGGAGGCGCTGCTGGACGCGTGGCCGCGGCTGCGCCCCGCCTTCGGCACCCACAACCCGTGGTCCGCGGCCTACGCGGCGGTGGCGGCGCGGCGCCGCGGCCTGCGCCCGGCGGACGTGGAGTTCCAGTCCCTCTACGGCATGGCCGAAGGGCTGCGCGAGGCCGTGGCCGCCGAGGGCTACCGCACCCGCGTCTACGTCCCCGTGGGCCAGGTCATCCCCGGCATGGCGTACCTGGTGCGGCGGCTCCTGGAGAACACCTCCAATGAGTCCTGGTTCGTGCGCGGCTTCAGCCTGCCCTCCGCGGACGGCCGCGCCCCGGCGGAGGCGCCGGCCCCGGCACCGGAGGAGCCGGACGCCGAACCGGGCGGCTTCCGCAACACCGCACCGGCACCCTTCTTCCGCCCGGAGGCACGCGCCGCCATGGCGGAGGCCCTGGCGGCGGTGCGGCGGCGCTTCGGCGGGCGGTACCCGCTGCTGGTGGGCGGACGGCAGGTGGCGGACCGGCCCGCCGCAGAGGTCCGCTACCCGGCGGAGCCGGAGACGGTGGTGGGGACCGTGGCATGGGCCCGGTTGGAGGACGTGGAGGAGGCTGTGGCGCTGGCCCGCCGGGCCTTCCCCGCCTGGCGTGACCGCCCCGTCACGGAGCAGGCGGCCGTGCTCCGCCGCGCGGCGGACCTGGTGGAGGCGCGCCGCTTCCACCTGGCGGCGCTGGAGGTGTTCGAGAGCGCGAAGCCGTGGGCCGAGGCGGACGCCGACGTGGTGGAGGCCATCGACTACCTGCGCTACTACGCGGCGGAGGCGGAGCGGCTGCTGGCGGCCCGGCGTCTGGGCCCCGTCCCCGGCGAGGAGAACGACTACGTCTACGAGGGCCGCGGCGTGGCGGCGGTCATCGCGCCGTGGAACTTCCCGCTGGCCATCATCACCGGCATGACGGCGGCGGCGCTGGTGACCGGGAACTGCGCCGTGCTCAAGCCGGCGGAGCAGTCGCCCCTGGTGGCGTACCACCTGGCGGAGATCCTGCGGGAGGCCGGCGTGCCGCCGGACGCCGTCCACTACCTGCCGGGGCGCGGGGAGGAGATCGGCCGGGCGCTGGTGGAGCACCCGGACGTGGACCTCATCGCCTTCACCGGCAGCAAGGCCGTGGGGCTCTCCATCCTGGCCGCCGCGGCCCAGGTGCGGCCGGGCCAGCGGAACGTGAAGCGCGTCATCGCGGAGATGGGCGGCAAGAACGCCGTCATCATCGACGAGGACGCGGACCTGGACCAGGCCGTGGCGGGGACGCTGGCCTCCGCCTTCGGCTACGCGGGGCAGAAGTGCAGCGCCGCCAGCCGGCTGGTGGTGCTGGAGCCCGCCTATGAGGAGACGGTGACCCGCCTGCGCCACGCGGTGGAGAGCCTGGTGGTGGGCCCGCCCCATGACCCTGCCACCTTCGTCCCGCCCGTCATCAGCGGGGAGGCGCGGGACCGCATCCTGGCCGCCATCCGGGAGGGCGGGCGCGCCGCCACCCTCCTGGCCCAGCGCCCGGTGCCGGAGGGGCCCGGCTACTACGTCCCGCCCACCGTCTTCACGGACGTGCCGCCGGACACGCCGCTGGCCCGGGAGGAGATCTTCGGCCCGGTGCTGGCCGTCTTCCGCGCCCGGGACTTCCGGGAGGCGCTGGCCCTGGCCATGGACTCGGAGTACGCGCTGACGGGCGGGCTCTTCTCCCGCAACCCCCGCCACATTGAGCTGGCGCGGCGGGAGTTCCGCGTGGGCAACCTCTACGTCAACCGCAAGATCACCGGCGCCGTGGTGGGCCGTCAGCCCTTCGGCGGCCTGGGGATGTCCGGCATCGGTGAGAAGGCGGGCGGGCCGGACTACCTGCGCCAGTTCGTCCAGCCGCGGGTGGTGACGGAGAACACGGTGCGGCGGGGCTTCGCGCCGGCGTGAGGATCGGACCGCCCTGCCTACCACCTCCGTCCATTGACACCGGCCGGGGGCCGCCGCTAGAGTCGTGCGCGTCATGAAGGATCGAGGCACACGCACGGCCACGGGAACCGGCCGGGACGTGGAGCCCCGCGCCGGACGACGTTACACCGCCGCCCAGGCGGCAGACCTGCTGGGCGTCAGCGCCACCACGGTACGTCGGTGGGTCCGGGCCGGGCGGCTGGCGGCCCTGCCGGCGGAGGACCGGACCCTCCGGATCCCGGAGCGGGAGGTCCGGCGCCTCCTGCGGGCCGGGCCCGCCGGGCGCGTGCCGCGGCCCCGCTGGCTGGGGACGGACGGGGCCGGGCACGTGGTCCAGTTCTACGAGACAGACGCCTTCCTCCTGGACACGGTGGCGGAGTTCATCGGCGCGGGGCTGCGCGCAGGCGAGGCCGCCGTGGTGCTGGCCACGCCCGCGCACCGCCGCGGCCTGGCGGAGCGGCTGGAGGCCGCGGGGGTGGACGTGGCCGCCGCCCGGGAGGCCGGCCGGTACGCGGCGCTGGACGCCGCGGAGACACTGGCCGGCTTCCTGGTGGACGGCATGCCGGACCCGGACCGCTTCGCCCGGGCCATAGGGGCCACGGTGGCGCGGGCCGCGTCCGGCGGGCGGCGCGTCCGCCTCTTCGGCGAGATGGTGGCCCTGCTGACGGCAGACGGGAACGGCACGGGCGCCGTCCGGCTGGAGGAGCTGTGGAACGGCTTGCTGCGGTCGCACCCGTGCACCCTGCTCTGCGCCTACCCGCTGGAGCAGATGAGCGGCGAAGGGACGGCCGAACTGTTCCACCAGGTGTGCGCGGAGCACGCCCGCGTCATCCCCACGGAGGGCTACACGGCGCTCTCCACCGATGACGACCGCCTGCGGACCATCACGCTGCTCCAGCAGAAGGCGCGGCGGCTGGAGACGGAGATCGCCCACCGGCAGCAGGCGGAGGCCCGGCTCCAGGAGGCCCTGGCGGCGGAGCGCGCGGCCCGGGAGGCGGCGGAGGCGGCGCTGCGGCTGCGGGACGAGTTCCTCTCCATTGCCGCGCACGAGCTCCGGACGCCGCTCACCTCGCTGCGGGGGTACGCCCAGATGGCCCAGCGGCGGCTGACGCGGGACGGCGGGGAGCCGGAGCGGCTGGCCCAGTCCCTCCAGGCCATCACCGGCCAGGTGGACAAGCTCGCCCGACTGATCACCCAGCTCCTGGATGTTTCCCGGCTGGAGGCGGGCCGGCTGACGCTGGAGCGGGAGCCCACGGACCTCACGGCCCTGGTGGAGCAGGCCGCGACGGCGGCCCGCACCGCCACGGACCGCCACGTCATCACCGTGGACGCGCCCGCCTCTGTGGAGGCCCGCGTGGACCCCCTCCGGCTGGAGCAGGTGCTGGCCAACCTGCTGGACAACGCCGTGAAGTACAGCCCGGACGGCGGGCGGGTGGAGGTGACGCTGTCCGAGCCGCGGGACGGGGCGGTGGAGCTCTCAGTGCGGGACCACGGGCTGGGGATCCCGCCGGAGCAGCGTGGGCGGATCTTCGAACGGTTCCACCAGGCGCACGGCAGCGGCTACCGCAGCGGCATGGGGCTGGGGCTCTACATTAGCCGGCAGATTGTGGAGCTGCACGGTGGCGAGGTCCGTGCCGAGTTCCCGCCGGACGGGGGCACGCGCATTGTGGTACGGCTGCCGGTGGAGGCGGTCGAGGCCGCCGCGGGCCGGGGATCCCGCTGAGGAACCGGCTCAGCCCCAGAGGTCCCGCAGGCGGCCGGCCTCCGCCCGTCCCTGGCGCGCACCGGCCTCCGCGGCGGCCGCCCGGCGGCCGACGTCCATGAGGTTGGGCCCGAAGGCCTCCTGCGATCCCTTATCCGGCGCCACCAACGCCACGACGCTCCCGCTCTCCCGGAGGCTGGCAAGCTCCCCCTCCAGCCGCCGCCGCGCCGCCTCCGCCATGGCCTCCCGCCCCGGCACCGGCTCCCGGGGCATCACAGAGACCACGATCACCACGTCATAGCCGCGGGCCAGGTCCGCGTTGGTGCCGGAGCGCATGCCGCCGTCCATGTAGCGGCGCCCGTTGATGGTGACGGGCGGGAAGATCCCGGGCACCGCGCAACTGGAGGCCACGGCCCGCGCCAGGCTCACCCCTGCCTCCCGGTTCCAGACCACAAAGGTGCCGTCCGCCGTGTCCACCGCGGTGCAGGCGAACCGCTCCGGCCAGCCGCCCTCTAGTCCGCCGATCCACTGGCCGAAGGTGGCGATGAACTCCTCCTCCGGCACCGTCTCCGCCGCCAGCGCGAAGGCGCCGATCTCCGCCCGCGTCTCCTCCGGCGAGCGGCCGGACGTGGCGGCCTTGATCATGACCTCCATGAGCGGCTGGAGGTCCGGCGGCCGCAGCAGGGTGGATGCGGCCGCCCGCGTCCCCTCCACTTGGGCCAGCTCCGCCGCCAGCATCGCCGCCGGGGGCCGCCCCAGGGCGAGCTGCGCCCCCACCACCGACCCGGCCGACGTGCCCAGGATGAAGTCGGCCGCCGCCAGGTCCACGCCCTCCTCCGCCAGGCCCGCCAGGATGCCGGCCTCCCACGCGATGCCCACCGGCCCGCCACCGCTCAGCACCAGTGCCCGTCTCGTCATGCGCTCCCCCTCCGCAGGTGCGGCGCCCGGGACCCGCGCGCCGCCGGTTGCCCGTGCCCCCAACGCCCGGAACGGAGCAGCGGCGCTCAGCCGCGGGTGAAGCGGACCACGCCGTCCGCCTCCACGGCCCGCAGCGCCCCCTGCTCCACCAGGTACTCCAGGTGGGCCAGCGTCTCGCCGATGGCCGCCCGCCGCATGAACGGCGGGAACGTCTCGTACCGGCCGGTGGTCCACACCACCTGCCGCGCCACCTCCGCCGCCGTCGCGCCTTCCCCCACGGCCGCCAGCATCTCCGCCAGCCGCTCCTCATGGTGTGCCCGGATGGCCCGCACCCGGTCCTGGAAGTCCTCAATGTCCCACTCGTGCGCCGGCAGCAGCCGCCGCACCGTCAGTTGCTCCACCCGCGCCAGCGACTCCAGGTACGCCCCCAGCGGGTTCCCCGGCTGCTGCGGGTGCAGGCTCACGTTGGGCGTGATGGAGGGCAGCACATGGTCGCCGGAGAGCAGGAACTGGTGGTTCCGCTCGTACAGGCAGACGTGGCCCGGCGCGTGCCCCGGCGTCCAGATCACCTCGAAGACGAAGCCGCCCACCCGCAGCTCTTCACCGCCCGCCAGCGCCTGGTCCGGTGACACCGGCGCCACGAAGCCGCGGACCGGCATGGAGGCCTGCGTCAGCTCCTGGAGCTCCTCCTCCGGCAGGCCGTGCCGCCTGAGCCAGCCCCGCACCTGGTCCAGCAGCAGCTCCGGGTGGACGTACCGGCTCTCCACCGTGGCCGCCTCCCGCTCATGCAGCAGGACGCGGCAGCCCGTCTGCTCCCGCAGCCAGCCCGCCATGCCGCCGTGGTCCGGGTGGGCGTGCGTCACCAGGAGCGTCCCCACGTCCGCCAGGTTCGTCCCCGCCGCCTGCACCTCCGCCGCCAGCGCCGCCTGCGCCGCCGCCGTGTTCCAGCCGCAGTCCACCAGGAGCGCCTCCCCGCCGTCCCGGATCAGGTACGGGAGCACGTAGGGGAGGCTCTTGGTCACCCGCGGGTGCGCCTCCAGCTCCGTCCGCAGCCGCAGCGCCTCCTCCTGGCTGAATTCCGGGAATGGGGTCACCAGCTGGTAGATCCCGTCCGCTACACGCTTCATCCACCCTCACCTCATCCCATGCTGGAGTCCGGGGGCAGTGTACCACACGCCCGCCTCCCCCACGCCACAGGGAGCAGTGCGGCCCCTACGACGCGCCGCGGCCGGCCCGGGCGCGCAGGCACTCGTAGTCGTCCAGGTTCACGTCGCGCGTCTGCTGCCAGTACTCCAGGAGGGTGAAGGGCCAGTTCTGCGTGACGCGCCCCGCCCGGTTCTTGTACCACGTGTTCACCCGGGAGACGCCCCACGCCATCCGCCGGTTGCCCTCGTCGATGCGGCGGTTGTACGCGTCGTGGACCTCCGGCTGCGGGTCAATGGCGTCGATGCCGTGCTCCAGCATGGCGCGGACGCACTGGAGGATGTAGTGCGCCTCACACTCGGAGAAGTAGATGATGCTCCCGTTCACCACAATGTTCGTGTTGGGGCCGTAGAGCAGGAAGAGGTTAGGGAAACCGGGTAGCGTGATGCCCAGGTACGCGCGGGCATCGCCGTTCCAGGTCTCGTGGAGGTCCCGGCCGCCCCGGCCGGTCACCCGCATGGGGGTGAGGAACTCGGAGGCCTTGAAGCCGGTGCCGTAGATGAGCACGTCCGCCTGGTGGAGCGTCCCGTCCGCCGTCCGCACGCCCTCCGGCGTGATCTCCGCAATGGGCTCCGTCACCAGGCTGACGTGCTCCCGCTTGAGGGCACGGGCCCAGGCGCCGTTGTCCAGGATGAACCGCTTGGCGAACGGCGGGTAGTTGGGGATGACCTTCTCCAGCAGGTCCGGCCGGTCTGCGAACTGCTCCCGCAGGTAGCGGGTGAGGAACTCCCGGATGGCGTCGTTCCGGGCGCTCACGGAGCGTTCGCCGCCGTCCCATGCCGGGTCCACCGTGGCGAAGGGCATCATCCCCTCCACGTTGCGCCAGAAGACCCAGAAGCGGCTCCAGTGGGTGTAGCCGGGCACGTTGCGCCGCAGCCACCGCACCTCCGGCCCAATGGGCTCCGTGTAGTTGGGCGCCGGCAGGAACCAGGGTGCCGTCCGCTGGAAGACGGTGAGGCGGGCGACCTCTCCGGCGATGGCCGGGATGAACTGCGCAGCGCTGGCCCCCGTGCCGATGACCGCCACCCGCTTCCCGCGCAGGTCTACGCCGTGGTCCCACCGCGCGGAGTGGAACGCCGGGCCCCGGAACCGCTCCGCGCCGGGGATGTCCGGGATGTGGGGCCGGTTCAACTGGCCCACGGCGCTGACCACCGCGTGGGCCTCCAGGGCCTCCTCCCGCCCGTCCGGCCCCACGGTCCGCACGGTCCAGGTCATGGTCTCCTCGTTGAACTCGGCGGCGGTCACCTCCGTGTTGAACCGGATCAGGGGCCGCAGCCCGGTGGTGTCCGCCACCCAGCGGAAGTAGTCCAGCAGCACCCCCTGGGAGGAGAAGTGCTCCGGCCAGTCATGGCGCTGGGCGAAGGAGTAGCTGTAGAAGAGGTTGGAGACATCCACGCGGCAGCCGGGGTACACGTTCTCGAACCAGGTGCCGCCCACGTCGGCGTTCTTCTCCAGCACCACCACGTCCAGCCCCGCCTGCCGGAGCCGGTGGGCGGCCACCAGGCCGGACATGCCCGCGCCCACAACCACCACGCGGAACGGGCGGCCGGGCGCCAGCTCCTCCTTGCGCCAGGCGGGCGTCCGCGGGTCTTCACCGATGCCCAGCTCCTCCCGCAGCAGGTCCAGGTACTCGTCCACGGGCGCCCCGCCGGAGGCGAACTCGAAGAGCCGGCGCAGCGTCTCCTGGTCCGGCACGGGGACGTCTGCCGGCGGCCGGTCGCGCAGTCGGCGCAGGGCGTGGAACGCCAGCTCCCGCGCCTCCGCCTGCTGCTCAGGCGAGAGGCCGGCCGTGGTGTCCATGAAGCCGCCGGGTTTGGGGCGGAGGTGGTGGGGGATGAGGGAGAGATCGTTCAGCGCTGCCGCCAAGGCCGGCAGGAGGGCCGGGATCTCTGCGTGGGCCAGGACGGCCCGGAGCGTCTCGTCGTCGGCGTGGGCGAGATCCGTCGTGAAGTCAGGCATGGCCACCGTCCGGTCCTCGCGGGGCGGCCCCGCCCCGCGGCTGTGCTCCTCACCCCCGTCCGGGCGGGGCCCGGGCGGCGCCCCTTCCCGAACGGTAGGGAGTATACCAGAGGCGGGGCCGCAGGACCAACGCCGCGCATGGCCCCCGTTGAAACGGATACCGAACGGAGCACGCCGTCGCGCTCCTGGCCGGCCCGGACGGCGCTAGCCTGCCCAGCGGCGAACCCGTGCCCTCAGTTCGTCACGGATCGCCGCGAACTGCCGGGGACGGTGTCCGTTGGCACCGGAGGGGTGCGGCAGGCACGGCAGCACCCGACGTGCCTCCACCTGTCCCCGACGAACCAGCGCCGTGACGGCCTCCCCGGCCGCCCGCCCGAGCGGGATCACGATGCTCCGGCCGGCCAGCTCCAGGTCTGCGGCCAGGACGGCGGTTGCCAGCTCGTGGAGCACCGGATGATCGGAGATGCGGGGCGAGGAGCCGCGGTACGGCTCGTCCCCCCGGGTGAACACCGGGTAGAGCACCGTCGACGTGGGGTGCAGCCACTGAGCGTGCTCAGCGAAGAGCGAGGCGCAGCTATCGATCCCCAGCGCCGCCGCGAGTTCGATGTCATCCAGCATCTGCACCAGGTTCCGGCGCATGACCGAGCCGGAGAAACTGGCGGTGAACTTGGCGTGCCGGAGGGCCGCCTCGGCCGGAAGCCCCTCTTGCCAGGCGCGGGCGGCCTCGGCCAGGGCACACGCCATCTGCGTCGGCCCCGGCGTGATGCCGACAAGGGTCACGCGCGCCTCCGGGTTTACCCAGTCGAACGGGGCATACCGGATGGTCACCCGGCCATCGGCGTAGAGGAGCGGCGGCGGTGCAGCCTCATCAGCCGCATGGCCCCCGGCGACGGCCGGCCACTGCGACGTCCAACACCACGAGGCATCGACGGGGGAGCGGAGCCTGCCCTGCCGGGCCATAACCTGGACCGGGCACAGATGATCCGTGTTGAGCGTCTGGGTAGCCATGGAGGCCTCCTTTCTGCGCACCGCCTGCCCGCGGGCCCTGCGGCTATACGGTCGGAGGCGCCCCGTAGGGCGCCTCGTGCTGTTTCCCAGGGACGATCATCAACCCTGAGAAACAGCTTCCGCCGTTCTGGTGTGGATACGGCGGAATTCACATGGTTGACAAGGAAGAGTTATATGAAATGCTTTAGCATATGTCAATGCTCGAAGTATTTTGCACCAAACGTGAGCGTAGCGTCTTTCAGTTTCTGTAACGTCCCGAACATTCCGTTGTGCGGTCGTGTTACGTGTTCGGTACCGTGACCGTTCGAACGCAGGAGCGCTCCGTTCGTCCCGCCGCCCGGCATGCGCGTCGGAGCGGGGGCGGCTCCTCCCCGGCCATCCCCCGGAACGATGGACCACGGCAGCGCCCGGTCCGTGCAGCGAACCGCGGTCCCCGGACTGCCCCGGCCGGGACCGCCGTCAGCCCGTCCCCGGAGATGCCTCAGGCCCGGCCCCTCCCGGGCGCCGGGCCTGAAACCTGTGTCCTGCCTTGGCGGGAGTGCATGGGAGTCGAACCCACCCGGGACGGCGCCACCGCCCCGCTACGGTTTTGAAGACCGCGGGAGCCACCGGGCCCCTTCCACTCCCCCGCGTCGACGCGTACCGCGGCCTACTCCCGGAAGTGATCGCTGATGTAGTGGTCCGCCCGGATGGCCGCCGTGGCCCCGTCGCCCGCGGCGCTCACCACCTGCCGCGCGGAGTCGCTCCGGATGTCCCCGGCCGCAAACAGCCCCGGCACCTCCGTCTCCATCCACAGGTTCACCGGCACGTGCCCGCCGGCGTCCAGCCGCACCAGGTCCCCCAGGAACTCGGTGTTGGGGTGCTGGCCAATGAAGATGAACACCGCCGCCACGTCCAGCGTGGACTCCTCCCCGGTGACCACGTTCCGCAGCCGCAGCCCCCGGACCTCCGTCTCCCCCAGGACCTCCTCCACCACCGTGTTCCAGACGAACTCCATCTTGGGGTTGGCGAAGGCCCGCTCCTGCAGGACGCGGCTGGCCCGTAGCTGGTCCCGGCGGTGGATCACGTACACCTTGGAGGCGTAGCGCGTGACGAAGAGCCCCTCATCCATGGCCGCGTCGCCGCCGCCCACCACGGCGCACACCTGGTCCTTGAAGAACGCCGCGTCGCACGTGGCGCAGTAGGAGACGCCCCGGCCCGTCAGCTCCGCCTCCCCCGGCACGCCCAGCCGGTTGTAGTCCGCCCCCGCCGTGACCACCACCGCCTTCGCGCGGTAGTCCCCCTCCGTGGTGTGCACGGTGAACTTGGCGTCCGGCTTGGAGAGCCCCGTCACCTCCACGTAGGCCATCTCCATGCCGTACTTCTCCGCCTGCTGCTGCATGGCCTGGCCCAGGTCAAAACCGTTGACCTCCGGCACGCCGGGGTAGTTCTCCACCTTGTCCGTCAGCGCAATCTGCCCGCCCGTGACCTCCTTCTCAAAGAGCACGGTGCGGCGCGCCGCCCGGGCCGCGTACAGCCCGGCCGCCAGGCCCGCCGGCCCGCCGCCGATGATGGCGATGTCGTACTCCCGTTCCGGTCCCACGTCTTCCTTCACCATACCACAGTCACCACACATGGAGGGGCCCCCGTCTCCGGTCCGGGCGCCCCTCCATGGATTCCGGCCGTCTCTCCACGGCCGCCGCCGGTCACTCCAGTGCGGCGTCCAGGCGCTTCTTCAGGTCCTGCTTGGGCCGGAAGCCGATGATCTGCCCCACCGGCTGGCCGCCCTTGAACACCAGGAGCGTCGGGATGCTGCGGACGCCGTAGCGGGACGCGGTGGCCGGGTTGTCGTCCGTGTTCAGCTTGACGAACTCCACCTTCCCGTCGTACTCGTCGGCAAGCTCCTCCACAATGGGCGCCACCATGCGGCACGGACCGCACCACGGCGCCCAAAAGTCCACCAGCACCGGACGCTCTGCCTGGAGGACATCCTTCTCGAACGTGGCGTCGGTTACGTCGCGCGGCTTCGCCATCCGCTCAACCCCCTTGCTGTGCCTGCCTCCGGCACGAGATGACGTTTGACAAGAGAGAATCGAGGCGACTACCATGGTAATATACCCCGTCTGGGTATGTCAAGCGCCGGCCCTCGGGCCTGAAAGGACCGCCCCATGCCCGAACAGCCCGAAGCAGCACCCCGGCAGAACCACGTCATCACCCGCCTGCGCCGCATTGAAGGCCAGGTGCGCGGCATCCAGCGGATGCTGGAGGAAGGGCGCGACTGCGAAGGCATCCTGACCCAGCTCATGGCCATCCGCAGCGGCATTGAGCAGGTGAGCCTCATCCTGCTGGACCGCCACGTGGAGCGCTGCGTCCAGGGCCTGGCCCAGATGGACGAGCAGAGCCGGGATGAGCTCTACCGCGTCCTCCGGCTCTGGACCCGCCTAGGCCCCGTGCCCGTGGAGCCGGGAGGAAGCCAGGAGCCCCGGCCCTAGGCCTTCAGCGCCTCCCGCATGGCGCCCGTCAGGCCCCCCTGCGCGATCTGGTGCGCCATCCGCAGCGCGCTGCGGATGGCGCGCGCGTCGCTCCGGCCGTGGGCCACGGCCACCACGCCGTTCACCCCCAGCAGCGGCGCCCCGCCGTACTCCGCGTAGTCCAGCCGCCGCCGCACGTCCAGCACCGCGGACCGCACCGCCAGCGCCGCCAACCGGTACCGCCGCCGGCTGGTCAGCGCCCACCGCAGCTCCCCCAGCACCAGGTCCGCTACGCCCTCGCTGGCCTTCAGCACCACGTTACCCGTGAAGCCGTCCGTCACCACCACGTCCGCCACACCGCGGACGATGTCCTTCCCCTCCACGTTGCCGATGAAGTTCAGCCGGCTCTGCTTCCGGAGCAGCCCGTGGGCCTCCTGCACCAGCTGGTTCCCCTTGCCGGCCTCCTCGCCAATGGAGAGCAGCCCCACCCGGGGCCGCTCCACGCCGAAGGCCCGCTCCACGTACGCCTGCCCCATGTAGGCAAACTGCACCAGGTAGCCGGGCCGTGCCTCCGCGTTGGCGCCCACGTCCAGCAGGAACGTGGGCCGGCCCGTGGTGGTGGGCATCGCCACCCCCAGGGCGGGCCGGTCCACCCCCGGCACCCGGCCCAGCACCATGACGGCGGCGGCCATGCAGGCTCCCGTGTTGCCGGCGCTCACGAAGGCCGCCGCCGCGCCCTCTTTCACCATGGTCATGCCCACGGCAATGGAGGAGTCCCGCTTCTGCCGCGCCGCCTGGGCCCCCGGCTCATCCATGCCGATGGTCTCCGAGGCGGGCGCAATGAGGATGCCGGACGGGCGCGGGCCGTGCCGGGCCAGCTCCTCCTCCAGCACGGCGGAGGGGCCCACCAGCGCCACCTCCACGCCGAACTCCCGCACGGCCTGGAGCGCCCCCGCCACCGGCGCCGCCGGCGCGTGGTCACCCCCCATCCCGTCCAGCGCAATCAGCATGAGCGAACGCAGGCCTCCTCTCCCCGTGGAAGTCCGCCCCCGGCCGGGCGGGTGCGCGTCACGGCCCCTCCACCGTCAGCGACCGCACGATCTCGTCCGCCCCGCGGGCGAAGGACTCGTCGAACTCGGCGTCCAGGAGGGCCACCTCCACCTGGTAGACGCGGCGGCCTACCACCGTGAGCAGCAGCCGGGAGCGGAGGGGCCCGCCGGTATCGGCCGGGTTGTCGTACCGCAGGTCCAGGACCCGCGCCTCCTGGCCGCCGGGGAGCGACGCCGTCTCCCGGCCCAGCTCCTCCACGGAGCGCATGCGGTCCCGGGTGTTGGCCAGCGCCAGGTCCGCCAGCTGGTCCAGGGAGAGCGCCTCGTCCAGCTCGTAGACGCCCACCAGCATCTGGCCGTTCCGCTCCTCCGGCTGGATGACCACCTGCAACGGCTCGTTCTCGTCGATGATCCAGCCCTCCGGGTACTTCACGCGGTAGGCCGCCTGCTGGTTCTCGTACGTGGCCAGGCTGACCCCGTCGCCGCCGCAGGCCGCCGCCAGCAGCGCCAGGCACGCCACCAGGGCCGGGAGGAGGCGTCCCGCCGTCACGGTCCTTCGCCTCCCGCGGCGCCCGCCACCACGATCAGGCGCCGGCTGCCGGCCTCGAAGGGCGCCAGGTCGTAGTCGCCGTAGACCGCCTCCAGGGCCAGGCCGCTCTGGGAGAGCAATCCCTCCATCTCGTACCGGAAGACGTGGCGCAGCGGGAAGCTGGCGGACGTCCGGCGCACCGTGCCGGCCTCGTCCCGCTCGTCGTACCAGTAGGTCACCCGCTGCGTCTGCACGGCGGGGTCCGCCTCCACGCTGCTGAACTTGTCCACCCAGCGGCCGGTGGCCGGGTCCCGCCGTGTCCACTCGTGAACCACGGGACGCACGCCGGGCTCCCAGGCCGCCGGGTCCAGGACCGGTAGGTCCACCACCAGGCCGTCCGGCGCCAGGTGCTCCCGGACGCGGGCCAGCGCCGCCAGTTGGTCCGCCCGCGTCTCCAGGTGGGCGAAGCTCCCCAGCGCGGAGATCACCAGGCGGAAGCGCCGGTCCAGCCGGAAGGTGCGGGCGTCCGCCTCCACCAGCCGCAGGCGCGTCGCACCCTCCCGGGCGGCCCGTTCCCGCGCCACCGCCAGGAACGCGGGCGAGGCGTCGATGCCGGTCACCTCCAGCCCGGCGCGGGCCAGGGGGAGCGCCACGCGGCCCGTCCCCACGCCCAGCTCCAGGACCGGCCCGCCGGTCCGCCGGGCCAGCTCCCGGTACAGCGCCAGGTCCTCATCGAAGCCGCCGAAGTCCAGGTCGTAGAACCGTGCGATGGGCGCCAGGGGGTCCCCGGTCATGGGGCGTCACGGCCCTCAAAGGCGGCCCGGACGGCCGCCCGGAGTCCGGCGTCGGTCAGGAAGTCCACCGCCGTCATGGCCATGGCCCGCGCGGCGTCCAGCAGGCCCGCGTGGCCCCCCTCCCCGCATGCCGCCTCCGCGAAGGCCGCGGAGTGGCCGGGCGTGCCCGCCGGCGCAATGGCGATGCTGGGGTGGATGGCCGGCACCACGGCGCTCACGTTCCCCATGTCCGTGCTGCCCATGGACCGGCCCTCCGGCTCCGTCAGCTCCCGACCCAGCGCCCGCAGGTTCCGGGCGTAGGCCTCTGCCAGCGGGCCGTTGGTGCGCATGGCCGCGTAGCGCGCCGGCGAGACGCGGTACTCCAGCCGGGCGCCCGTGGCCTCCGCCCCGGCGCGGAAGCACCCCAGCACGCGCTCCAGGAGCTGGTCCAGGTACGCGTCGTCCTCCGCGCGCACCAGGAACGTGCCCGCCGCCCGCTCCGGTACCACGTTGGGCGCCTGGCCGCCCTCCGTGATGATGCCGTGGATCCGGGCGCCCTCCCGGATGTGCTGCCGGAGGGCGGCAATGCCGCCGTACGCCAGCACCAGCGCGTCCAGGGCGTTGATCCCCTCCTCCGGCCGCGCCGCCGCGTGCGCCGCCCGTCCGGTGTACTCCACCGTCACCTCCACGCACGCCAGCGACCGCGCGAAGGCCCAGTTCCGGCTGCCCGGGTGCGTCAGCATGGCCGCGTCCACGCCCGCAAAGGCGCCGCGCTCCACCAGGTAGCACTTGCCGCCGTAGATCTCCTCCGCCGGCGTCCCGATGACCAGCACCCGTCCCCCCGTCCGCTCCAGCACCCGCGCCGTGGCTACGCCTGCCCCCACCGCCGAGGCGGCGATGATGTTGTGCCCGCACCCGTGGCCGATGCCGGGCAGCGCGTCGTACTCCGCCAGGAAGGCCACGGACGGCCCCTCCCGGCCGGCCTCCGCCCGGAAGGCGGTGGGCAGCCCGCAGATGCCCCGCTCCACGGCGAAGCCGCGCGCCTCCAGGTAGTCCGCCAGCCAGGCGGACGCCTGGTGCTCCTGGAACCCCAGCTCAGGGTTGGCGTGGATGCGCAGGCTCAGCTCCACCAGGTCCCGGCGCTGGGCGTCCACCTCCCGCGCCACGGCCTGCTTCAGGGCCGCCGCCTCCGCCGTTCCGGGCATGACACGCTCCGGCCCGCGGGGAATCGCCCCGATCATAGGTCCGCGGGAGAGCGGCCGCAAGCCCCTGCGGGGCGGGCCCCGCCAGAGGGCCGCCACACCCCCTCCAGGGGAACCGGGGTGGTATAATCAGCCGGGACCCCGCACCACGCGCCCCGGAGGCTGGCCGTGAGCACCCAGCAGCTTGACCTCAAGCAGTTCATCCGCGACGTGCCGGACTTCCCGGTCCCCGGCGTGCTGTTCCGGGACATCACGCCGCTGCTGAAGAACGTGGAGGCCCTCCAGCACGTGGTGGGCCGGTTCACGGAGCACTACCGCGCCTACCCGGTGGAGGCGGTGGTGGGCATCGAGTCGCGGGGGTTCATCTTCGGCGTGCCGCTGGCCTACAACCTGGGCGTGCCCTTCGTGCCCATCCGCAAGCCGGGCAAGCTGCCGGCGGCGCGCATGTCCGTGGAGTACGCCCTGGAGTACGGCAACAGCCAGCTGGATATCCACGCCGACGCCCTGGAGCGGGGCCAGCGCGCCGTCATCATCGACGACCTGCTGGCCACCGGCGGCACCGCCGCGGCGGCGGCCAAGCTGGTGGAGCTGGTGGGCGGGGAGGTGCTCTCCGTCGGCTTCCTCATCGAGCTCACCTTCCTCCACGGCCGGGACCGCCTCCGGGGCTACGACGTCTTCACCATGGTGACGTACTAGGGGGAAGGCTGCCGTCCCCCTGTGGAGCCGCCCGGCGGCGGCGCTCCCGCCGGGAGTTGAGGACAAGGAGGCGGATCCGGTGCCACCGGCGCAGGACGGTCCCAACCCCACGCCCATCAGCGATGCAGCGCTCCAGCGGGTCACCGTGGGCCGGCGGAAACCGCACAACGCCCCCGTCACCCTGGTGGAGTACGACCCCCGCTGGCCGGCGCTGTTCGACCGGGAGGCCGGCCGGATCCGCGCCGCACTGGGCGAGAGGGCGCTGCGCGTGGAGCACGTCGGCTCCACCTCGGTGCCGGGGCTGTGCGCCAAGCCGGTCATCGACATCGTGCTGGTCGTCGCGGACTCCGCCGACGAGCCGTCCTACGTCCCGGCCCTGGAGGCGGCGGGGTACACGCTGCGGATCCGGGAGCCGGACTGGTTCCAGCACCGCCTGCTCAAGGGGCCCGATACCGCCGTCAACCTGCACGTGTTCAGCCAGGGCTCCCCTGAGGTGGAGCGGATGCTACGCTTCCGGGACCGGCTCCGGACCAACGAGGCGGACCGGGAGGCCTACGCCCGCGTCAAGCGCGCCCTGGCGCAACGAGTGTGGCGGCACGTGCAGCACTACGCGGACGCCAAGACCCCCATCATCCAGGAGATCCTGGAGCGGGCCGGCGCGGCCGGGTAGCACGCGGCCCCTCACCGGCCCGTGGTTTCCGGCACCAAGGCCGTCGCACGCGCCTGCCCCCGTCCCGGCGCGCCATCGCCTTGACACCGGCCCCGCGGCCCCCTACACTCACAAGAACGACAACTGAATACGGGGAACGCTCTTATCCAGAGTGGTGGAGGGACCGGCCCGACGAAGCCCGGCAACCGGTCGCCCGCCCCGGCGGGCGAGCAGGTGCCAATTCCGACCCCGGGCTCCCGGCTGAGGGGCTCCGGGGAAAGATGAGAGTGGGTGGATCAGCTTCTCACACCACGAGAAGCTTTTTTGTGTCCGGGAGATCCATGGGAGAGATCCAGGCGGTCGCCTGGGCGGACGGCGCGGTCCGGCTGCTGGACCAGACCCGCCTCCCCCAGGAGGAACGTGAGCTCCAGATCACCGACTACCGGGACCTGGCCGCCGCCATCCGGGACCTCCGGGTGCGCGGGGCGCCGGCCATCGGCATTGCGGCGGCGTACGGCGTGGTCCTGGCCGCGCGGTCCATCCAGACGGCGGACCGGGAGACGTTCCTGGCCCGGCTGCGGGAGGCCACGGACGTCCTGGCCGCCACGCGGCCCACGGCCGTCAACCTGTTCTGGGCGCTCCGGCGCATGGCCGCCGTGGCGGAGGCCGCGCCGGACCCGGAGGCGGCGCGCCATGCCCTGCTGGAGGAGGCGCTGCGCATCCACCGGGAGGACGTGGCGGCCAACCGCGCCATGGGCCGCCACGGCGCGGCGCTCATCCCGGACGGGGCCACGGTGCTCACCCACTGCAACACCGGCGCCCTGGCCACCGGCGGCTACGGCACGGCCCTGGGCGTGGTGCGCGCCGCCGTGGCGGCGGGGAAGCGGGTCCGGGTGCTGGTGGACGAGACCCGACCCCTGCTGCAGGGCGCCCGGCTCACCGCCTGGGAGCTCCAGCGGGAAGGCATCCCGGCCACCCTCATGGTGGACGGCGCCGCCGGGAGCATGATGCGGCGCGGCCTGGTGGCCTGCGTCCTGGTGGGCGCGGACCGCATCGCCGCCAACGGGGACGTGGCCAACAAGATCGGCACGTACGCCCTGGCGGTGCTGGCGCGGGAGCACGGCCTGCCGTTCTACGTGGCCGCGCCGGCCAGCAGCGTGGACCTCTCCCTGGCCTCCGGCGACGGCATCCCCATTGAGGAGCGGCGGCCGGAGGAGGTGACGCACGTGGCGGGGGTGCCGGTGGCGCCGGCCGGGGTGGACGTGGCGAACCCCGCATTCGACGTGACGCCCGCGGCCTACGTGACCGCCATCATCACGGAGCGCGGCGTGGCCCGCCCGCCCTACGGGGCGTCGCTGGCCGCCCTCTGCAGCGCGGAGGCGGCCGGGCGGCCCGCCGCGGCGGGCTAGCGAGCAACGGAGCAAGAGGAGAGTCCGGTCCATGGCAACACCCACGGCGGACGTGGCCGTCATCGGCGGCAGCGGGTTCTACGAGATGGAAGGCCTCACGGAGGTGGAGGAGGTCCGGCTGGACACCCCCTTCGGCCCGCCCTCAGACGCGCTGGTCATCGGCACGCTGGCCGGCCGGCGGGTGGCCTTCCTGCCGCGCCACGGCACCGGCCACCGGCTGCTGCCCACGGAGATCCCCGTGCGGGCCAACGTCTGGGCGCTGAAGGCCCTGGGCGTCCACCACATCATCTCCGTGAGCGCCGTGGGCAGCCTGCGGGAGGAACTGGCGCCCACCCACTTCGTGGTCCCGGACCAGATCATCGATAGGACGCGCGGGCGCGCCGCCACCTTCTTCGGCGAAGGCCTGGTGGCCCACATCCCCTTCGCGGACCCCTTCTGCCCCCACCTGAGCCAGCTCCTGGCCGAGGCCGGCGGGGCGGCGGGCGCCACGGTCCACCGCGGCGGGACCTACGTGGTCATGGAGGGCCCGGCCTTCTCCACCCGCGCCGAATCCCACCTCTACCGCTCCTGGGGCGCCTCCCTCATCGGCATGACGGCGCTGCCGGAGGCCAAGCTGGCCCGGGAGGCGGAGATCTGCTACGCCCAACTGGCCGCCGTCACCGACTACGACGTCTGGCACGAGTCCCAGGAGGACGTGACGGCGGACCTGATCCTGGCCACCCTGCGCGCCAACGTGGAGACGGCCAAGCGCATCGTCCGGCTGGCGGTGGCGGGGCTGGCGCCCTGCGGGGACGCCTGCACCAACGCCCTGGCCACCGCCCTGGTGACCCCGTTCCACCTGGTGCCGGAGGCCACCAAGCAGCGGCTGCGGCCCATCATCGCCCGGTACCTGCCGGAGGAGCAGGCCTCCGGCGCGGCGGGCGCCCCGCCGGGAGGGGAGCGCGGATGACGGCGTCGGGAGCCAGCACGGGGCCGGCGGTGGCCCGGAGGGAGGTGCGCCCGTGGCGGTGGTGACGGCGGGGTCCATCGCCTTTGACCACATCATGGTCTTCCGGGACTACTTCGCCAACCACATCCTCCCGGACAAGGTCCACGTGCTCAACGTGAGCTTCCTGGTGGACGGGCTGGAGCGGCGGCGCGGCGGGACGGGCGCCAACATCGCCTACAACCTGGCGCTCCTGGGCGAACGCCCCGTGCTCCTGGGCACGGCGGGGCACGACTTCTCGGAGTACCGGGAGTGGCTGGAGCGGCACGGCGTGGATACCTCCCACGTCCGCGTCCTGGACGAGTACACCGCCGCCGCCTTCATCATCACGGACCTGGCGGACAACCAGATCACCGGCTTCTACCCCGGCGCCATGGGCCGCGCGGCCGTCCTTTCCCTGCGGGACGTGGCGGCGCCCATCGACTACGTGGTGATCTCGCCCAACGCGCCGGACGCCATGGTGAAGTACGCGCAGGAGGCGCGGGAGCTGGGCGTCCGTCACGTCTTCGATCCCGGCCAGACCATCCCGGCCTTCAGCGCGCAGGAGATCCTGGACGCCGCCGCCGGCGCCGCCATGGTGGTGGGCAACGACTACGAGTTCGAGCTGATCCGCGCCAAGACCGGCAAGGGGCCGGAGGACCTGCTGGAGCTGGCGTCCACGGTGGTGGTGACCCGGGGCGAGCACGGCTCCGCCGTCCTGACCCGGGAGGGGACCGTGGAGGTGCCGGTGGCGCCGCCCGCGGCGGTGGTGGACCCTACCGGCGCCGGCGACGCGTACCGGGCCGGCCTGCTGGCGGGCCTGCTCCGCGGCCTGGACCTGCCGCGGGCGGCGCGCATGGGGGCGCTGGCCGCCGCCTACGCGGTGGAGCGCCACGGCACCCAGGAGCACCACTACACCTTTGAGGAGTTCGAGGCCCGCTACCGGCGGGCCTTCGGCGAGCCGCTGCCGGCGGCGGCCCGCCCGCAGTGAACCGGGAGGCCTCCATGGCCGAAGGACACATGTACCAGGCCGCCCCGGCGGCCCCGCCGGGCCGCACGTACCGGGTGCGCTCGTTGGCGGACGCGGAGGAGATCCGCGCCCTGCTGCGCGAGCGGCCGGCGTACGCCGCCTACGCCCTGGGACAACTGGAGCCGCACCTGGCGCCCCGGGCCCGCTGGTGGCTGGCCAGCGGCGCCACCGGCCGCGCCCTCCTGCTCCACGCCAGCGGCGGGCTGGGCCAGGCGCTCTTCGCCATGGGGGACCCGGACGCCCTGGACGCCATCCTGCGGCTGCACCCCGGCCCGCCCCACACCTACGCCACGTGCGAGCCGCGCCACGTGGCCGTGCTGCGGCGCTACTTCCGGCTGGCCCAGGAGCAGCCCATGCTGCGCATGTCCGTCACGCCGGACCGGCTCCGGACGCCGGAACTCCACGCGGACGCGGAGACGCCGCAGGTGCGCCGCCTCACCGGCGCGGACGCGCGCTGGATCAACCGCCTCTACAGCAGCGACGGCGCGCCCACGTACTACAGCCCCGCCCACATCAACGAGGGCGTCTACTACGGGGCCTCCGTGGCGGGCCGGCTGGTCTCCGTGGCGGGCACGCATGTAGTCTCGCCGGAGCAGGGTGTGGCCGTGGTGGGCAACGTCTTCACCCACCCGCGGTACCGCGGCCGCGGCTACGCCCAGGTCACCACGGGGGCCGTCACCCGGCACCTGCTGCGGACCTGCCCCCTGGTGGTGCTGAGCGTGGACCCGGCCAACACGCCCGCCGTCCGCGCCTACCAGCGCCTGGGCTACGTGGAGGACTGCCGGCTCATTGAGGCCGCGGCCACCCGGCGGGAGCTCCTGGGCGCCGCCAGCCTGACACGGCGGCTCCTGGCCCGTCTCCGCGGCTGGCACGAGCACCTGGAGGTGGTGCGTCTCTAGACCAACGGACCGGCGGCCCCGGCCGCCGTGCCCCGGCCCGGTACCGGGACAGATCACGAAGGAGCGTTGCATCATGGCGACACAGACCCCTGCACAAGGGGACGTCAAGGACCTGCGGCTGGCCCCGGAGGGCGTCCGCCGCATCGAGTGGGCGGCGCGGGAGATGCCCGTCATCCGCCTCATCCGGGAGCGGTTCTCCCGGGAGCGGCCCCTGAAGGGTGTGCGGATTGCCGCGTGCCTCCACGTGACCACGGAGACGGCCAACCTCATGCTGGCCCTCCGGGACGGCGGCGCGGAGGTCCGCCTCTGCGCCTCCAACCCGCTCTCCACCCAGGACGACGTGGCCGCGGCGCTGGTGGCGGAGTACGGCATCCCCACCTTCGCCATCAAGGGCGAAGACAACCAGACGTACTACCGCCACATCCACCAGGCCATCGGCCACGGGCCGCAGATCACCATGGACGACGGCGCGGACCTGGTGGCCACCCTCCACAAGGAGCGGCGCGACCTGCTGGAGGGGGTGCTGGGCGGCACGGAGGAGACCACCACCGGCGTCATCCGGCTGCGCAGCATGGCCAAGGACGGCGCCCTGGCCTACCCCATTGTGGCCGTGAACGAGGCGGACACCAAGCACCTGTTCGATAACCGCTACGGCACGGGGCAGAGCACGCTGGACGGCATCACCCGCGCCACCAACATCCTGTGGGCGGGCAAAACGGTGGTAGTGGCCGGCTACGGCTGGTGCGGCCGCGGCTTCGCCATGCGCGCCCGCGGCATGGGCGCCCAGGTGGTGGTCACGGAGGTGGACCCCATCCGCGCCCTGGAGGCCGTGATGGACGGCTTCCGCGTCATGCCCATGCTGGAGGCTGCCCGCCTGGGCGACGTCTTCGTCACCCTCACCGGCGACGTGAACGTCATCGACCGCGCCCACCTGGAGGTCATGAAGGACGGCGCCATTGTGGCCAACTCCGGCCACTTCAACGATGAGATCAACATCCCGGCCCTGGAGTCTATGGCGGAGGGCAAGCGGGCCATCCGGGAGTTCGTGGACGAGTACATCCTCACGGACGGCCGCCGCCTCTTCCTGCTGGGCGAAGGGCGGCTCATCAACCTGGCGGCGGCGGAGGGCCACCCCGCCAGCGTCATGGACATGAGCTTCGCCAACCAGGCGCTCTCCGTGGAGCACCTGGTCATCCAGGAGAAGCGGCTGCCCGTGGACGTCTACGTGGTGCCCCGGGAGATCGACGAGGAGATCGCCCGCCTCAAGCTCCAGGCCATGGGCGTGGAGATCGACACGCTGACGGAGGAGCAGCAGCGCTACCTGGCCAGCTGGGAGTCCGGCACGTAGGCCCCGCCGGGGAGGGACCACCGCCCATAGCAACCCGCGCACGGCCCGCGGCCGTGAGAGACGAGGAGGAAGACCGATGTCCACCACCTTCATGAGCGCTCCGTCCCTGTTCCTGACCTCGGAGTCGGTGACGGAGGGCCATCCCGACAAGATGTGCGACCAGATCTCCGATGCGATCCTGGACGCCATCTACGCCCAGGACCCGTACGGCCGGGTGGCCTGCGAGGCGGCCACCACCACCGGGCTCATCGCCATCATGGGGGAGATCACCACCACGGCCCAGGTGGACTACGCGGAGATCGCCCGGCAGGTGGTGCGCGACATCGGCTACACGGACGCCTCCTACGGGTTCGACGCCGACACGTGCGGGGTCATCGTCTCCATCAAGAAGCAGTCGCCGGACATCGCCGTGGGCGTGGACACGGCCTACGAGCTGCGCACCAGCGCCAACGCCGACGAGCGGTACGACAAGGCGGGCGCGGGCGACCAGGGGATGATGATGGGCTTCGCCTGCAACGAGACGCCGGAACTCATGCCCCTGACCATCGCCCTGGCCCACCGGCTCACCCGCCGGCTGGCGGAGGTCCGCCGGAACGGCACCCTGCCGTACCTCCGGCCGGACGGCAAGTCCCAGGTGACGGTGGAGTACGCCTACGGCACGCCCTCCCGCGTGGACGCGGTGGTCATCTCCACCCAGCACGCCCCGGACGTGGACTATGAGCAGCTCAAGCGGGACATCAAGGAGCACGTGATCCACGCCGTCATCCCGCCGGAGCTGCTGGACGGTCAGACCAACTACTACATCAACCCCACGGGCCGCTTCGTGGTGGGCGGGCCCATGGGGGACGCGGGCCTCACCGGGCGTAAGATCATCGTGGACACGTACGGCGGCGTCGCCCGGCACGGCGGCGGCGCCTTCTCCGGCAAGGACCCCACCAAGGTGGACCGCTCCGGCGCCTACGCGGCCCGCTACGTGGCCAAGAACGTGGTGGCCGCGGGCCTGGCGGACCGGTGCGAGATCCAGATCTCCTACGCCATCGGCGTGGCCCGCCCCACCTCCCTGGCCGTGGAGACCTTCGGCACCGCGCGGGTCCCGGAGGCGGAGATCCTGGCCCTGGTGCGCAAGCACTTCGACCTCCGCCCCGCGGCCATCATAGAGGTGCTGGACCTGCGGCGGCCCATCTACCGGCAGACGGCGGCGTACGGGCACTTCGGACGGCCGGACCTGGACCTACCGTGGGAGCGCACGGACAAGGCGGACCTCCTGCGGCGGGAGGCGGGCCTGGAGCGGGAGGGCCAGCCCCAGCGGGCCTGAGCGCCCGGACGGTGCTGCGGCGGATTGGACACGGGGCCCTGGGTTGACCAGGGCCCCTGCGCGTACCGCCGCCGTGCCCGCTGGCGGGCAGCCTCCGCGCCCGCCGCCCCTCGTCGCCGCTACCCCGTTCGTCCAGTTGCGCCGCCGCGGGCGCCCTCCCTACACTGCCGCCGTAGCCGGAGACGCTGCCCCGCCGGAGAGGACACCCACCATGCAACGCTGGCTCCTCCTCACCGCCGTCCTGGGCGGCGCCTTCCTCCTGGCCCGCCGCCGCCTGGCCCGCCGCCGCGGCCCTGTGGGCATCGATAACGCCGGCGCGCCGGTGAGCTTCGAGCAGCGATGGAGCCCCGCGGAGCACCGCGCGGACGTCTCCGTGGCGGAGCTCCAGGCGGAGGGCTGGGCCGCCCTCATCCAGACCGCCATCCGGGACCGCTACCCCTTCCTGAGCGACGCGGACTTCCGCCGCACCGGCGGCAACCTGGAGCTGCTGGCGGGCCTCATCGCGGAGCGGACGGACCGGGCCCTCACGGAGGTGCACCAGGAGCTCCTGACCCTGGCATCGGAGGCGCAGCCCACGGAGCCCTCCTGGCCCTCCCGCTGACCGCCGTCCGACCCAAGGGGACCCGGCCGGGGTATGAGGAAAACCGACGTGGGTGTCGATAATCTCTGGGGGGAAGGGCCGCCCGGCGAGCGCGGCCCTGCACGGCGCCGGTGCCCACCCTCACGACCGGCGCCGCGCCCCGGAGCCCGCGCGGCCGGTCTCCTGGGGAGAGGTGGTGGGTGGGGGTGGTGCAGGGGACCAGGAACCGCCGGGCACACGGCGATCCGCCGGATCGCGCGTCCACGTCTCCACTGCCCGGCCCGTCTACGGACTGCGGCGGCCTTCCCTGAAGCCGCCGGGCCATCCTGCCCCACACGCGCCGGAAGGGGCCGGAGGCGCCCCTCGGGGTGCCGGGGTCGCCCGGACGCCGGGCCGCACCGCCCGCGCCCGGGCCGCCCGGAGCGTGGTGGAGCCATGGTACTCTCGCTCATCCTCTTCGCGGTGCTGCTGGCCGGCGGGGCCGGCGCCTACGCCCTCTGCCGCCGGCGGTCCCGCCGGGAGGCCGCCGCGCCGGACGGCGAGGAGCTGTCCCGCCTGGAGGGGCACGTCCAGCGCCTCCGGCAAGAGGTCGCCTGGCTGACGGCCTTCGGGCGCCGGGCCGCCGCCGACCTGAGCCCGCACGACGCCCGGCGGCTGGTCCAGGACCTGGTGCGGGACCTCCTGCCCGGCGGGGCCGTCCGGCTGGCGGCGGCGCCGGAGCTCCTGGACAGCGGCCTGGACCCGGACTGGGGACCGGACCGGGACGCGGAGGAGCTGGCCCAGGACCTGGCCGCCGTCCGTGCGGCAGGGGAGCCCCTGGTGGTGGAGGAGGAGTCCCGGGAGGCCCCCGGACGCGGGCCCGGGGGCGAAGGCGGCCCGCCGGAGCGCCGCCGCGCCCTCTTCCCCCTGACATGCCGCGGCCACGTCCTGGGTGTCCTCTCCGTCCGCTACCCCGTGCACGTCCCGTTCCCGGACGACGTGCGGCAGACGCTGGAGGTGGTGGCATCCGGCCTGGGGACGGCGCTGGCGGCGTTGTGCGTGGAGGAGCAGGCCATCCGGCAGGGCCGCGCCTTCGACGAAATCACCTCCGTCACCAACACCATCGGGGAGACCTTCTCCACGGTGGAGGGCCTGACCCTGGACCATGAGCTGGACGCCACCATCGGCATCATTGCGGAGGTGGCAGGGGTGGTGCCCACGGCGCAGCGCACGGTGGAGGCGTGGCAGCGCATTGTGGAGGCCGCGCGGGCCGTGGTCCGGGCGGACGGCGCGGCCCTCTTCCTCACCGACGGGACCGACGACGCCCCCGGCCGTCCCCTCACCGCCGGCTGGCGGCCGGAGCGGGAGCTCCGGCTGCACCTGGCGGCGTCCCGCAGCCGCCTGCAACGGCAGGAAGAGCCGGGGCCGCTCCTGCTGCGGGACACGGCGTCCGGCTCCACCGTGGACCGCTACCTGGCCCGCGCCGGCCTGCGGTCGCTGGCGGCGGTGCCCGTGCGGGCGCAGGGGGCGCTGGCCGGGGTGCTCTACGTGTGCTTCCGCACGCCCCGGGAGCTCTCGTCGCTGGAGCAGTCCCTCCTGCAGGTGCTGGCCAGCCTGGCCTCCCTCAGCATCCAGACGGACCGCCTGCTGGACGGGCAGCGCTCCCTGGTGAACCAGACCCTGAGCACCCTGGGTAACCTCCTGCACGTGGCCGACCCCTCCCTGGCCCAGGCGGGCGAGCGGACTGCCGCCCTGGCCGTGCGCATCGGCCGGGAACTGGGGCTGGGCCCGCGGGACCTGACCCTGCTCTGGCTGGCCGCCCGATACCGGGACCTGGGCCGCGTCGCCGCGGCCGCGCGCCGCCAGCCCGACGCGGCGCACCCGGACGCCAGCGTGGAGGTGCTGGCACCCCTGGCCTTCCTCAACGACGCGCTGCCCGCCGTGCTCCACCACCATGAGCGGTTCGACGGCACGGGCTACCCCCACCGGGTGGGCGGCCGCCGCATCCCGCTGGCGGCACGCATCCTGGCTGCGGCGGAGGTGGTGGACCGCGGCCTGGCCGCCGGCCGCTCCCTGGCGGACGGCCTGGCCGCCGCCATCACGGCGCTGCGCGCCGCCACCGATGAGGGCGCGCTGGACCCCAACGTCACCGCCGCGGCCTTCCGTGCGCTGCGCCGGGGACGGCCGCCGGGCGCGCAGCCCTCCCCGGCCGCCGGGGAAGGCCGCCCGTGGCTCGGGCCCGGCGGCCGGCGGACCGCCGCCTGACGCACCTGTCACCCAATCGGCCGATCGCCGCCGCCGGGGCACCGTGCTAAGCTGGCCCCGTCACGCCCCGCCCGGAGGTGCCGCCGTGCGCCGTCTCCTGCCGGTCATGGCCGCGGCCGCCGCCCTGGCCTGGCTGCTCTCCCGGCGGGCCGCCCGTCTGCGGCGGGCGGTGGAGGAGGCACCGCGGCCGGGCCAGCCCGCGCCGGCTGCCGCGGAGCCTACCCCGGTGCCCCCCGGCCCGGCCGCCGGCGGGCTCCAGGAGGGCGTCTGGCCCGGCCGCGCGGAGGACCTGATCCGGGAGCGCTTCCCCATCCTCACTCCCCAGGACCTGGCGGCGGCCGGGAACAACCTGGAGCGCCTGGCGGCCATCGCCGCCGAGCGCACCCACCGCCCCGTCCACGAGGTGTACGAGGAGCTGCTGGGCGCCGCCCAGGAGCTCTCGCCCCAGCCTCCGGAGGCGCCCTAGCCTGGCCCCGCGCCTGGCAGGGCCGTCCGTCGCACTTCGCCCTACCATTCGGTTGTGCTATAGTCGCAGCGGGCGGCAGCACGCGGTAGAGCCTGCCGCCGAGGGGGTACGGCCATGGACTTCCACTTCGGTGAGCAGGAAGAGCGGCTCCGGGCGGAGCTGCGTGCCTTCCTCAAGGAGAACCTGCCGGACGAGGACCAGGACATCGCGGGTCCCGGCGGCCTGGAGGACAACTTCGAGCGGGCCCAGGAGTTCAACCGGAAGCTGGCGGCGCGCGGCTGGATCGCCCCGGCGTGGCCCAAGGAGTACGGCGGCCTGGGCGCCTCCATCTACGAGCAGATGGTCTTCAACGAGGAGCTGGGCTACGCCCGCGCGCCGGACACCGGCACCCGTGGCTTCGGCGTCGGGATGATCGGCCCCACCCTCATCGTCCACGGCACGGAGGAGCAGAAGCGGGAGCACCTGCCCCGCATCACCTCCGGCGAGGCCATCTGGTGCCAGGGCTACTCGGAGCCCGGCGCCGGCTCGGACCTGGCGTCGCTCCAGACGCGGGCCGTGCGGGAC
>DATCLE010000004.1:0-23112 GCA_036564075.1 Dehalococcoidia bacterium
GTCCCGCACCGTCACGTCGTTGCCCACCATGTAGCCGGCCACGTAGGCGGGCGCCTCCGCCGCCGTCACCCCGCGCGCCGGCCGCCCGATGACGACGCACAGCTCCCCCTCCCAGTCCACCGCCGTGCTGGCCCGCGGGCGGATCACCGGCTGCCCCGGCCCGATGATGCAGGTGGCCACCTTGGTGAAGACCATGGGGTACTCCGGCAGCGGGGCACCCGTCTCCTCCGCATGGTCCCGGTAGTTCAGGCCAATGGCCAGCACCGTCCCCGGCCGCGGCACCGGCGCCTCCAGGCGGAAGCCCGGCTCGTCCGTGCGGAAGCACAGCCCCGCCGCGGCCGCCTCCGCCCGGTCCCGCGCCAGCTCCTCCTGCGCGAACTGGAGCGCCTCCCGCGCCGCCGCCAGGCCCTCCTCCCCCAGGCGGAGCAGCGCCAGCATGTCCGGCGGCACCGCGGCGTCCGCCGCCGCCTGCGCCCGCCAGGAGCCCGCGCGCGCCAGCCGCAGCGCCTCCGCCCGGTTCAGGTCCACCACGCAGTCCCCATCCGCCAGGGCCCCCAGCCGCGTGGTCCCCCGGAACGTGTACGTCACCAGCCGCATCTGCCCGCGTCCTCCCGTCCTAGAACTCCATCTCCCGCACGTCCGGCGCCGGGTGCAGGCGCGCCTCCGTCACCGCCTGCACCTCCTCCGGCGTGACCCCCGGCGCCACCTCCCGCAGCTCGAACCCCCGCGGCGTCACCGCCACCACCGCCAGGTCCGTCACCACCAGGTCCACGCACCGCGCCGCCGTCAGCGGGTACGTGCACCGCCGCAGCAGCCGCGGCGCCCCGCCCTTCGTTGTGTGCTCCATGGCCACGATGACCCGCCGCGCCCCCAGCGCCAGGTCCATCGCCCCGCCGATGCTCCCGCCGCCCCGCTCCGGCACCAGCCAGTTGGCCAGGTCCCCCCGCTCCGAGACCTGGAGCCCGCCCAGCACCGCCACGTCCAGGTGCCCGCCCCGGATCATGGCGAACGCCTGCGCCGAGTCCAAGCAGCACGCACCCGGCCGCAGCGTCACCGGCTGGCCGGAGGCGTTGATGAGGTCCGGGTCGAACGCCCCCGCCTCCGCCACACCGCCGTAGCCCAGGAGGCCGTTCTCCGCCTGGAACCAGACCGCCACGTCCGCCGGGACGTAGTTGGCCACGAGCGTCGGCAGCCCGATGCCCAGGTTCACGGCCATGCCGTCCCGCAGCTCCCGCGCCACCCGCACGGCGATGAGCTCCCGGGAGACGCCCCTTGGCCGCACCATCACGCCTCCTCCTGGTACCACGGCACCGGGCCCCGCCGGCAGACCACCAGCCGGTCCACGTAGACCCCCGGCGTCACCACGTGCTCCGGGTCCAGCGCCCCCACCTCCACCACCTCGTCCACCTCGGCCACCACCACGTCCGCCGCCGTGGCCATGACGGCGTTGAAGTTCCGCCCCGCCCCGCGGTAGACCAGGTTCCCCGCCCGGTCCGCCTTGTGGGCCCGGATGAACGCGAAGTCCGCCCGCAGCGGCCGCTCCAGCACGTGCAGCCGGCCGTTCAGCACCCGGGTCTCCTTCCCCTCCGCCGCCACCGTGCCCGGCGCCACCGGCACGTAGAACGCCCCAATGCCGGCGCCGCCCGCCCGGATCCGCTCCGCCAGCGTGCCCTGGGGCACCAGCTCCAGCTCCACCAGCCCCTGCCGGTACTGCTCCTCAAAGAGGCCGCGCCGGGCCGCCGAAGCGCGCACAGCGAAGGAGGTGACGGCCTTCCGCACCTGCCGCTTCCGGCACAGCGCGTCCACGGCCCGATCCGCGGCGATGGAGTTGACGATGACCGTGAGCCCCGCCGTGCCCCGCTCCACCAGCGCCCGGATCAGGTGCTCCGGCACGCCGGCGGAGGCGAAGCCGCCCACCATGACCGTCGCGCCCTCCGGGAGGTCGTGGATGGCCGCCTGCGGGCTCTGAAACAGCTTGTCGCGCATGGGCAACCTGCCGCCGGTCCCGGGGCACCCGGGACCGGCCGGACGTTTGGTGGAAATATGGTGAAAGTTGGCGGCTCCGGGCCGCCGGGGTGTCACATGCGCCGGTCCGCAGCCGCTCGAACGTTGTTCAGGGGTCGATCCGTCCCCTCGTGGGACCGTTGCCGGCCGGAGGGTGGCCACCAGAGCCCGATCCTCCCCCTCCGGGTACAGTTGCCTCCCCCGCACTGTATCATCTGGTGGCCACCCTCCGGCTGCGCCGACGGCCGGGCCCGGCTCAGGCGACGCGCTCGAAGACGGCGGCGAGGCCCTGCCCGCCGCCGATGCACATGGTCTCCAGCGCGTAGCGGGCGCCGCGCCGCTCCAGCTCCGGCAGGAGGTCCGCCAGGATCCGCACCCCCGTGGCCCCCACCGGGTGCCCCAGGCTGATGCCGCTCCCGTTCACGTTCAGCCGCTCGAAGTCCGCCGCCGTGAACTTCCACTCCCGCGTCACCGCCAGCACCTGCGCCGCGAACGCCTCGTTCAGCTCGATGAGGTCCATGTCCGCCAGCCGCAACCCCAGCCGGTCCAGCACCTTCTGCGTGGCCGGCACCGGCCCGATGCCCATGTACGCCGGGTGCACGCCCGCCGCCGCCCAGCCCCGCAGCACCGCCTGCGGCACCAGCCCGTGCCGCGCCGCCGCCTCCGGCGACGCCACAATGCAGACCGCCGCCGCGTCGTTCTCCCCACTGGCGTTCCCCGCCGTCACCGTCGCCTCCGGGTCCAGGTCCGCCCGCACCGGCCGCAGCTTCGCCAACTGCTCCAGGCTCGTGTCCGCCCGCGGGTGCTCGTCCTTCGCAAAGAGGATGGGGTCGCCCCGCCGCTGCGGCACCGGCACCGGGACCACGTGATCCTGGAACTTCCCCGCCTCCCACGCCGCCACCGCCCGCTGGTGGCTCCGCAGCGCGTACGCGTCCTGCTCCTCCCGCGGGATGCCGTACTGGCGGCGCAGGTTCTCCGCCGTCTCCAGCATCCCGCCCTCCACCAGGAAGCGTGACTCGCACCCCGCCGTCACCCGCCCCCGGTCCAGCCGGTCGTAGAGCTGGACGTGGCCCCGCGTCGGGCCCCAGCGCATGTCCAGCGTGTAGAACTCCGCCTGGCTCATGCTCTCCACCCCGCCCGCCAGCACCAGGTCCGCCACCCCCGTCTGCACCTCCATGGCCGCCAGGCAGACCGCCTGCAGCCCGGAGCCGCAGCGCCGGTCCAGCTGGAGCCCCGGCACCTCGATGGGCAGCCCCGCCCGCAGCGCCGCCAGCCGCCCGATGGCCGGGTTCTCCCCGTTCGGGTAGCACTGCCCGAAGATCACGTCGTCAATCCGGTCCTCGGGCAGGCCGTACCGCCGGACGATCTCCGCCACCACCCGGCCCGCCAGCTCCTCCGCCGTCACGTCCCGCAGCGCCCCGCCGTACTTCCCCACCGGCGTCCGCACCGCCCCGCAGATGAGCGCCTCTCGCATGACCCCTCCTGATGCTGACATACCCGGCGGTATGCGGCACCCATGATACCGCACCCGCGCCGTTCCGTCTCCGTGGTCCTGCTGGACTCCTACCGACGCCGCGCCTCCACCTCCGGGTTCACGCAGTGGGGGAGCGGCCTGCCCGCCAGCCCCGCCAGGCAGTTCTCCACCGCCATCTCCGCCATGCGGGAACGGGTGGCGTGGCTGGCGCTGCCGATGTGGGGCGCGATGACCACGTTGGGCGCCCGCAGCAGCGGGTCCGCCGGGTCAACGGGCTCCTCTTCTGTAACGTCCAGACCCGCCCCCGCGATCCACCCTTCGTGGAGGGCGCGGGCCAGCGCCCGCTGGTCCACCACGGGGCCGCGGGCGGTGTTGATGAGGTACGCCGTGGGCCGCATCCGCCGCAGCTCCCGCTCGCCGATGAGGCCCCGCGTCTCCGGCGTCAACGGGACGTGGAGGGAAACGAAGTCCGACTCCGCCAGCAGCCGGTCCAGGTCCACGCAGTCGCCGGGGGCGTCCGGCCGGGGGCCGCCCCGGCGCGTGTACAGGACGCGCATGCCGAAGCCCAGGCCCCGGCGGGCCACCGCCGCGCCGATGGCGCCCATGCCCACGATGCCCAGGGTGGCGCCGTGGACGTCCCGGCCCAGCAGCAGGTTGGGGTCCCACTGCCGCCAGCGCCCCTCCCGCACGAAGCGGTCCGCCTCCACCACCCGTCGGGCCACGGCCAGCAGCAGCGCGAAGGCGAAGTCCGCCGTGGTCTCCGTCAGCACGCCGGGCGTGTTGCCCACAGGGATGCCCCGCGCCGTGGCCGCCGCCACGTCCACATTGTCGTACCCCACGGCCACGTTGCTGACCACCCGCAGGCGCGGGGCGGCGTCCAGCAGCGCCGCGTCCACCCGGTCCGTGAGCAGGCAGATGAGGCCCTGCGCGTCGCGCACGCCCGCCAGCAGCGCCTCCCGCGGCGGCGGCTCCTCGCCGGGCCACAGGCGCACCTCCGCGTGGTGGGCCAGTCGCTCCAGGGCATCGCCCGGCAGCCGCCGCGTGACGAAGACGGCCGGGCGGCTCACCGCGGCGCCTCCCCGGCGCCCTCCGCCCAGGGTCCGCGCGGCACCCACACGTCTCCCAGCCACTCCAGCGCCTTCACCAGCGCCTGCGTTCCCTCGCCGCCCAGCCCGCGCGCCTGGAGCGCCGTGAACAGCTCGTGGACCAGGGCGGTGCCGGGGAGCGGCAGCGCCAGCCCGCGGGCGGCCTCCAGGGCGTGGCGCAGGTCCTTGGCCTGGTGGTCCACCTTGAACCCCGGCTGGAAGTCGTCCCGGAGGACGCGCGGCGCCAGGTGCTCCACCGTCCAGGAGCGGGCGGCGCCGCCGCTCACCGCCTCCAGCATGGTGGCGGGGTCCACGCCGGCCTTGGCCGCCAGGGCCAGCGCCTCGCTGACGCCCAGGTTCGTGAGGGCCACCATGATCTGGTTGCAGAGCTTCACCGTCTGGCCCGCGCCCGTGGGCCCACAGTGGACGATGCGACGGCCCATGGCCGCCAGCACCGGCCGGCAGCGCTCCAGCAGCGCCGCGTCCCCGCCGGCCATGATGGTGAGCGTCCCCTCCCGCGCGCCCACGTCGCCGCCGGTCACCGGCGCGTCCAGCAGCTCCACGCCGTGGGGCGCCAGCGCCGCCGCCAGCCGCCGGGCCGCGTCCGGGGAGGTGGTGGTCATATCGATGAGGGTCAGGCCGGGCCGCGCCCCGCGGACGATCCCCTCCGGGCCCAGGGCCACCTCCTCCACGTCCGGCGCGTCCGTCACCATGGTGATCACCACGTCGGACCGGGCGGCCACGTCCGCGGGGGAGGGCGCCGCCGTCGCGCCCGCCGCCGTCAGGGCCTCTACGCCGGGCCGGCTGCGGTTCCAGACGGTCAGCGGGAACCCCGCCCGTAGCACGTTCAACGCCATGGGCCTGCCCATGATCCCAAGGCCGATGAAACCCACCCGGAGCTGCACCATCGCCCTCCCCCCCGGTCCTCGCGTGGTCACGCCCAGTCTACACGCTCCCGAGCCGCTGCGGCAGCCTGGTACGGTCGGCACCCCACGGCGTCGCGCCGGGCGGTATCATGGGAGCGGCGGGGCCCCGGCCCCGACCCCCGCAGCGAGGTGGCGGCGTGCGTCCCAAAGGAGGAGCCGAAGGCGGCAGGAACATCCGCATGCCCCGGCTGGGCGAAGAGGCCGCGGGCGCGGCCGTGCGCTGGCACCGGCGCAGCGGCGACCGCGTGGAGCGCGGCGAGGCCGTGGCCACGGCGGAGGGCGAGGGGGCCAGCCTGCCCGTGGCGGCTCCGGCGGCGGGGGTGCTGGAGGTCCGCGTGCCGGACGGCGGCCGGGCGGAGCCCGGCGCGGTCATCGGCGCCGTCCTGCCGCCGCCGGAGGCGCCCGGCCGGGAGCGCCGGACCGTCCGCACCGTCTCCCCGGGCGACGGGCACCGGGTGGAGGTCGCCGTCCGCGGCCACGCTTGGACGCTGGACGAGCCGCCGGAGGACGGCGGCACGGACGCCGGGCCCGCGCCGGTAGAGGCGGTCTTGGGCGCCCTCCTGGCCTGCCTCACCGTCTCCTTCAAGGCCGTTGCGCGCCGCCGGGGCGTCCCGGTGGACCGGGTGGAGGGGACGGCGCGGGCCAACCCCCGCGGCCACGTGCGCGACATCTCTGTGGACCTGCACGTCTGGAGCCCCGCGCCGGAGGGGGAGGTGCAGGCGCTCCTGGGCCCCGCCCGGCGCGGCTGCTACGTCAGCGCCCTCCTGCGCCCGGACCTGCCCCACCAGGTAACCCTCCACGTCCACCGTCCGGAGGCCGCGCCGGGCCGCCCGTAGCGGGCGGGAGGACGTCCTGCCGCCGGCGTCACCAGCGCGGGCGCCCGCTCGCTGAGATCAGCAGGAGGGGGAGGCCAGCCCAACGCAGGAGCCTGCCCCATGGACGGAGCCGCCCTGAAGTCCCTCATCCAGCAGGCCGGTGTCTCCCAGCGCCGCCTGGCGCACCGCCTGGGCCTGCGACCCCAGACCCTGAGCCGCCGCCTGGCCGGCCCGGTGCCGCCGGAGCTCACCGCCCGCGTCCTGGCCGCCATCCTGGCGGACCTCCGCGCCCGGCAGGACGCCGCGGGCCGCCGCAGCCGGACGCTGGGTCACCAGCTTGAGGCGCTGCTGGACCGCGGCGACGCCCGCCCCCTGGTTCCGCCGCGCGCCCGGCGGCCCCGGGCGTGAGGCCCCGGTCCCTCCCTTGACCACCGCCCTATACTGAAGTCACCCCAACGCGATCCACCACGGGCGGCGCCCCCGGCTGAGCGGGCCGGGGACGCGCCCGCGCCGGCAGGGACGCCGCGTCCCGCGGGCAGCCCCCGCCGGAGAGGGAACCGCCATGGAGACAGGACGCTTCCGCGGCTTTGAGGTGACCCTGGAGGAGCCGGGCATCGCCGTGGTCACCTTCAACGAGCCGGAGCGGATGAACGGCACCACCCAGCCCATGAAGCGCGACCTGGTGGAGACGCTGCTCCAGGCCCAGATGGACGACCGCGTCCGCGTGGTGGTCATCACGGGCAGCGGCCGCGCCTTCTCCGCGGGCGACGACATCTCCGCCCGCGGGCCGGCCCACCAGGGGGCGCGGGCGCTGGTGCCGCCCATCCCGCGCGGCCACAACCACCCCATGGGCACCTACGCCGCCCTGCGCGGCATCTCCCAGCCGGTGAACCTGGCCGTCCGCAACCTGGACAAGGTCTCCATTGCCGCCGTCAACGGCTTCGCCATCCAGACCGGCCTCTCGCTGGCGCTGGCGTGCGACTTCCGCATCGCCTCCACGGAGGCGCGCCTGGGGGCCGGCACCCTCCGCTGGGCGCTCCAGCCGGACGAGGGCGGCCACTACCTCCTGGTGCAGCTCATGGGCGTGGCCCGGACGCTGGACTTCCTCCTGCGCAACCGCATCGTCACGGCGGCGGAGGCACTGGAGCTGGGCCTGGTGCACGAGGTGGTGCCGCCGGAGGAACTGCTGCCGCGGGCCATGGCCCTGGCGCGGGAGCTGGCGGAGGGGCCGCAGGTGGCGCAACGGCTGCTGAAGCGCGCCGTCTACAACGCCTGGGAGCTCACCTTCGCCCAGGCGCTGGAGGACATCGCCACCAAGACCGCCATCTCCGACCACCACGCCGACGTGCGCGAAGGCGTGGCGGCGTTCCGGGAGAAGCGGCGGCCCCGCTTCAACCGCTGGCTGGAGGAGGGTACGGAGGGCGCGCGGCCCGAAGGCTAGGCCGCGGGGGAGGGACGCCGGTGCTGCCGCTGGAGGGGATCCGCATCCTGGACTTCTCCTGGGCCATGGCCGGGCCGCAGGCCACCCGGCTCCTGGCGGACTTCGGGGCGGAGGTCATCCGCCTGGAGAGCGCCGCCCGGCCGGACCTGGCCCGCACCAGCTTCGGCCCGCACCCTCACGGGCAGGGCGCCTTCGGCCTGGACTCCAGCGGCTACTTCAACCACTTCAACCGCAACAAGCGCTCCGTGGCCCTCAACATGCAGCGCCCGGAGGCCGCCGGGGTCTTCCGTGACCTCCTCCGCGTCTCCGACGTGGTCATCGAGAACTACTCCGCGGGGGTGCTGGCCCGCTGGGGCTGGACCTACGAGCGGATGCGGGAGGTGCGGCCGGACCTCATCTACGTCTCCATGGCGGGGCCCGGCCACCGCGGGCCCTACTCCGGCTACCGCACCTTCGGCCCCACGGTGCAGGCGCTCTCCGGCCTCACCTACCTCTCCGGCTTCCCGGACCAGCCGCCCGCCGGCTGGGGCTTCTCCTACATGGACCACACCGGCGGCTACGTGGCCGCCATCGCCGTGCTCATGGCGCTCTGGCAGCGCCGGGAGACCGGCTGCGGCGAGTACGTGGACCTCTCCCAGATCGAGGCGGCCATCACCCTGACGGGACCCGCCATCCTGGACTACCAGGTCAACGGCCGCCCCTCGGCGCCGGAGGGCAACCGCTCCCGCCACCCGTCGGCGGCGCCCCACGGCATCTACCGCTGCGCCGACGAGGACGGCCGCGACCGCTGGGTGGCCATCGCCTGCTACACGGAGGAGCAATGGGAGGCGCTGGCCGCCGCCATGGGCGCGCCCGCCTGGACGGCGGAGGAGCGCTTCGCCTCGCTCCTGGCCCGGCTGGAGCACCAGGATGCGCTGGACCGGCTGCTGGAGGCATGGACCCGCCCGCAGCGCGCCCACGACGTGATGCACGCCCTCCAGCGCGCCGGCGTCCCCGCGGGCGCCGTGCAGCACCACGGCGACCTCACCGCCCGCGACGCCCAACTGGCCCACCGCGGCCTCTTCCCCACCATCGAGCACCCGAAGCTCGGCACCTACCGGACGGACGGCCTGCCCGTCCGCCTCTCCGCCACGCCGGGGACCATCCGGCGCCACGCCCCGCTCTTCGGCGAGCACACGGACGAGGTGCTGCGCGACCTGCTGGGCTACTCCGAGGAGCGCATCGCCGCGCTCCGGGAGGCGGGGGTGCTGGCGTGACGCGGCTGCCGCTGGAGGGGCTGCGGGTGCTGGAACTGGCCGACGAGCAGGCGGAGTGGGCGGGCAAGCTGCTGGCGGACATGGGCGCGGAGGTGGTGAAGGTGGAGCCGCCGGAGGGGGCGCCCACCCGCCGCACCGGCCCCTTCGCCGGGGACGTGCCGGACCCGGAGCGCTCCCTCTTCTTCTGGCACTACAACACCAGCAGCGCTCCGTCACCCTGAACCTGGCGCACCGGCAGGGCCGCGCCCTCTTCCTCCGCCTGGCCGCCGCCGCCGACGTGCTGCTGGAGACGGCCCTCCCCGGCTGGCTGGACGGCTTGGGCCTGGGCTACGCCGCCCTCAGCACCGCCAACCCCGGCCTGGTGATGACCTCCGTCACTCCGTGGGGCCAGGACGGCCCCTACGTTGAGGCCGGCTACGCCTCCGGCGACCTGGTCCAGATGGCCCTGGGCGGCATTGTCCACTCCTGCGGCTACGACGACCACAACCTGCCGCCGGTCCGCCCCGGCCAGTACCACGCCTACCACCTGGCCAGCCACCACGCCGTCATCGGCATCCTGACCGCCCTCCTGGCGCGCGACCGGCTGGGCCGCGGCCAGCACGTGGACGTGGCCGTGCACGACTGCGTGGCCGTCTGCACGGAGTTCGCCGCCACTTACTGGTTCTACACGGAGACGCTGGTGGAGCGGCAGACGGGCCGCCACGCCATGCCCCGCCAGACGGCACCCACCCTCTACACCACCGCCGACGGCCGCTGGGTGAACATGGGCCAGACCTTCAACGAGCGGTCCTGGGGCCGCTTCCTGGCCTGGGCAGACGGGGCGGGCTTCGGCGAGCTGTTCCGCCAGTTCGGCGACGCCCAGGACCGCCTCTCCCGCGGTTCGGAGGTCATGACGGCGCTCCAGGCGGTCACCGCCAGCCTGACGGCGGAGGAGGTATGGCACGCGGGCCAGCGGATGGGGCTGCCCTGGGGCGCCGTCCGCCGCCCGGAGGAGTGGCTGGACGACCCCCACGCCGCCGCCCGCGGCTTCTTCCAGGAGGTGGAGCACCCGGAGCTGGGCCGGAGCCTCCGCTACCCCGGCCCGCCCTACGCCTTCACGGAGCACCCCGGCCGCGTGCGCCGCGCACCCCACCTGGGGGAGCACAACGCGGAGGTCTACGGCGCCCTGGGCTACACGCCGGCCCAGCTCACGGCGCTGCGGGAGTCCGGCGCCATCTAGCCCGCCGCACCCCTACTCCACCTCCCGCATGGTCCGGGAGGCCAGGCCCAGCAGCACGACAATGTACGCCGCCAGGGCCAGCAGGTTGGGCCAGGCATCGCTCAGCGCTCCTCCGGGCCGGATCATCTCCTGGATCACGTTGTTGGCGTACCGGAGGGGGAACGCCCGCCCCAGCCAGTCGGCCCAGGCCGGCAGCTGGTGGGGGTCCACCAGCATGCCGGAGAGGAAAGCGGACGGCACCGTGATGAGGGGGACGAAGGGGAAGACCTGCCCCTCATGCCGCGCGAAGGTGGAGATGAAGATCCCCAGCATCACGGAGGCGACGGCCAGGAGCGAGATCACCACGAACAGCGTGAGCAGCGTCGCCGCGTCGTACCGAAGCTGGAACAGCAGGAGCACCTCCGTCAGCGCCACCACGGCCTGGAGGGTGGCCAGACCCAGGTAGCCCAGCAGGTAGCCGCCGATGATCTCCTGCCGGCGGTAGCCGTTGATGAACATCCGCTCCAAGGTCCCCGCCGTCCGCTCCTGCACCAGCACCACCGCGCTCAGCAGGAACGCCAGGAAGTGCACCAGGAACGCCGCCACCGGCACGGCGTAGCGGGCTACGTCGAACCCCGGCGGCATGGTGTCCAGGAACAGCTTGAGGAAGTACACAATCACCAACGGCGCCACCAGGGAGAGCCCCAGCAGCCGCCTGTCGCGCACCAGCTGCACCAGCACCCGGCGCGCCACCAGCAAGGTCCGCCTCATCGGTCCGCCTCCTGCTCGATCAGCGAGAGCACCACATCCTCCAGCGTATCCGGGCGGAGGCGCACCGCCTCCACGCCGGGCCGCAGCCCGTAGCGCCGGAGCGCCTCCGCCAGGTCCTCCGGCCGCCCGCCGATGTCCGCCTCCTCCACCCGGCCGTCCTCCCGGACGGTCAGGTGCGCCCGGCCCCGCTCCAGGAGCGATCCCGGCGGGGCATCCGCGATCACCCTCCCGGCGCGCAGGATCGCCACGCGGTCACACAGCATGGCCTCGTCCATCAGGTGGGTGCTGATGAAGATGGTGACGCCCTCGGACGCCAACCGCCGGAACAGGTCCCAGAACCGCACCCGGAGGTAGGGGTCCACCCCGGCGGTGGGCTCGTCCAGGAACAGGACCCGCGGGCGGTGCACCAGGGCAGCGGCCAGCGACACCCGGTTCTTCATGCCGCCGGAGAACGTGTGCACCGGGTCGCCGGCGCGGCCGGCCAGGTCGGTGAGCGCCAGGACCTCCGCCGCCCGCTCCGCCAGGCCGTCCCGGCCGTGGGCGCCGCCGAAGAACAGGACGTTGTCGCGTGCCGAGAGGTCTTCGTAGAGCGCGGGCGACTGGGGCATGTAGCCGATCTGGCGGCGGAGCTCCCAGCGCTGCTTCAGCGGCTCCAGCCCCAGCACCCGGACGCGGCCGTCCGTGGGCCGCAGCGCGCCCACCAGCGTCCGGATGAGGGTGCTCTTGCCGGCGCCGTTGGGGCCCAGCAGCCCGAACAGGCAGCCCTCCGGCACGGCCAGGTCCACCCCTCGCAGCGCCTCCGTCCCGCCGTACCGTTTCGTCAGCCCCGTCACCTCAACCGCCGTCATGCGCCGCCTCCCGTGTCCCCGGCCTGAGGCCGTCCAGAAAGATGTCCGTGGCCGTCCGGACGTGCTCCTCGTCGGACGGCCCGCCCTGCCGGAGCTGCGGCAGGAGCACGTGTGAGAGCGCCTGGGGGACCAGCATCCCCACGAAGACCCGGGCGCTGGAGCGCACGTCGTGCGGGCGGAGGCGGCCCAGCTCCACCTGCCGTTGCAGGTAGGCGGAGAGGAACGTCAGGACCCGCACCGGCCCCCGGTCCATCAGCGGGGCCAGCAGCTGCGGGCGCCGGGGCAGCTCCGCCAGCAGCAGGCGGACCAGCTGGGCGGCGGCGGGCCGGGAGGCGAAGTCCAGGTAGGCGCGGCCCACCATGGGCAGTACCACCTCCGGCGGTTCGTCCAGGAGCGGTTGGGGGTCCTGGAAGGCCGCCAGGAACGAGGCCTGCGCCTCCACCGACGCGTAGAACAGCTCCTCCTTGCCGCCCGGGAAGTACCAGTAGATGAGGGCCGGGGAGTGCAGGCCGGCGCGCGCCGCGATGCCCTTGATGGTCGCGCCGCGGAAGCCCCGAGCGGCGAACTCGTCGAACGCCGCGTCCAGGATCTGCCGCCTGCGGTCCGGGGTCGCTCCCACGCTGCGCTTCTCCTGGCGCTCAGGTCCGTGCCAGCCTACCACTAATTGAACGTTTAATCAAGTCCCGTCCGGCACCGCTTGCGCCCGGGCCCGGTCGGCCTCACGGGACGGCGGCACCCTCCGCCGGCGGCGACGCCCCGGAGGCGTCCGGCCGCAGCACCGCCAGCCGCCCGTCCGCCATGCCCAGCACCAGCGTCTCCCCGCCGGTGCCGTCCCCCACCGGGAGGCCCGCCAGCTCCGCCGCCGTGGCCTGCCGTACCCGCACTGAGGGTCCGTACAGCATCTGCGCCATGGACTCGGCGTAGCTGAAGTCGCCGTTCCACGGCGTGTCCACCAGGTAGATGGTGGTCCCCGGCGGCACCGCCAGCGCCAGCGCCTCCAGTTGCCGCACGAAGGCCATCTCCCGCTCCCCCATCTCGTTCACCAGCGCGTTCTGCCGCCACGTACCGGCGGCGCACGGCAGGGCCAGCAGCGCCACGACTGCCGCCAGCGCGCCGGCGGCCCGCGGCCGGCTCCACGGCAGCGCCTCCGCCGCCCGCACGGCGCCCAGCGCCACCAGCCCGGCAAAGGGCAGCGCCGGGGCGTAGACCCAGCGGGCGCTGACGAAGAACGCCTCCCAGAAGCTGCCGGGGACCAGCGCCGCCAGCAGCCAGGCCGCCAGCGTCCGGGAGGCCGTGCTCCCGCGGACCAGGGCCAGCAGGGCGCCGCCCAGCACCAGCGCCAGCGCCAGGTAGGAGACCGGGCTGTGCAGCCCCTCCGGCACGTCCGCCAGCGCGTCCCAGCCGGTGGCGTTCCGGTTTGTGGGGAGCACCAGCCGCAGCGCGTAGTACCGGACCGTCTCCACGGCGTGGGTCCCCAGGTGGTAGTACGGCAGCCGCGGCGGCTCCAACGCCAGCGTCACGTAGGCCTGCGCCGCCCCCCAGGCCGCCGTCACCGCCAGGAAGGGGAGGAGCGGCGCCGCGGCCCGGAGCGCCGGTCCGGGGCGGGGGTCCCGCAGCGGCCGCCAGCCCGCCTCGCCCGCGCGCAGGAGCACGTAGAGGCAGACGGGGGCCAGGACCGCCACCGCCACCTCCTTGCTCCCCAGCGCCAGCCCGTAGACGGCCACCGAGGCCGCATAGAGGGCGGGCCGGAAGCGGTCGCGCAGGGCCGTGACCAGGAGCGTCAGCGCCAGGGTGGCCAGCAGGCCCGCCAGCAGCTCCGTCTGGTTGGCCACCCAGGCCACGCCCCCCGCGTAGGCCGGCGTCAGGGCGAAGAGGACGCCCGCCAGCCCCGCCGGCAGCGCGCGGCGCGTCAGGGCCAGCACCAGGAGCGCCAGCGCGGCGGCCGTCGCCGCGTGGAGCGCCACGCTCACCGCGTGCCAACCGTACGGGTCCGCGTCGAAGGCCTTCTGCTGGGCGAACAGCCAGAGGTCGATGACCGGCCGGTAGTAGACGTCGATGTGCAGCTCGCGGAACGCCTGGAACAGGAACTCCGGCCCGTCCTGTCGGTGGCGGACCACGAAGCTGAAGTCGTCCCCCTGGAACGTGCCGGTCACAGTGGCGGCGTTCAGCGCCAGCGCCAGGGCCGCCGGCAGCAGGAGCGCCGCCGGTCTCCGCCAGCCGACCCGCCGCACCAGGTCTCTCCACATGGTACCGGTACGCTACCCTAGCCGCCGCCCCGGCGCAATCAGCCGGACGGTTGTGGTACCCTGGGGACCGCCCCGGCCGGAGGCCGGGAGGCCGCCAGGGGAGGAGCAGCCGGTGCGGTACATCATCTACGGGGCCGGAGCCGTAGGCGGGAGCATCGGTGCGCGGCTGCACCAGCACGGGCGGGAGGTGGTGCTCATCTGCCGCGGCGCCCACCTGGAGGCGGTGCGGCGGGACGGCCTGACGCTCCAGGCGCCGGAGGGCACGGCCGCCCTGCCGATCCCCGCCACGGGCAGCCCGGCCGGGCTCCGCTTCGGGCCGGAGGACGTGGTGCTCCTCACCGTGAAGTCCCAGGACACCGCCCGCGCCCTGGACGACCTCCGCGCCGCCGCCGGCGACGTGCCGGTGGTCTGCGCCCAGAACGGCGTGGCCAACGAGCGGATGGCGCTGCGCCGCTTCTCCCGCGTCTACGCCATGGTGGTCCTGCTGCCCGCCACCCACCTGGAGCCGGGCGTGGTGACCCTGCACGCCGGGCCGGTGGGCGGTGTCCTGGACGCGGGCCGCTACCCGGAAGGGACGGACCCCCTCATCCAGCAGGTGACGGCGGACCTCTCCGCCGCGGGCTTCAGCGCGCGGCCGGACCCCCACGTCATGCGGCTCAAGTACGCCAAGCTGGTGCAGAACCTGGGGAACGCCGTGCAGGCCCTCTGCCCGCCAGGCCCGGAGACGGCGGAGCTGCTGCGGCTGGTCCGGGAGGAGGCGCTGGCCTGCTACCGGGCCGCCGGCATCCAGCCGGGCGACCTGGAGGCCGTGCGCCGAGAGCGGGGGATGCGGGCGGCCCCCCGCGGCGAAGGCTCCACGCGCCTGGGGAGCTCCACCTGGCAGAGCCTGGCCCGGGGAACCGGCTCCGTGGAGACCGACTACCTGAACGGGGAGATCGCCCTGCTGGGGGCGCTGCACGGCGTCCCCACACCGTACAACCGGCTGATCCAGCAGGTGAGCGCCCAGGCGGCGCGGGAGGGGCACCCGCCCGGCAGCTACGACGCGGCGGAGCTGCTGGCGCGCGGCCGGGCGGGCGGCTGACGCCGCACCGCCCTCACCCTGTCTCGCCGCGCAGCCGCGGGTCCGCCGAGGCGTCCGCCACCGCCAGCGCCTGCTCCACCAGCGCCGCCGTCCGCTCCCCGGAGGACCGCTCGAACCCCTCCCCCACGGTCTTCCCCTGGAGGTAGCGGGCGTAGATCCCCTCGTTGATGACGGCCAGCTTGTAGTAGCCCAGCACCAGGTAGAAGTCCAGCGCGGTCACGTCGCGGCCGCTCCGGCGGGCGTACTCCGCCGTCAGCTCCTCCCGCCGCAGGAAGCCCGGGGCCGCCGTCAGCGCCGCCCGCTCCTGGGCCGCCCGCCGCGACGGCGGATCGTCCGGGTCGCCCCAGTACATGAGGGTGTAGGCCAGGTCCGTGAGGGGGTCGCCCAGGGTGGACATCTCCCAATCCAGGATGGCCACCACCCGGCCGGGGTCGTCCGCCGCCAGCATCAGGTTGCCCAGGCGGTAGTCCCCGTGGACAATGGTGGCCGGGGACGGCGCCGGGAGTGCCGCCCGCAGCCGCCGCGCCACCTCCTCGATGGCCGGCAGATCCCGCGTCTTGGACCGCTCCCACTGCTCCCACCAGCGCCGCACCTGCCGCTCCAGGTACCCCTCCGGCCGGCCGAAGTCGCCCAGCCCCACCGCCTGGTAGTCCACGGCGTGGAGCTTGACCAGCGTCTCCACCAGGGCCAGGCTCAGGCGGCGCCGCTCCTCCGGCGTCTCCGCGTAGCCGGGCGGGATGGCGTCCTCAATGATCACGCCCTGCTTCCGCTCCATCACGTAGAAGGGCATGCCGTTCACCGCCGCGTCCGTGCACAGCGCCAGGGGCCGCGGCACCGGGACGTCCGTGTCCGCCAGCGCGGAGAGGACCCGGTACTCCCGGGCCATGTCATGGGCGGTGGGCAGCACGTGGCCCAGGGGCGGCCGCCGCAGCACCCACTCCCCGCCCGGCCCGCGCACCAGGTAGGTGAGGTTGGAGCGCCCGCCGCCGATGAGCTGGAACGTCAGCGGCCCCTGGCCGCCCGGCACGTGCTGCGCGAAGAAGCGGCTGACCCCCTGGTAGTCGATCCCCGGCGGTACCGTCCCGTCCATGGCTCCCTCCCATGCTCGCCGCGCGGTCCCCTCCGGCGGCCCTCCCCTGTTATAGCGCAGGCGCGGCTCCCTGGGGAGCCCGGCCGCCGGAAGCGAGAACCATTCTCAGGGGAGACAGGAAGCGGCCGTTTGCCTTAGAATGAGAGGCACCAGCGGGGAGTGGGGCCGCACCGGCCCGCTCCCACCATCGCCAGCGCAGGGGTAGGGTTCGCCATGGCCGGGAAGACGCTGTTCGAGAAGATCTGGGACGCCCACGTGGTGCATGAGGAACCCGGACAGCCGGCGCTCCTCTACGTGGACCTCCACCTGGTGCACGAGGTGACCTCGCCGCAGGCCTTCGAGGGCCTCCGTCTGGCGGGGCGCCGTGTCCGGCGTCCGGACCTCACCATCGCCACGGTGGACCACAACGTCCCCACCACGGACCGCTCCCTGCCCATCCAGGACGAGGTGTCGGCGGCGCAGATCGCGGCGCTGGAGCGGAACGCCGCGGAGTTCGGCATCACCCTCTACGGCGTGCGGTCCAACCGTCAGGGCATCGTCCACGTCATCGGCCCGGAGCTGGGGTACACGCAGCCGGGGATGGTCATTGTCTGCGGCGACAGCCACACCAGCACCCACGGCGCCTTCGGCTCCTTCGCCCTGGGCATCGGCACGTCGGAGGTGGAGCACGTGCTGGCCACCCAGTGCCTGGTGCAGCGCCGTCCCAAGACCATGGAGATCCGGGTAGAGGGCCAGGCGCCGCGGGGCGTGGCAGCCAAGGACATCATCCTGGGCATCATCGGCCGCATCGGCGTGGACGGCGCCGTGGGCCACGTCATCGAGTACACCGGCGAGGCCATCCGCGCCCTCTCCATGGAGGGGCGGATGACCGTCTGCAACATGTCCATTGAGGCGGGCGCCCGCGCCGGCATGATCGCCCCGGACGAGACTACCTTCGCCTACCTGCGCGGCCGGCCCTACGCCCCCCAAGGCGCCGACTGGGACGCGGCGGTGGAGGCGTGGCGGGCCCTGCGCACGGACCCGGATGCCCGGTTCGACAAGACGGTGGTGATCCAGGCGTCGGAGCTGGTGCCCTACGTCACCTGGGGCACCAACCCGGGCCAGGTGGTGCCCGTCACCGGCCGCGTGCCGGACCCGGCGGAGTTCGAGAAGCCGGACGAGCGCGCCGCGGCGGAGGCCGCCCTGCGCTACATGGACCTGCGGCCCGGCACGCCCATCCAGGAGATCACGGTGGACCGGGTGTTCATCGGCTCCTGCACCAACGCCCGGCTGGAGGACCTGCGAACCGCCGCGGAGGTGGTGCGGGGCCGCCGGGTGCACCCCAAGGTGCGCGCCATGGTGGTGCCCGGCTCCACCCAGGTGAAGCTCCAGGCGGAGCAGGAGGGGCTGGACCAGATCTTCAAGGACGCCGGCTTCGAGTGGCGGGAGGCGGGTTGCTCCATGTGCCTGGGCATGAACCCGGACATCCTCCAGCCCGGCGAACGTTGCGCCTCCACCTCCAACCGCAACTTCGAGGGCCGGCAGGGCAAGGGCGGCCGGACGCACCTGGTCAGCCCGGCCATGGCGGCGGCGACGGCCATCGCCGGCCACTTCGTGGATATCCGGGACTGGTAGGCCGCCGCGGCAGGACCCCGCGGGGCGCGGGCGTGACCCAGGGGAGGAGCACGCACCATGGTGGCAGAGGTTCGGCCGGCAGACGGCTACGCAGAGGTCAACGGGCTGCGGCTGCACTACCTGGAGTGGGGGGAACGGGGCCTCCCGGACATGCTGCTCCTCCACGGCCTCACCAGCCACGCCCACTCCTGGGACTACTTCGCCCGGGCGGTGTGCGACCGCTACCACGTGGTGGCGCTGGACCAGCGGGGCCACGGCGACAGCACCTGGCCGCCCGACGGCCGCTACCGGACGGAGGACTACGTGGCGGACGCTCTGGCGGTGACGGACACGCTGGGCCTGGAGCGCGTTGTCCTGGTGGGGCTCTCCATGGGCGCCCACAACGCCATGGCCTTCACGGCCGCCCACCCGGAGCGGGTGACGCACCTGGTGCCCGTGGACATCGCCCCCCGGCTGGGGACCGGCGACGAACGGCGCCGACGGCTGGCCGGGGCGGCGCCGCCCCAGCGGGTGTTCGACTCCGTGGAGGAGGCGTTCCGCCAGGCCCGGGCCCAGAACCCGCGGCCGCCGGAGGAGGTGCACCGCCACCGGGTGCAGTGGAGCCTGAAGCCGCTCCCGGACGGCCGGTTTGAGCTCAAGTACGACCCCGCCGCGCCCGCGCGCTGGGAGCCCGCCGACCTCTGGGAGGCGCTGCCGCGCATCGCCTGCCCTACGCTGGTGATCCGCGGCGCGGAGAGCCAGGTGCTGCCGGAGGAGACGGCCCGCCGCATGGTGGAGGCGTTCCCGAACGCGCGGCTGGTCACCGTGGAGGGCGCCGGCCACCCCGTGCCGCTGGACCGGCCGGACGCCTTCGAGCGGGCGGTGCGGGAGTTCCTGGGCGCGTAACGCCCCGGCCCACGGGAAGGGAGGAGAGGACGACCATGGAACCGTTCGTGAGGCTGACCGGCGTAGTGGCACCGCTGGACCGTGCCAACGTGGACACGGACCAGATCATCCCCAAGCAGTTCCTGAAGCTCATCGGCCGGACGGGCTTCGGCCCGTACGCCTTCTTCGACTGGCGCTACCTGCCGGACGGCTCCCCCAACCCGGAGTTCGAGCTGAACAGGCCGGGCTACCAGGGCGCCAGCATCCTGGTAACGGGGCGCAACTTCGGCTGCGGCTCCTCCCGGGAGCACGCGCCCTGGGCGCTGAACGAGTACGGCTTCCGCGCCATCATCGCCCCCTCCTTTGCCGATATCTTCTACAACAACTGCATCCAGAACGGGATGCTGCCGGTGGTGCTGTCGGAGGAGCAGGTAGCACACCTCATGCGGCGCGCCCAGGAGTCGCCGGGCTACCGGGCCACGGTGGACCTGGAGGAGCAGGCCGTGTACGACGAGGAGGGCTTCCGCGCCGCCTTCGAGATCGACCCCTTCGTCCGGGAGCGGCTGCTCCGGGGCCTGGACGACATCTCCCTGACCCTCCAGCAGGAGGACCGCATCCGCGCCTTCGAGGAGCGGCGGCCGCGCTGGCTGGCCGGCGCGCCCCGGTAGGAGGGCGGCTCACGGCTGCGGCGGGATGGGCGTCAGGGCCGCCATGGCCCGCAGCGCCTCCGCGCTGTTGAGCGGGTTCCGGTTGTCCCTCCCGTCCGCGTCGGTGTGCGGCACCACGTAGACGTGGACGGCCGTCCCGTCCCGGCGGAGCACCATGCCGTACTCCCGCCACCCCCGCGCTGGCGCCGCGTAGATGAACCCTGCCCGCCCGGCCGGATCCCGCTCCTCGATCCGGGCGCCATCGCGCTCCCACGGCTGGTCGCCCCGGCGCACGGCCGCGTTGGTGTTGAACTCCCCGGCAGGGAGCTGGATGATCTGGACCAGTGCCTCGCCGCCGCCGCGGCCCGTGCCCTCGACGCGGCCCTCGTCACCGGCGACGCGAACTTCCGGCGGCTCGAAGGCCGGGTCGCCATCGAGTGGCTGCCCCCGGCCGCCGAAGCCTGAGCCGCGCCCCGCTCCGTGAACGCCGCGTCACCGGCCCCGGCGCCGGCGGGGGAGACAATGCCCGCCGGCCTTCGGTAGAATGGAGGGGACAGGCTGGAACCTCCCGTCACGCCCCGTTCGGGACGCGGGGCGGCACGGGCCGCGCAAGGGAGCACCCCATGCAGTACCGCACGTTGGGCAAGACCGGCATCCAGGTCTCGGTTGTGGGCTTCGGCGTCTGGACCCTCAGCACCGGCTGGTGGGGCATCCAGGACGAGGACTACGGCGTGGACCTGCTCCGCCGGGCCTACGACCTGGGCATCACCTTCTACGACACGGCGGACACCTACGGCAACGGCCGCGGCGAGACCATCCTGGCCAAGGCCCTGGGCCACGTCCGGGACAAGATCGTCATCGCCACCAAGTTCGGGTACGACTTCTACCACCACGGGGGCGAGCGCCGCGGCCAGCAGGAACTGCCCCAGGACTTCTCGCCCGGCTTCGTGCGGTTCGCCGTGGAGCAGAGCCTCCAGCGCCTGGGGACCGACTACATCGACTGCTACCAGCTCCACAACCCGCGCATGGGGGCCATCCAGAGCGACGACCTCTTCGCCACCCTGGAGGACCTGAAGGCGGAGGGGAAGATCCGCTCCTACGGCGTGGCGCTGGGTCCGGCCATCGGCTGGGAGGAGGAGGGGCTGACGGCGCTGCGCACGCGCCGGCTGGACGTGGTGCAGCATATCTACAACATCTTGGAACAGGATCCCGGCCGCAGCCTGAACCGGGCCGCCGCTGAGGCCGGCGCCTCCGCCCTGGTCCGCGTCCCCCACTCCTCCGGCATGCTGGAGGGCAAGTACGACGAGAACACCACCTTCCCGCCCACGGACCACCGCAGCCACCGGCCCCGCTCCTGGCTCATCGAAGGGCTGAAGAAGCTGGAGCGGCTGCGCTTCCTGCACGAAGGCACCGGCCGCACCATCGGTCAGGCGGCTATCCAATGGATCCTGGCGGAGCCCGTGGTGGCCTCCGTCCTGCCCAACATCTACGACGCCGACCAGCTCCAGGAGTTCGCCGCGGCCCCGGACACACCGCCGCTGACCCGGGAGGAGCTGGACCGCATTGCGGATCTGTACGAGCACGGCTTCTACCTGGAGCGGGAGGAGCCGGCGCCGGAGCGCGCGTAGGGAGGTGGACCCCGTGAGCGAACGCCAGCACGCCCGCCCTGCCGGGGCGGAGGACGGCCGCCCCATGCGACGCCAGATCGTCAAGTTCACCTTCTTCAAGGTGGACCCCGCCTGGCGCCGGCTGCCGCCGGACGAGCGGGCCGCCGCCAAGGACGATCTCTGCGCCGCCGTGGAGGCCTTCGGTGACCGGCTCCTCATCAAGAGCTACAGCACCGTGGGCACCCGCGGCGACGCCGACTTCCTGCTCTGGCAGATCGGCGACCGGCTGGACGACGTGCAGCAGTTCACCTCCGCCCTGCTCAGCACGGCCATGGGCCCGTACCTCTCCATCCCGTACTCCTACCTGGCCATGACCCGGAAGTCCGTCTACGTGAGCCCGGAGGAGGAGGCGCGGGAGACCCGGCTCATCATCCGGCCCACGGACTCCCGCTACCTGTTCGTCTACCCCTTCGTGAAGACGCGGCCGTGGTACCTCCTGCCGCTGGAGAAGCGCCAGGAGCTCATGAACGAGCACATCCGCATCGGCCGCAAGTACCCCTCCGTGAAGCTCAACACCACCTACTCCTTCGGCCTGGACGACCAGGAGTTCGTGGTGGCCTTCGAGACGGACGAGCCGGCGGACTTCCTGGACCTGGTGATGGAGCTGCGGGAGACGGAGTCCAGCCTCTACACCCTGCGGGACACGCCCATCTTCTCCTGCATCGCCATGCCGCTGCGGGAGGCGCTGGACGCTGTGGGCGCCCCCGGCGAGGCGGTGCCCGCCGTGCCCGCGCCGGCGGACGCCCCCGCCGGCTGGACGCGGGTGGCGGCGCTGGAGGACCTGTCCGAAGCGGCAGGCACCGTGGTCTACGTCCGCGGCCAGCAGGTGGCCCTCTTCCGCCAGGGCGGGCGCGTCTACGCCATCGGCAACCGCTGCTCCCACGCCAACGCCTCCCTGGCCGACGGCACCGTGGAGGACGGCGCGGTGACCTGCCCCTTCCACAACTCCCGCTTCGATTTGGCCACCGGGCAGCCCACCGGTGGCCCGGCGCAGCGGCCCGTACCCGCCTACCGCGTGAAGGTGGAGGACGGCCAGGTCTACCTGGCCACCGGCCGGGCGGAGCCCGCGGCCGCCGGCGCGGCGGGGCACGGGGCAGGGGATTGACGGCCCGCCGGTGCCGCACCGAACGCCATAGGGCCGGACCGGAAGCCCCCGCCGGGGCCAGCGGTCCGGCCCTCACCGTCCCCGGATACCGCGGACGGAGGGTGCGGGCCCGATCCGCCCCGGGGATACTGGGGGTGCCTGTCGCTTCGGAGAGGGATGGTGGCGCCATGGAGCACCAGGACGGCCCGGACCGCCGCTTCGCCGCGGCGCTGCGCCTCACGGCGGAGCTGGGCGCCGCCCGCATCGCGGGCTTCGTGCCGGAGGCGGAGCGGGCGCCGCTGCTGGACTGCTGCCAGCGGCTGGCGTACGAGCCCCAGCCGGAGGTGGTGGGGCTGGTGCGGCAGGAGATGGAGCTGTGCGCCCTCCGGCCGGAGGACCTGGAGGGACGGGGGCTCGCCCCGCTCCGGTCGCTCCTGGAGCGCTACCTGGCGGCCGTCCGCCGGACCGCCGCGGAGCCCGGCTTCCGGTGGTTGGCTGGCCTGGCCCCCAACGAGGTCTACGTGCAGCGGTACCGGGCCGGCTCCGCGGGCATCACGTCGCACCGGGACCGGAAGACCTTCGTCCGGCTCATCGGCATCGTCTCGCTGGGCGCGCCGGTGACGTTCCAGACCAGCCTGCAGCGGGAGGGGCCGCCGCTGACCCGCTTCCCCGTGGAGTCCGGTGACTTGGTCCTGCTGCGGGGTCACGGCTTCGGAAAGCGACCGGACCGCCGCCCGTTCCACGCCGTCTCCGGCCCGGAGTCCGGCGTCCGCTACTCCGTCACCTTCAGGATGAACCGGAAGGCGCCGCGCGCCGCGCTCCCGTGACCGTCCCGGCCGCGCCGGGGGAGGGAATCCATGCCGAACCGACTGGCCCGCGAGACCAGCCCCTACCTGCTCCAGCACCAGAACAACCCCGTGGACTGGTACCCCTGGGGACCGGAGGCACTGGAGCGCGCCCGGGCGGAGGACAAGCCCATCTTCCTGAGCATCGGCTACTCC
>DATCLE010000005.1:0-20700 GCA_036564075.1 Dehalococcoidia bacterium
GGCCTGGAGCCCCTGCTGGACCTGCGCATGCGCCTGGGAGAGGGGACCGGCGCGGCCCTGGCCCTCTCCCTCCTGGAGGCGGCGGCGCGGGTGCTGCGGGAGATGGCCACCTTCGACGAGGCGGGGGTCTCAGAGAGCGAGGACGTCCACCCGCCGGAGGGCTAGGGCGTGAACCCCCTCCTGGCCCTGGAGTTCCTCACCGTGGTCCGGCTGTGGCCCGCCCGCGACGTTGACGTGCGGGACGTGGCCCGCTCCCAGGCCTTCTTCCCGGCCGTCGGCCTGCTGCTGGGGCTGGCCCTCCTGGGCGCCGACCGGCTGCTGGACGGCGTGCTGCCCTTCCTCCTGCTGAACGCGGTGCTGGTGGTGGGCCTGGCGGCCCTCACGGGAGGGCTGCACCTGGACGGCCTGGCGGACACCGCCGACGGCGTGCTGGGTGGCCGGACGCCGTCGGCGCGGCTGGCCATCATGCGGGACTCCCGGGTGGGCAGTTACGGGGCGCTGGCCCTGGCCTCCCTCCTGCTCCTGAAGTGGGCCGCGCTGGCCTCCCTGCTGCCGCCGCTGCGCGCCGGGGCGCTGCTGGTGGTGCCGGCGCTGGCGCGCTGGCACGTGGTGGTGGCTGTGGCCGCCGCGCCCTACGCCCGGCCCGGCGGGCGGTGGGAGGCGTTCCACCGGGAGGCGTGGCCGGTCCCGCTGCTGGCGGCGGGCGGCACGGCGCTGGCGGCGTCCGTCCTGGCCTTCGGCGCGGGCGGGACGGTCCTCTTCGGGCTGGGGGCGCTGGCGGCGCTGGGCCTGACCCTCTGGCTCAAGAGCCTGCTGGGCGGCCTCACCGGCGATACCTACGGGGCCGTGCTGGAGGTGACCGAAACGCTGCTGTTCATGGTGGTCGCCGGGGCGCACGGCGGGCGCTGGCTGGAGCCGTGGCTGGTGAGGTGACGGGCCGTGCGGCCGGACGCGACGTTCCTGACGGCGCTGGCGCTGGACCGCCTGCTGGGAGAGCCGCCCCCGGCCCTGCACCCGGTGGTCTGGCTGGGCCGGGCCGTGGCCTGGGCATCCGGGCACGTCCCCTGGGGCGACCCGCGCCGCGAGTTCCGCTACGGCCTGGCCATGGCGGCGGGCTTCCCCTTGGCCGCGGCGGCCGCCGGCTGGCTGGCGGTGCGCGCGGCGCGCTCCTGGAGCCGGCCCGGCGGCTTCCTGCTGGCGGCCTGGCTCCTGAAGACGGCCTTCGCCGTGCGGAACCTGGAAGAGGCCGCGGCCCCGGTGGCCGACGCCCTGGAGCGGGGCGACCTGCCGGCCGCCCGGCGGGCCGTGGCCATGCTGGTGAGCCGCCCGGTGGAGACGCTGGACGCCGCAGGCGTGGCCTCGGCGGCGGTGGAGTCCGTGGCGGAGAGCACGGCGGACGCCTTCCTGGGGCCGTGGCTGGCCTACGCGCTGTTCGGCCTGCCGGGGGCGCTGGCCTACCGCGCCGTGAACACGCTGGACAGCATGGTGGGCTACCACGGCCGGTACGAGCACGCCGGCCGCGCGTCCGCCCGCCTGGACGACGCGCTGAACCTGGTGCCGTCCCGCCTGGCGGCGGCCTGCCTGGTGGCCGCGGCGGCCGCCTCCGGCGAGGATGCGGCGGGGGCGTGGCGGGCCCTGCGGCGGGACGGCGGTCGGACGGAGAGCCCCAACGCGGGCCGGCCCATGGCCGCCGCGGCCGGTGCGCTGGGGGTGGCGCTGGAGAAGCCGGGCCACTACCGGCTGAACGGCGGCGGCCGCGCGCCGGGGCCGGCGGACGTGCGGCGGGCGCTGCGGCTGGCGCGCCGGGCCGCGCTCCCGGCCGCGCTGCTGGTCCTGCTGCTGCGGGGCCTCCGGAGGGGGTGACGCCGTTGTGACGGGCGAGGTGGTCCACGGCGGGGCGCGGCCGGCGGAGCTGCGGGCGCTGGGCCTGCGGCCGGAGGACGTCATTGACTTCAGCGCCAGCGTGAACCCGCTGGGCCCGCCGCCCGCGGTGCGGGAGGCCCTGGCCCGGCTGGACCCGTCCGCCTACCCGGACCCGGACTGCACGGAGCTGCGGGAGGCGCTGGCGGCGCGGGAGGGCGTCTCGCCGGCGGAGGTGTTCGTGGGGAACGGGTCGGTGGAGATCCTCCACCTCCTGGCGGCGGTCTCATTGGAGCCGGGGGACGCCGCGGTGGTCTTCGCCCCGGCCTTCGGCGAGTACGAGGCGGCGTGCCGCCGCCGGGGGGCGCGGGTGACGGAGGTGCGGGCGCGGGAGGAGGACGGCTTCCGCTGGAACCTGGACGCCGCCCTGTCGGCGCTGCCGGGGGCGCGGCTGGTCTTCCTGGGCAATCCCAACAACCCCACCGGCGTCTACCTGGCCCGGGACGAGGTGGAGCGGATCCTGGCGGCGGCCTTCCCCGGAGGGACGGCAGGCGGCCTACTGGTGCTGGACGAGGCGTACCGCTCCTTCGTGGAGGCGCCGTGGCCGTCCACCGGCCTGGCCCGCGGCGGCCGGGCCGTGCTGGTGCGGTCGCTGACCAAGGACTGCGGCCTGGCGGGGCTGCGCCTGGGCTACTGCCTGGCGGCGCCGGAGGTAGTGGCGCGGCTGCGCGCGGCGCAGGTGACGTGGAGCGTGAACGCGGCGGCCCAGGCGGCGGGGCTGGCCGCCCTGGCGGACGCCGCCCACCTGGAGCGGTCGCGGGCCGCCGTGCGGGAGGCGAAGGCGTACCTGGTGGGGGCGCTGCGGGACCTGGGCCTGCCGGTAACGGCGGGCGCGGCCAACTTCCTGCTGGTGCGGACCGGCCGCGCCGCGGAGGTGCGGCGGCGGCTCCTGCGCCACGGGCTGCTGGTGCGGGACTGCACGTCCTTCGGGCTGCCGGACCACGTACGCATCGGCGTGCGGACGCGGCCGGAGTGTGCGCGGCTGGTGGCGGCGCTGGCGGCCGTGCTGGAGGGGTGAGCCGTGGCGGGAGGCCTGGTCCTGGTGACGGGCGGCGCGCGCAGCGGCAAGAGCGCCCTGGCGGAGCGGCTGGCGGCGCGCCTGGGCGGCGCCGTGCTGTACGTGGCCACGGCGGAGGCCGGGGACGCGGAGATGGCGGACCGCATCCGGCGGCACCGGGAGCGGCGGCCGCCGTCCTGGCGGACGCTGGAGGCGCCGCGGGCCGTGGTGGCGGCGCTGGCCGCGGCGCCGCCGGCGGACGTGGTGCTGCTGGACTGCCTGAGCCTCTGGGTCAGCAACCTGCTGCTGGAACGTGTGCCGTGGGAGGGGGAGATCCCCCCGGCGGAGGCGTCGGCGGCCGCTGCGGCGGTGGAGGCGGGGGTGCGGGGGCTGCTGGCGTGGGGCCGCTCGTCCGGGGCGTGGCTCATTGTGGTGAGCAACGAGGTGGGCTCCGGCATCGTACCGGCGGCGCCGCTGGCGCGGCTGTACCGCGACGTGCTGGGGGCGGCGAACCAGGCTATCGCCGCGGAGGCGGATCGGGTCTACTATTGTGTGGCGGGCCGGGTGCTGGATCTCTCCGGGGCGCCGGCCGTGGACGCCTTCGAACCGCCTCTGCCGGAGGAGCCATGATCCCGGTCAGCGACGCGCTGCGGGCCCGGACGCGGCCCTACGTGAACCTGAGCATCATCGCCGCCAACATCCTGGTCTTCCTCTACGAGCTCACCCTCAACCAGTTCCAGTTGCAGGAGTTCTTCTTCACCTACGGCGTGGTGCCGTCGGATCTGTCCGCGTGGCTCTCTTCGCCCTCGCTGACGGACCTGGACCCGCCGCGCTCCGTGTTCACCTCCATGTTCGTGCACGGCGGCTGGCTCCACATCATCTCTAACATGCTGTTCCTGTGGATCTTCGGGGACAACGTGGAGGACGCCATGGGCCACGTGCGCTACCTGGCCTTCTACCTGGTCACGGGGGTCGCGGCGGCGCTGGCGCAGACGGCGGTGAACCCGGACGCGCAGATCCCGTCGGTGGGGGCCAGCGGCGCCATCGCCGGGGTGATGGGGGCGTACCTGGTGCTCTATCCCTTCTCCTCCGTGGCGGTGCTGCTGCCGTTCTTCTTCCTGTTCTGGCTGGCCTGGATCCCGGCCGCGGTGCTGATCCTGGCCTGGTTTGCCCTCCAGCTCTTCAGCGGGGTGGCGGAGCTGGGGCAGACGGCGCAGACGGCCCAGGCGGGGGTGGCGTTCTGGGCGCACATCGGCGGCTTCGTGGCGGGGCTGGTCCTGGTCTGGTTCTTCCGGAGCAAGCGCCGGAGCCGCCGGACGCGGGAGGGGGCGTGGTGAGGCCGTGGGGATGCATGCTGGCGGGCGGGTACCAGAACGTTTGATCTCATCCGGTCCGGTTCTCCCTCAGCGCCGGCCAGCGCCTTTGGCCGGGCCGCCCTTCGATGACATAATGGGCGGGGCCGCGGCGGGGGACGCCGCGGGCGGTGCTGAGGGAGGGAAGGGTCGCGTGCGCAGCGTGGAGTTGCGGGACGGCCGTGTCTTCCGACTGGAGCCGGGCCTGGAGGACCGCATCCCGCCGCCGGAGAGCTCGCTGGCGTGGTGCGCCGTGTGCCAGCGGCCCGCGCCGGTGCGGCGCCGGGGCCAGGAGCCGGCACGGGGCGGGGCCGTCCGGCGGGACGGGAGGTGGTACTGCCCGGAGCACGCCCCGCGGGAGCGCCGGGCCCGACCCCGGCGGCGGGGGGCGCCGGCGGCCTGACCACCCGGCGCGGCGAGGACGGAGGCGCCCCGTTCGGGGGCGCCTCTGACGTGTCCCGGCGTGGGGGCCGACCTAGGAGGCGGGCCATTCCGAGGGCTCCCGGGACGTTCCGTCCGCGGGCTCCGCCGCGGGAGGCGCCGCGCGGCTCAGCCGCACCTGCTCAATGCGCAGGCCGTCCAGCCGCTCCACCCGCAGCACGTGGCCGTCCAGCCGCACCTCGTCGCCCACGTGGGGCTCCCGCCCCAGCTCGCCGAACACGAGCCCGCCGATGGTGTCGTACTCCTCCGTGTCCAGGTCCAGGCCGAACTGCTCGTTCACGTCGCTCACCAGCAGCAGGCCGGAGAGCAGCGCGGAGCCGTCCGGCAGGACCTCCACGTCCCGCCCCTCCGGCTCGAACTCGTCCTGCACCTCGCCGATGATGCGCTCCAGCAGGTCCTCCATGGTCACCAGGCCCGCCGTCCCGCCGAACTCGTCGATGGCGATGGCCATCTGGATCTGGCGCCGCTTCATCTCGGAGAGCAGGTCGTCCAGGTGGATGGTCTCCGGCACCGTCAGCGGCTCCCGCATGAGGCGCCGGACGTCAAAGCCCGTCAGGTCGCCGTTCTCCAGATGCAGGAGGTCCCGCACGTACAGCACGCCCACCACGTTGTCCAGGTTGCCCTCGTACACCGGCAGCCGGGCGTGCCGGTGCTGGCGGATGACCTGGATCAGCTCCTCGTAGCTGATGCCCGCCGGCACGGCCACCATCTCCGTCCGGGGCACCATCACCTGCCGCGCCTGGAGCCGGGAGAACTCGAAGACGCGCATGAGCATCTCCTCCTCCTCCGGGTCCAGGACGCCGGCCCGGGTGCTGGCCATCACCAGCATCTTCAGCTCCTGGGGCGAGTGGGCCAGGTGCGACTCCTGCGGCCGCTGCACGCCGAAGAGGCGCACCACGGCCAGCGCCACGCCGTTCATGGCCCAGATGAAGGGCCAGAAGACCTTGAGGAAGACGGCGGTGGGCTGGGCCGTCAGCAGGGCCGCGGGCTCCGGGTACTGGAGGGCCAGGGACTTGGGCGCCAGCTCTCCCAGGACAATGTGCATGCCCGTGATGACGGCGAAGGCCATGGCCGCCGCCACTGAGTGCGTGCCGACGACGTCCAGGGGCGAAGGCAGCGCCGCGAAGGCGGGCTCGATGAGGTGCGCCAGGGCCGGCTCGCCGATCCAGCCCAGCCCCAGGCTGGCCATGGTGATGCCCAGCTGCGTGGCGGCCACGTAGGCGTCGATGTTCTCCAGAGCGCCCTGGACCACGCGGGCTGTGCGGTGCCCGGCGGCGGCCAGCTCATCGATCCGGGTCCGGCGGACGCTGACGAGGGCGAACTCTGTGACGACGAAGAAGCCGTTGGCGAGGACCAGCAGGACCACCGCCACCAGCTTCAGGGCGGATAAGAGGGGGTCGTCCATAGGGGTGAGGCAATCGCTCCTTGCAGCCGGCGGTCCTCCCGGCCCTGCCGCTGCCCTTCTAGTATACCATGTCGGCGCGGCGGCCGCGTTCCGCAGCCCCCCACGGCTGCCGCGGCGGCGTGGGGTTGGCGAAAGCCCGCGCGCGTAGCGTATAATCCGGGCAGCGCGCCGCCGCGGCAGCCGTGCCGCGCGGGTAGCACCCAGCGTCACCCCGCCATGTCTCTGGATTCGGACCGTCACCTCGTCGCGCAGATCGCCCAGGGCGACGGCTACGCCTTCGCCGAAGTCTACCGTCGCTACTTCCCCCGGATCTACGACTTCGCCTGCCGGCTCTTGCACCGCCCGGACGAAGCGGCCGCAGTCACCCAGGAGACGTTCCTGATGGCGGTGGCCCGCCGCGCTGACCTGGCCCGCGCCGTCACGCTCCGCGGGTGGCTGTACGGTCTGGCGCGGGAGGCGGCGCTGGCGCGGCTGGAGCAGCTGGGCCTGCTGGGGCCGGCGGCGGCCGCGGTCCCGCCGGCAGAGGCAGACTCCCCGGCCTTCTGGCGGGTGAACCCCAGCCTGGCCACGCCGCCGGCCGTGGCCCACGTGAGCTGGGAGGTGGCCTCCCTGGTCTGGCAGGTGGCCGCGGCCATGGACCGCCGCCGGTACGCCATCGTGGACCTGCACCTGCGGCAGGGGCTGGACAGCGGCGAGATGGCGGAGGTGCTGGGCACCGCCGCCCCCAGCGTGGGCGCCATGCTGGCGCAGCTTCGGGAATCGGTCGAGGCGGAGATGGCGGCCCACCTGATGCTCCACCTGGGCCGCCGGAGTTGCGCCGCCCTGGACCACCTGGTGGCCGGCCTGCGGGTGGGGCTCTGGACGCCGGAGGCGCGCCGGTCGGTGACCGCCCACGCGGCGACGTGCGACGCCTGCCGGGCCACCCGGGCGCGGCTGGCGCCGCCGCTGCACGTGCTGGCGGCCCTGGGGCCGGTGCCGCCGCCGCCGCACCTGGAGGCGCAGGTCTACGCCACCCTCTCTGAGGCGTGGCTGGCCGCCCCGCCGCCGGAGCCGGAGGTCTTGCCGGAGGACGGTGCCCCCGCGCTCCCGGAAGAACTGGAGCCGTCGGCGGAGGAGCCGGCCCCGGAGCCCCTCCCCTGGCGGACGCAGGACCTGCCGCCCCTGGACCTGGCCCCGCTCCCGGAGGAGGAGCCGCTGCCGGCGGGTCGGGGCCCCTGGGGCGCGGTGCGCGGCTTCCTGACCTCGCCGCTGGGCTCGCTGCTGACGGGGATGGGGGCCAGCTTCCTGCTGGTGGGGCTGCTGCTGGCCCTGGGCGGGCTGTGGGGCCTGGACGGGGTGGTGAGCGCCCTGGGCCGCGGCGACGTGGGGGCACCCTCGCCCACGCCGACCCAGACGCCGACCGCCGCCGTCACGGCCCCGGCGCTGGTGACGCCGGAGCGGGTGGAGTACACGCCGCCGCCGCCCACGCCCACGCCGGAACCGCCGACGCCCACCCCGGTCCCGCCCACGGCGACGCCACCACCGGCCACGCCCACGCCGACACCCCCCACGCCCACGGCGACGCCGGTGACGCCCGTGCCCACGGGCAGCCCGGGCCCGTGAGGGGGCGGCGCTTTACTTACTGGTTGGTTTGTGGTTAACTGGGGGCGCTCTTGACACCCGGATCAGGAGCCGGGAGAATGGCCGCGGACGCGGCGTCCCGCCGCCGTCCGTGACGCCGGGAACCAAGCCGGTGGGCGCCCCCCGGCCGCCGCCCGCCGATGCCAGCAGGAGGCACCCATGCCCGTGTTCCCATCTGCGGAGTGGTTCAACGAAGTGGGCCGCGTGGCCAACGAGAGCGGCGTCTTCCGGCCGCTGGGCACCTGCGACGCCGAGATCGGCGTGAAGGTGGGCGACCGGTACTTCGAGCTGGACTTCGAGGCGTTCGAGTTCGCCGGCGCCCGGGAGGTGGACGCCCGCCGGGCGGATGACCTGGACTTCGTCCTGGTCCTGGACTACGACGGCTGGAAGGAGATGCTCCAGAACATCAAGCAGCACGGCCGCGCGGACCTGGACCACACGCTGAACTCCATCGACCTCCGGTCCCCGGAGGAGTTCGCCCGCTCCCGGGACTACTACCGGCGTGACAAGTTCTACCGCTTCAACCAGACCTTCCAGGAGTACTTCGACGCCTCCGCCAAGGTGGACACGGAGTTTGCGGAGACGGTGAGCGCCTGACCGTCCCAACGGCCGCACCGTAACGGCGGGCCCCGGACGCATCCGGGGCCCGCGTCTTGCTTTCCGCTCCACGCCGTGGCTCCAACGTCTTCCTAACGGATTTCCTAGGGATGCCGCGACCCCTGCTTGGTACGTTGGGGGAGCCGGGCACTCCGGCCCGGCTTGGAAAGGGGGTGGTGTGGAGCGGCTTGCGGAACGGCAGAGACCGCCACGCTGCGGCGCCTCCCGCCCACCGGGAGGCGCCGGACCCCGCTGAAGGGACGGTCCCCGTCTCCCGCGTCTCTGGGGGAGGGATCCATGCGGGTCTTGCTCACTGCATTGCTGGCCGTGGCGGCGGTTGCTGCCACGGCGGTCGGGGCCGCCGGTCAGGCGGGCACGGGCACCGTGACCGTGGTGCACGGCGTCCCCGGTCTTCCCGTTGATGTCTACGTGAACGACCAGCGCACCCTGACCAACTTCCAGCCCGGCACCATCACAGACCCGTTGCAGCTTCCCGCCGGAACGTACCGCATTGCCGTCCGGCCCGCCGGTGCGGACCCGGCGTCCCCGCCGGCCATCTCCGGCTCCGCCGTGCTGAACGCCGGGGATAACGTCTCCATTGTGGCTCACCTGACGGAGGGCGGCGATCCCACGCTCACGGTCTTCGCCAACAACGTCTCCGCCCTGCCCGCCGGCCAGGCCAGGGTCACGGTGCGCCACACCGCTGCGGCGGCGGCCGTGGACGTGCTGGTGAACGGCCAGCCCGCCATCCGCGGCCTCACCAACCCCAACGAGGCCACGGCCACGCTGGCCGCGGGGACCTACCAGGTGGCGGTGGCGCCCGCGGGGACCACCAGTCCGGTCATCGGGCCGCTCAGCCTCACCTTCCAGGACGGCACGGCGTACTTCGTGTACGCCATCGGCGGGGCGGACAAGGGCGGCTTCACCGCGCTGGTGCAGACCGTCCGGGTGGCCGGCCCGCGGCCGGGCGTGCCCGCCGGGACGGGGGGCCTGCTGGACGGCGGCGGCTTCCCGGACTGGGGCGTTTGGCTCATGCTGGCGGCCGCGGGCGGCGTGCTGGTCTCCGGGGCCACGCTGGCCCGGCGCCGCGGCTGATCCGCCGCCCGGGGCTGGGGAGGACGGCCGACCGTGGTGGACCGGCTGGCCCGCGCAACCCTGGCGCTGAGCCTGGCGGCCCTGGCGCTCACGGCCGGGCTCTGGCTGCGGGCGGACCAGTCCCGCACGCCGGACGCGGGCTCGCTGGCGGGGCTGGAGCCGCCCGGCCCCTCTCTGGAGGCTGCACTGGCCGCGCTGCCCCCGGCCGCCGCGGACGCGCCGGACCCGGTGGTGGCACGGCCGGCCCGGTTGGAGGACCTGTCCGCCGGGCCGGTTGCGCTGCCCGTCTCCCTGACCATTCCGGCCATCGGCGTGGACGCGCCGGTGGTGCCCGTGGGCCTGGCGTCGGGCGGCACGGAGGTGGCGCTGCCGCCGGACGGCGGGACGGTGGGGTGGTACCGCCACGGGCCGGTCCCGGGGGAGGCGGGCGCCGCCCTCCTGGTGGGCCACGTGGACCTCTACCCGCGGCAGACCGGGGTGTTCTTCCGGCTCCGGTACCTGGAGCCGGGCGAGCGGCTGGCCGTGCGGTACAGCGACGGCTCCGAGCGCCGGTTCGAGGTGGTGGCGCGGCGGACGTACCGCCGGGAGGAGCTGCCCGCGGACCTGGTCTTCGCGCGGGAGGGGGAGCCGGTGCTGGCGCTGGTGACCTGCGGCGGAGACTTTGACCGGGCCGGCCTGCGGTACGGGGCCAACGTGGTGGTGGTTGCGGTGCCGGCTCCCTGACTCCCGGGCGCTAGCGGGCGTGGGACCGCTGGCCCTTCCGGGGCACGGGCGGCTGGTCCAGCAGCTTCACGTCCCGGGCCGGGCGGGCCAGGGCAATGACCTTGCTGTGGGTCATCTCCCGCTCCGGCAGCTCGTAGCGGGTCTCGCCCCGGCGGGCCAGGGCGCCGGCCACCTGGTGGCGGTAGGTGACCTTCACGCCGTAGATGCGTTGGCCGCTCCGCCGCTGGAACTCCCCCGGGCCTTCCACCCGGATGTCCCGCGCGGAAGGCGGGAGCGGCACACGCTTGATGCGGAGGCGGCTGTGCTCCACGCCGCCGCGGTACTGCTGCCGGCTCCGGTAGAGCAAGTACTTCACCTGCTGGTTGGCGCCGTTCTCCTCAGCCCCTTGCGCGTCTCTCGCGGCCATGCCTGCGCTCCTCCTTCGGAAGAACCGGAGTGGTTGGCGCGGGAACGGTGCGGTCGCGGCGGTCCGGCTGCGCCGGCCACGGCGGCCGGGCGGGCTCTCGGGTTCGGGGGCCGGGCCGGCGGGCCCGGCGGCGGGGGACGGCAGCGGCGTGGAGGGGCGGTCCGGCCGTCGGGCGGGTGCCGGCGGCGCTCCCGGGTCGCCGGCGGGGGCGCACGGCCCTGGGCTGACCGTACCAGGCGCGCGCCCGCGGCAGGAATACCGCGTCCGGCGTATGGGGCGGCGCCTCCGGGGCGGGGGATGCGCCGCCTCAGTCCGGGTAGTCCTCTTCGTCCTCTCCGGGCTCCCGGATGTCGGTGACCAGCCCCTCCTGCACGGCGAAGGCGGCGGCCTGCTGGCGGTTGCGCAGGTGCAGCTTGTCCAGGATGTTGCGGAGGTGCACCTTCACCGTGTTCTCCGCAATCACCAGCCGCTGGGCGATCTCCTTGTTGGACGCCCCCTTGGCCACCAGCTCCAGCACCTCCCGCTCCCGGCTGGTGAGGCTCTCCGCCTCGCTGTGGCCGTTCTTGGGGCCCTGGGTCAGCTTGGCGAACTCGTCCAGCAGCCGCCGCGCCAGCCGGGGCGAGACGATGGTGCCGCCCTGGGAGATGCTCTGGATGGCGGTGTGCAGGTCGTCGATGCTCACGGACTTCAGCAGGTAGCCGCGGGCGCCGGAGCGGATGGCGGAGAAGAGGTCCGCGTCCTGCTCAGAGACGGTGAGCATGGCGATGTTCACCTCCGGCAGCTCGCTCTTGATCTCGCGCGTGGCGGTGACGCCGTCCATGCCCGGCATGGTCACGTCCATGAGCACCACGTCCGGCTGGAGGGACCGCGCCTTGAGGATGGCCTCCGTGCCGTTCCTGGCCTGGCCCACCACGGCCACGTCCGGGTACTTGTTCAGGAGGCTGATGAGGCCCTCCCTGAAGAGCTCGTTGTCATCGGCAATGAGCACGCGGATGCGCGTCGTCGGCATGGGCGTCTACTCCCTTGGACGGGCAGGGGCAGGGTTCCTGACGGTGTGAGGGCGGGGGTTGCGGGGTTGTAACGTAGGCTACCACACGCGTTCACGGCTGTCAAAACGCGTGGAGGGACGCTTGCGGGGCAGGAAGGGGCAGGGGGCGGCGCTGGCGAGACGGACGGGAGCCCCGGGCGGCCGCCCGGGGCTCCCCGTATGCGTGCCAGGGGGATGGCGCTAGGCGTCCAGGATGCGGCGCAGGCCCTTGAGCCGGTCCTCACGTTCCGTCAGGCCGGCGGCCTCCAGGTGCCGCAGGTAGTTGCCCACCTGTCGCTTCCGCAGGACGCTCAACTTGGCCCAGCCCTCCTTGATGCGGTCCGGGCTCCCGGCCAGCAGGAGGGCCAGGGGCTCGCTGAGGGCGGGGTCCCGCAGGTCCTTGGTCATGGCCACCTCTGCCTTGCCCAGGTAGACGTGCACCTCCTCCCGCCGGTCCGGTCGGCGGGTCAGCACGAACCGGAGGTGGTCCACGCCGTAGGCCACGTGGCGGGCCTTGTCCTGGAGGGCCAGGCTGAACAGCCGGGCCTCCGCCTGGTTGTGGGCCAGAGCCTGTCCGTACTGGTACAGCACCTCCATGAAGCTCCCGTACAGGAGGTGGAGCATGAGGGACATCTCGGTGTAGTTCCGGGCCTCAAAGGCCGTCCGCATGAAGGTGTTGGGCGGCTCCAGGCCCAGGGCGCCGCCGTTGCTCAGGGCCCGCTTGCGGAAGGCCTCGGTGTGGCGCGCGTCCTCGAAGATCTGCGTGCTGAGGAAGGACTTGATCTCAATGTACCCGTAGCTGATCTCCTTCAGCCACTTGGAGAGGATGACGCTCTCCTGGTACGCCCACTGGCTGATCTGGGTGCAGAGCTGGCACATGGCCGCTTCAAGGGCATCCGGCAGGGGCTGGAGCGTGTCCCAGGGGATGTCCGTGGCGGGCCGCCAGCGCCGCTGGATGGCCTCCTCGTAGAGGTCCACGGCGTTGTCCGCCCAGACCTCCTGCTTCTCGAAGATGGAGTAGCCCATCCCCTCCACGCCTTCGGCCGGCCAGGAGCCGCGGGCGATCTCCGTATCGTACGGCCAGTGGTCCGGCACGTAGCCGTAGGAGCCGATGTTGATGTCCCGGAACCGGAGCCCCGCCTTGCCGGGTCGCGCGCGCACGCCCCACTCCGTGGGCACGGCCATCCAGGAGAAGGACGGCGGCGGGATCTGGACGTCCGTCTGCCCCATCATGAGGGCGCGGGCGGCCATGGCCTGCATGGCCTGCTGCGGCGTCATGCCGGAGGCGATGATCTCCTTGAGCTGTGCCGGCTGCATGCCGCGGGCCAGCGCCTGCTGGACCACAACCAGGGGCCAGTTCCTCCTCTGCGCCAGGGCGGCCAGGTCCTCCGGCACCTCCGGGCTCTGTGGCTGCGTGGTGGTCTCCTCTGCCATGGTCCCCTCACCGGCGGCGGCCCGTCTGGGAGGCGGCCGCCGCCCCACGCCGGCACAGCGCGCCCCCACCCGCGGGTGGGGGCGCGCGGCCGTCCCGCTTACCGGCTCTCGATGAAGGCCCGCATCTGTGGGTTCACCCGCTCGATGCGGTCGCCCAGCCCGGCCACCTGCAGCCGGTGGATGTACTCGTTGATCTGCTTGCGGCGGACGGCCATGAACCGCTTCACGCCCTCGTCGAAGTTCTGCTTGCCGCCGCCCAGCAAGAGGGCCAGCGAGCCGAACATGGGGGAGTCAAAGGTGAAGCCTCCGCTCTCCACGTCCGTCTGCTCCGCCTTGTCCAGGTAGGCGTGGATCTCCTCCCGGCGCTCCGGCTCCGTGTCCAGGATGTACTTCAGGTGCATGACGCCGAAGGCCAGGTGGCGGGACTCGTCCTGGGCGCAGAGGCGGAAGATCCGCTTCTCCGCCTCATTCTGGCCGATGAGCTCGCCCATGCGGAACATGGACTGCACGAAGCCCTCCGCCTGGACGTGCATGAGGACGGACATCTCCGTGAAGTCCCGCGCCTCAATGAGCTTCCGCAGGCCGGCGCCGCGGGACTGCTGGAGGAGGCCGCCGCCGTTGGCCAGGGCCCGTTTGCGGAAGACGTCCTCGTGCCGGGCCTCGTCCATGATCTGGGTCATGAGGAAGAGGCCGGCCTCGTAGTACTCACCGCTGATGTAGGGCATCCACTGGCCGGGCGTGTCCCCGGCGATGAACTCCACCTCTGTGAGGAAGGTGCAGAGCTGGCAGATGGCCCGCTCGATGTCGTCCGGCAGGGGCTGGATGGTCTCCCACGGGATGTCCGTGGCGGAGCTCCACTGCCGCTGTACCGCCTCTTCGTAGAGCTGGATGCAGTTCTCGGACCAGACCTCAGACTTGTCCCGGGCGGTGTACTGGAACCGCAGGTTGCCGGGCCGCGGCCGCACGCCGCGCAGCCGCAGGGTGTGGTTGTCCGCCTGGTCCGGGATCTGGCTGTACGGTCCAATGTTGACCTCATCCAGGGTGAGGCCGCGCTTGCCCGGCTTGGCCTGGACGCCCCACGTGTCGTCCAGGTTCAGCCAGCTCAGGTCCATGGGCGGGACTTCCGTCTCCTGCCGGAGCTTCTGGAGGGTATCAACGTCGATGGCCATCCTCAGTTCCCCCTTGCTCCCGTCCGGCGCCTCCGGACGGCCCCCAGCAACACACAGGGCCGGTCGAGCGCCCTCAGCGCCTACCGACCGGTAATCTTCGGTGGTAGCACGCTACCACAGGCGCCCCAGGCTGTCAAGAGATCGTTCGTTCGGCGCCGGACCTTCACAGAACTCTTGCATTTCTCAGATCTTCGGCGCGCGGGCCGGGCGCCTGCACCCTGCGGCCGCTACCCCGCCAGGGTGATCCCGGCCCCCGGGCCCGCGGCTACCATGGCGTCTGCCCGCCCCCGAGGAGGTGAGCATGGCGACGCGAGAGGAGTTCCTGCACGGCGTCCGGCAGCGGCTGCACACCGGACGGAACGAAGAGGCGGAGCGGGCGGTGCGCGCCGTCTTCCAGGTGCTGCACCGGCGGCTCAGCGCCGGCCAGGCGGGGCACATCGAGTCGCACCTGCCGGTGGAGTTGAAGCGGGAGTGGGACCTGCACGCCTTCGAGGACGTGGCCCGCGCGCTGGGCGGCCAGGCCGGCTGGGACGAGGGCGAGTTCCTGGAGCGGGTGCAGAGCGTGGGGCGCTACCCGGACAAGCAGGAGGCGCTGGAGGCCACGCAGGCGGTCTTCGGGGAGCTGAAGCGGGTGATCCCGGAGAAGGACGCCCGCGACACGGCGGCGGAGCTGCCGCAGGGGCTGCGCACCGTCTGGCAGGAGGCGTGAGGCCCCCGCCCCCTCAGCCGCCGGCGGGCGCCACGGCCGCCAGCCACGCCGCCAGGAAGCGCTCCGCGTCCACGGCCGTCACCAGCCGGACGGGGCTCCCGGCGGGGTCCGGCCGGAGGGTGAGGAGGCCGTCCCGCACCTCCGGCACCACGGTCAGCCGCTCCACCGTCAGGCCGTCCCAGCCCGTGGCCACGGCGGCGGCCAGGGGGTCGTGCAGGTAGCCCAGGAGGTCGCCGGAGGCGGGCCCGGCGGGGCGGCCCGCCTCTGCCGCGTAGTGCTCCGCCTGGCGGGCCAGCAGCGCGGCCAGCGGACCACCGCTCCGCAGCCGGGGCAGGTGCGCCGCCCGCAGCGGCACCTGCGTGGTGACGGCCAGCGGCACCAGCAACGGCGCGACCCGTTCGATCAGCAGGCGGGCGGCAGCCGTGTCCTGCTGGACGTTGGTGTCGGTCTCCGGGCCGCGCCCGGCCGGCGGCGGCTCCCCGGTGCGGTAGCCGCCCATGAAGACCACCGCTGTCCGGGCCAGCAGGCCGGGCCGGGCGGCCTCCAGCAGGGCCAGGTTGGTGGCGGGGCCGGTGGCCAGCACCACGGCGCCGCGGCGGATGCTGCGCTCCAGGAGGTCCAGGGCGGCGCCGGGCGGACCGGGGCGCGGCTCCACGGGCTCCGGCCAGGAGCGGGACGGTTCGCCCAGCCGCGGGGGCCACCGGAAGCCGCCCAGCGACCCCTCGGCGCCCGCCGCCACGGGCACCCCGGCCCGTCCCGCCAGCCGCAGCGCCTGCTCCACCATGCCCGCGCGGAGGCCGCCCCGCTCCGCCACGGTGGTGATCCCCGTAAGCTCCACGTCCGGCCGGGCCAGCAGGTAGGCCAGCGCCGCCAGGTCGTCCGGGTTGCCGCCCAGGTCCGTGTCCAGGTGGATGCGCGTCATCGCCTTCCCCCGATGCGTGAACGGTTGCGCGCGCATGGTAGCCCGACGCCGCCCGCGGGGTCGATGTAGGTTGACGTTCATGCTATATAGTAATGCTACGTAGTGAGCAGTCCATGGTAGCGGCGAGAGGGAGGTGCGGGATGGCGGAGATGGGACGGACGGACGTTGCGGCCGCCGCACCGCTGCCGGGGGGCGCTGTGACGCGCCGGGGCTTCCTGAAGCGCGGCTTCTGGAGCGGCGCGGCGCTGGCGGCGGCCGCGGCGGGCGTGGGCCTGGTGCGCTTCGTCTGGCCCACGCGGGTGGGCGCCTTCGGCGGCGTGGTGCGGGTGCCGCCGGAGCTGGTTCCAAGGCCCGGCGACCCGCCGGTGAAGGTCTTCGCGGGGAAGTTCTGGCTGGTGAACCTGGCCCCGGGGGAGGGCGGCTGGAGCGGCTACGCCCCGCCCAGCGAGGCTGGCGGCCTGCTGGCGCTCTACCAGAGGTGCCCGCACCTGGGCTGCACGGTGCCCTGGCAGGGCGGCTTCGAGTTCGAGGGCCGGCGCGGGTGGTTCCGCTGCCCCTGCCACGGCTCCACCTACACCCCGGCGGGCGTCCGCGTTGCGGGGCCCGCCAAGCGTCCCATGGACACCATGGCCATCACGGTGAACGAGGACGGCTCGCTGAGCGTGGACACCGGCGAGATCACGCCGGGCGGCGTGGACAACCCGCAGCGGGCGGTGCCGTGGCCGCCGGCAGGTCAAGGAGGACCGTCATGAACCGGAGCGGTGTCTTCTGGCGGCCGGAGGGGCGCTGGCTGCGCGCCGGCGCCGTCGTCGGTGGCCTGGCCGCGGGCGGCCTCTTCCTGACCCTCTTCTGGCGCACCATCGGTGCGGCGGGGCCGTACCCGGCGGGGGAGCCGGTGCCGGGTTGCCTCTCCCTGGACGTGGAGCGCCTCACCGCCTTCGTGGTGCTGTCCGCCGCGTTCCTCCCGGGCATCGCTGGCGCGGTGGTGGCGGCGCTGCGGCCCGGCCTGGGGGCGGCGCTCATGGTGCCCGCCGGCCTGCTGATGGTGGCCTATGGGGCGTACACGGCCTGGTCCGAGGGACAGCCGGCCGTGCTCTATCATATGATAGGAAGCGGCATGCTGGCCGCCGGTGCCCTGGCTTCCTGGGCACACCGGGCGGACCGGGAGGCCGGAGGACGGCGGGATGCGGTTCAACCGTGAGCTCTTGAAGGGCAACACCGTGGGCCTGGTGCTGGCCATCCTGGCGGAGGGGCCGCTCCACGGCTACCAGATCGCCAAGGAGCTGGAGCGCCGCAGCGACGAGGCGCTCCGGCTGGGCCAGGGCGTGCTGTACCCCATCCTGCACCGGCTGGAGCGGCAGGGGCTGGTGGAGGGCCGTTGGGAGGAGCGCCTGGGGACGCCCAGTCGCAAGTACTACCACATCACGGAGAAGGGCCGGGCCGCCCTCTCCGAGCGCCGCCGGGAGTGGGCGGCCTTCCGCCGCGCCATGGAGCGGATCCTGGGCCCGGAGCCGGAGACGGGGGAGGCCTGAGATGCGGCCGGTGGACCGCTACGTGGCGGCGGTGCTGGCGGCCGCGGACGGACGCCCGGCGGAGCGGGACGCCCTGGCGGCGGAGCTCCGGGCGCACCTGCTGGACCTCACGGCGGAGTACCAGCGTTCGGGCCTGCCGCCGGAGGAGGCGACCCGCCGGGCGCTGCTCCGGATGGGCCCGCCGGAGGTGCTGGCCGGGGCGCTGCGGGCCGTCCGCGGCCCCTGGCCCCTGCCGGTCCCGGCGCGGGCCCCGCGCGGGCGTGCCCGGCCCCCCGGCGCCCGCACCCTGGCCGCGGGGCTGGGCTTGCTCCTCTGGTTCGCCGGGATGGCCGGGTCCTACCTCTGGCCCGCCTAGACCTCCAGGTTCAGGGGGGTGAAGCGCGCCACGCGCCAGCCGCCGTCCTCCCGCACCAGCTCGAACTCCAGGTCCCCGGCGAAGCCCGCCAGGGCCGCCGCCACCCGCACGCGGGCGCTGGCGCCCTCCACCCGCACGCCCTCCAGCGCGTGGAGGCGCGCGCGGCCGCGGAACGCCAGCTCCTCCAGCGCGCAGACGAACCGGTCCCGCCCCATGCGGTCCCGGGTGCGGCGGTCCATGACTTCCGCGTAGAGCAGGGCGAACGCTCCGGCGTTCAACAGGTGGAAGTAGCGGGCCACGGTCCGCACCGCCGCCTCCCCTTCGTCCTCTGCCACGGCGCCTACCTCCGCGGGGCGGATCGATCCCATGGTAGGCCGCGGGCGCCGCGGCGCCCTCGCGCGGACGGGGTAGGGCGGCGCTACGGCGCCGGATTCGCCCCGCACCCCAGGAACCGGCCGATGAGCGCCAGCGACTCCTCCCGGGCCTCGATGAGGGGGTGGTGGCCCACGCCGGGCAGGAGGACCACCTGCGCCCGCGGCAGCGACCGCCGGTAGAGGGCGGCGGCCGCGGCGAAGACGGCGTCCCGCGCGCCGCACAGCACCAGCACGGGCGGGCGCAGCCCCGGCAGCGCGGGGCGCAGGTCCGTGGCGTAGATGCACCGCTCCAGGTGGCGGACGTTGTCGGGGTCGATGGCGGCGGCCGCCTCCCGGGCCTCCACCTCGGCGCGGAACGCGGGCCGGCCCTCCTGCAAGCTCCGGAAGAGGGCGTAGCGGGCCGAGCGCCGTGCCGGGCTCTCGGGCCGCCAGGCCCAGCGGGCGGCGTAGGCGGCGGCCCGAGCTGCCAGGGCCAGCAGGCGGCGGAGGCCCAGCGCCCGGACGGCGGGCCGGGCCAGGGCGCGGTAGTTCCCCGTGGGCGTGGTGCTGATCAGGACCAGGCGCCCCGTCCGCTCCGGGTACCGGAGGGCGTAGAGCTGGGCAGGGAAGCCGCCCAGGGAGTGGGCCAGCAGGTCGATGCGGTCGTGGCCCAGGTGGGCGCGGAGGGCGTCCAGATCGTCCGCCAGGTGCGGGAAGGTGTAGGTCTCCGGCGGCGCCGTGCCGGAGCGGCCGCTGCCCCGGTACTCGTGGTAGACCAGGGTCCGGCAGCGCTCCAGGGGCTGGAGGTCCGGGACCAGGTAGGAGAAGGTGGCGTTGGGCCCGCCGTGGCAGACGTAGAGGGGCGGCCCGGCGCCGTGGGTTTCGTAGTAGATGCGGGTGCCGTCCGGGGCGGCGGCGTAGGGCATGGCGGACCGGTTCTGCTACGGCTCGAACCAGACGGGGTTCGTCATGGCCCACACCACCTCGCCCCGCTCCGGGCGGCCGCGCAGGCCCCGCAGCTCCGCGCGGACGTAGCGGAGGTTCTTGGGGTCCACGTGGAGCTCGTGGGTCACGTCGTCGCCGTCCACGGGCAGCACCTTGAGGGTCTTCTGCTCCGTCATGAGGTGGAGCTTGTGGCCGCTGCCGCCGATGACGCGGACGCGGACGGTGACGGGGCCGCCCTCCGTGCGGAGGGTGTCCCCCATCATGGCAGTGGTGGTGACGCCGGCCTGGGCGGTGAGGTAGAGCTGCGGCCCCTGGGGGCCCTCAGAGATGAAGACGTGGCCCTGGCGGATGGCGCCCAGCACCGTGGCCTCCGTGAGCGGGCCGTTCACGTAGACCCAGGTGGTGGGGTTGCCCAGCCCGTGGGGGTGGCGCTGGCGGGCCGGCGGCACCGAGTGGGTATCGGAGCCGCCCACGGCCACGATGCGGTGCCCCTGCTTCAGCAGGGCGTCCCAACGGGCCAGCGACTCTTCGTTGTGGAAGCGCCACGGCGCTTGCCAGACCTCCATGCAGTGGTAGCCGCTGACCCGGTCGTCGAAGAGCCAGGGCGGGCCCACCTCCTTGGGGTGGTTCACGGAGACCATGGCGTTGCGCTCCGCGGCCCAGCGCAGCACGGCGTTCATGGCGTCGCCGTCGGTGCAGCGGAAGTCGGCCCACTCCCGCAGGCCCCAGACGTTGGCGTGGCCCAGGTACGTGGTGATCTCCTCGCCGGGCAGGAGGCAGAGGCCGTAGCCCGTCAGCCGCTCCAGCTCCGCGTGGTGGCTGGTGGTGTTGTGGTCCGTGACGGCCAGGTACTCCAGGCCGCGCTCCCGGGCGCTGACCACCAGCTCCTCCACGGTGTTGAGCCCGTCCGAGTGGACGGAGTGGGCGTGGAGGTCGCCCCGGTACCAGACGCCGCCGGGGCCGGAGGTGGGCACCTCCTGCACCGGGGTGGGCGGCGCCGGGACCGGCCCGACCTCCTCGACCTCCGGCTCCCGGACGGCGTCCATGTCCACGTTGACGGAGAGGTAGTAGCGGCAGCCGCCCTCGTCCACCTTGTTGAGGCCCAGCACCAGCGTCCACTCGCCGGGCGGGAGGGGGCCGGGCAGGTAGCCGGGCGTGGCGTCCCGCGGCGCCAGGTAGAAGAGGCTGCGGGCGGCGCCGGACCAGCCGCGGAAGCCGTTGTGCTCCAGGAAGGCCGTGCCGCGTGGGTCGAAGATGCCGATGTCGATGGAGTTGCCGGTCCCGGTGGTGAACTCCGTGGTGTCCGGGTTGGAGTAGTGGTAGGCGACCTCGATGCGCGACGCCGCCCGCGGGATTTCGAAAGGCAGGTAGAGGTACCGGGATTGGCGGGCCTCGTCCGCGGTGATCTCGCCTTCAAACGCCACGGTGTGACGCATGGCGGCACCTCCTTGCGACGGCGGGTGACGGCGTCCGCGCTCCGGCCCGATAGTACGGGCCGGAAGGGCGGAAGGCAAGCCCCAGCGGCCGGCGCCCCCTGACCGGGCGGGGCCCCGCCTGCTATCCCCTGGCGGCGCGGCCCCCTCCCCCGAATGCGGGGAGGGGAGCAAGGGGAGGGGGCAAAGTTCACCCCTTGTCCCATGCGCCGCGTCACGTTCCTGACGGGGCAAGATATGACATAAAGCGGCCGGGAGCTGCGGG
>DATCLE010000006.1:0-1817 GCA_036564075.1 Dehalococcoidia bacterium
ACCATGCTCCTGGTCAGCCTGGTGCTGACCGTGGTGCTGAACGTGCTGATCCGCCTCTTCCTCCGGTGAGCCGTTGCGCACCCAGGACTTCGACTACCACCTGCCGCCGGAGCTCATTGCCCAGACGCCCGCAGAGCCACGGGACGCCGCCCGCCTCCTGGTGCTCCGGCGCGACACGGGCGAGCTGGAGCACCGCATCTTCCGCGACCTGCCCGAGTACCTCCGCCCCGGCGACGCCCTGGTGGTGAACGACTCCCGCGTCATCCCCGCCCGCCTCCACGGGCGGCGGACCGACACCGGCGGTGCGGTGGAGGCCCTGCTGCTCCGCCGCGCCGGGCCGGACCTCTGGGAGGCCATGGTCCGCCCCGGCCGCCGACTCCGGCCCGGCGCCCGCGTCCGCTTCCAGCGGGACGGCGAGGCCGCCGAGGCAACGGTGGAGGGCGTGACCCAGGAGGGGCACCGCCTCCTCCGGTTCCCGCCCGGCACGGACCCCACGGCCTTGGGCCGGGTGCCGCTGCCGCCCTACATCCACGCGCCCGTCCCGGACCCGGAGCGCTACCAGACGGTCTATGCCCGGGAGGAGGGGAGCGTGGCCGCCCCCACGGCAGGGCTCCACTTCACACCCGCGCTGCTGGAGGCCGTCCGGGCCAGGGGGGTCCAGGTGGTGCCCGTGACCCTCCACGTGGGCCCCGGCACGTTCCGCCCCGTCCAGGCGGAGGACCCGCGGCGGCACCGGATGCACGGGGAGGCGTTCACCGTCCCCGCCGCCTCCGCCGAGGCGCTGACGGCGGTCCGCGCCGCCGGCGGCCGGGTGGTCTGTGTGGGGACCACCACGGTGCGCGTGCTGGAGACCCTGGGCCTCCAGGCGGGCGAAGGGCCGCTCCAACCGGCCGCCGGCTGGACGGAGCTGATGATCCTGCCCGGCCACCGCTTCCGCTGGGTGGACGCGCTCATCACCAACTTCCACCTGCCGCGGTCCACACTGCTGATGCTGGTCTCTGCCCTGGCCGGCCGGGAGCCGGTCCTGCGCGCCTATGAGGAGGCGGTACGCCGTCGCTACCGCTTCTTCTCCTTCGGCGACGCCATGCTGATCCTGTAGGCGGCCCCGTCCCCTTCCGGGCCGGGCCGTGGAGGGAAAGGACACGTGCCCCATCTCCGGCCGTTGGATCGCCTTGTAGGGAGACGCGAGCTACCAACCACCAGGAGCGAGGGTGCGCGCATGCGCTGTGCCGGCAAGGCCCCGGTTCCCCTGCTCCGGAGCCCGCTCCTGTTGCTGGCGCTGCCGGCGCTGGCCGCGGCGGCGCTGAACGCCCCCACCGTGACCGACGTCTTCCAGGGCGACGACGCCAGCTTCGTGGTCCGCCACCGGCAGAACGGCCCGGACTTCCTCCTGCGCGCCTTCACGGAGCTGCACATCGGCATCTACTACCGGCCGGTGGCGGACCTGGCCTTCTTCCTCCAGCAGAAGGCCTTCGACGACTATGCGCCCGGCTGGCACGTCACCAGCGTGGCGCTCCACGCGGCGGTGGTCCTGGCGCTGGCGGCGGCCGTGCTGGCCCTGACCGGGCGGCCCGTCGCCGCCTTCCTGGCCGCGGGCCTCTTCGCCCTGACGCCGGCGTACGCCGGTAGCGTGGCCTGGGTGGCCAACCAGACGGAGCTGCTGGCGGCCTTCTTCGCGTCCGCGGCCCTGGCCCTCTTCGTGACGGCGGTGCGCGGGCAGCCCCGGCCCCTCCTCCTGGCAGGCGGGGCGGCCGCCTACGCGCTGGCCTGCGGCGCCAAGGAGGTGGGCGCCACGGTCCTGGTCCCCATGGCCGCGT
>DATCLE010000007.1:0-7674 GCA_036564075.1 Dehalococcoidia bacterium
GAGGTAGACACCTCCATCAACTGGGGCATTGCCGTGGGGTCCACGGGGGTGGCGCTGGCGGGCATCGGGCTGGCGTGGCTCATCTACGGCACGGGCGCACTGAAGGCGGAGGCGATCCGCCGGGCCTTCGGCCCCGTGGCGACGCTGGTGGAGCAGCGGTACTACCTGGACCACCTGTACGAGGGAGTGCTGGTGCGGCGCGTGCTGTACGGTGGGATCAGCCAGGCCTCCGCGCTGCTGGACGCCCGGGTGGTGGACGGCGCGGTGAACGGTGCCGCGGGCCTGACGCGCTGGGCGGGGTCGCAGCTCCGGCGGGCGCAGACGGGTCAGCTTCAGGGCTACGGGGTGGCCTTCGCCGCGGGCGTGGTGGTCATCATTGCGGCCATCCTGATCATCAATCCGTAGGGGAGCGGGGCGTTGCTGTCAGCCATCATCTTCCTGCCGGCCCTGGGGGCGCTGGTGACGGCGCTGCTGCCTGCCTCGCGGGCGCGGGAGGCGCGCGTCGTGGCGCTGGCGTTCTCGCTGGCCACCTTCGCGCTGACGGCGTGGCTCTTCGCCACCTTCGACCGGGGGGAGACGGGGTTCCAGTTCGTGCAGACGGCGGACTGGATCCGCGTGGAGATCGGCGGGTTCAACACGCAGTACGCCGTGGGCGTGGACGGCATCAGCGTGGCGCTGGTGCTGCTGACGGCCTTCCTGACGCTGGTGGCGGTGCTGGTCTCCTGGAACATTGCGCTGCGGCCCAAGGAGTACTTTGCGTGGCTGCTGTTCCTGGAGACGGGCGTGCTGGGCGTGTTCACGGCGCTGGACTTCGTCCTCTTCTTCCTGTTCTGGGAGGTGGAGCTGCTGCCCATGTACCTGCTCATCTCCATCTGGGGGAGCGGGCGCAAGCAGTACTCCGCCATGAAGTTCCTGCTGTACACCATTGCCGGTTCGGCGTTCCTGCTGGTGGGGATGCTGATCACCGGGTTCGCGGCGGGGACGTTCAACCTGGTGGAGCTGAACCAGGCGGAGATCACGGACGCGGCCATCCCGCTGTGGGCGCTGTTCGTGCTGCTGATGGCGGCGTTCGTGGTGAAGTTGCCGGTGGTGCCGTTCCACACGTGGCTGCCGGACGCCCACACGGACGCGCCGACGGCGGTGTCCGTGATCCTGGCGGGCGTGCTGCTGAAGATGGGGGGCTACGGGATCATCCGCATTGCGGTGGGGATCCTGCCGGAACAGGCGCGGGACTTTGCGCCGTACCTGGTGGCCCTGGCAGCGGTGAACGTGGTGTACGGGGCGCTCATTGTGCTGCGGCAGACGGACCTGAAGCGGCTGGTGGCGTACTCGTCGGTGAGCCACATGGGGTACGTGCTGCTGGGCATCTTCGCGCTGGGCGAGGTGGGCCTGACGGGCGCGACGCTCCAGATGTTCACCCACGGTACCATCACAGGGCTGCTGTTCGTGATGGTGGGGTTGATCTACGACAGGACGCACACGCGGGAGATCTCCGAGATGTCCGGGCTGGCGCACCGGGTGCCCGTCATCGCCACGGTGATGGTCATTGCGGGGCTGGCGTCGTTGGGGCTGCCGGCTATGTCCGGCTTCGTGGCGGAGCTGCTGGTGTTCCTGGGGGCCTTTGAGGAGTACACGGCGGCCACCGTTGCGGCGGTGCTGGGCGTGGTGCTGGCGGCGGGCTACATCCTGTGGATGATCCAGCGGGTCTTCTTTGGCCCGCGGAACGAGCGATGGGATCACCTGGAGGACGCCACGGCGTGGTGGGAGCAGCTTCCCATGGGGGCGCTGGTGGCGGTCATCCTGGCCGTGGGGGTCTACCCGGCGGTGCTGGTGGACGTGATCAGCACCGGCGTCCAGCCGCTGTTGGAGCGGCTGGGCTGAGGCGAGGAGCGGCGGCGTGGAGAACGTGGACCGTCTGGCACCGGTCATCATCCTGCTGAGCACCGGCGGGCTGGTGCTGCTGGCGGACCTCTTCGTCCGGCGGAAGGGGTGGCTGGTGGCGCTGGCGCTGCTGGGCGCCGGGGCGTCCCTGGCGTGGTCCGCGGGGCTGGCCCGGCGGGAGATGCAGGGGACCGCCTTCTCCGGCACGGTGAGCGTGGACAACTTCACGCTCTTCTTCTACTTCCTGTTCCCGCTGGTGGCGGCCTTCGTGATCATGGGCTCCGTGGACTACCTGGAGCGGCTGCGGGGCCGCGAGGGCGAGTTCCTGGCGCTGGTGCTGGCCATTGCGGGCGGCGCCATGGTGCTGGCGGGCGGGCGGGACCTCATTGTCATCTTCGTGGCGCTGGAGCTGACGTCCATCAGCCAGTACGCGCTGGCCGGGTTCCAGCGGGACCAGAAGTCCGCGGAGGCGGGGCTGAAGTACCTGCTGCTGGGCGCCGTGAGCTCCTCCGTGCTGCTGTACGGGATGGCGCTGCTGTACGGGATCAGCGGGACCACCTCCCTGGAGGGGATCGCCCAGACGGTGGCGGCGGGCGAGGAGGGCGTGCGGACGGGCCTGGTGGCGGCCATGGTCTTCTTGGTGGCGGGGTTCGGCTTCAAGATGGCCGTGGTGCCGTTCCAGATGTGGGTGCCGGACGTGTACGAGGGCTCGCCGACGCCGGTGACGGCGTACCTCTCCGTGGGCTCCAAGGCGGCGGGCTTCGCCGTGGTGCTGCGGGTGTTTTTCCAGGGGCTGGGCGGCGACTTCCTGAGCGATGACTGGTCCACGCTCTTTGCGGTGATTGCGGCGCTGTCCATGACGCTGGGGAACGTGGTGGCGCTGACGCAGAGCAACATCAAGCGGCTGCTGGGGTACAGCTCCGTGGCGCAGGCGGGGTACTTCCTGGTGGGCCTGGCGGCGGTGAGCGGGGAGAACGGCTTCCAGGTGGGCGGCGCCGGGGTGCTGTTCTTCCTGGCGGGGTACGCCTTCACCAACCTGGCGGCGTTCATCGCGGTCATCGCCATCTCGGGCCGCATCGGCAGCGACCGGATCGCGGACTACGCGGGGGTGTGGCGGCGGTCGCCGTTCCTGGCGCTGATGCTGGCCTTCGCGCTGGTGTCGCTGACGGGGATCCCGCCCACGGTGGGCTTCATTGCCAAGCTGTACATCTTCAACGCGGCGGTGCAGGCGGACCTGGTCTGGCTGGTGGTGGTGGCGGTGGTGAACACGGCGATCTCCGCGTACTACTACCTGGCGGTGGTGCGGACCATGTTCGCGGCGGAGCCGGCGGAGGCCGGGCGGTTCGGCCCGTCGGCGGTGACGGGGGTGGCGCTGACGGTCGCGGCGCTGGGGGTGCTGGTGTTCGGCGTGGTGCCGGCGCCGCTCATTGACGCGGCGGAGGCGGCGGTGCGGACCTTCGGACAGTAGCGCCGGGGAGCGGGGAAGACGGTCCGGGGGCGGTCCTTCCGTGAGGTGGAGGGGCGGCCCCTTGCTTATGCCCGCGCGGGCAGGCCGGTCAGGCGGGGAGGTCGGGCGGTCCGCCGGCCAGGAACGCCCGGAGGGTGGTGACGCGGATGGGCAGGTCCGGCCGGTCCATGAGCGGCCCGAAGTGGCGGCGGTCGCCCGTGATGAGGACGGCGGCGCCGCAGGCGAGGGCGCCGGCCAGCACGGGCCGGTCCTCCGGCGGGAGGCAGTCCGCCCACTCCGGCGCGTCACCGGTGGTGGCGACCGTGCGGACCTGCCGCATCCGGCGCCTGAAGGTGCCCAGGGCGTCCGGGGCTTTCAGGGCGAGGTTGCGCTCCGCCTCAACGTGGCAGTAGACGCTGGTGACCAGGGTGAGCCGACCTCCGGCGGCCAGCTCCCAGAGGAGGTCGAAGGCGGCCCGGCCCCTGGAGCGGCCCAGGGCCGACGAGAAGAGGATGTTGGCGTCCAGGAAGACCGCTAGCGGCCCTGCTTCCACCGGGCCCTCGCCTGGCTGAGCTCCTCAGGCGTCATGGCGGCGCTCTCCTCGAACTCCGCGATGCGCTCGTCGGTGTAGAGCTCAACGGGCACGACGGCAGCGGGCTGGAGGACGATCCGGCTGCCCTCCACCCGGACGATGAGGACGGTGCCCTCCTGGATCCCGAGGGCGCGGCGGACCTCCGCCGGGAGGGTGAGCGTTCCCCGACTGCCGACCTGCGTGACGACAGTCCCGGTCTTGGGGGAGCGTGCCCGGTTGGCCATGGTATCCTCCTCCTGCCTGGGTGCAGGAGCCAGTATGACAGAATTCCAGAAATTCGGCAAGTCGGCTGTGGGGCACGGCCGGGGTTGGAAGCCGGGGTGAAGAAAAGGGGAGGGGCGGGTGTGGTGGCCGCCCCTCCCCTGTGCGGGACCAGCCGGTCCTACCGCTACAGGAGCCAGAGGGCGAGGACAGTGGCGGCCACCAGGACGCCGAACAGCAGGACGTAGGCGACGGCCGCGTCCCAGAAGCCGCCGGCGCCCTCCGGCGTGGGGGCGGGCGCGACGTCGACGTCGTGGGGCTCCGGGCGGTCCTGGTGGGCGGGCTCGGGCGGGTGTACGGTGGCCATGGCAGGTATCGACCTCCTTCAGCGCCGGCGCGGCGCGCGGCAACCGGTATCCGGTCGATAGCGTACCATGAAGCCCGCGCAGGGAGAAGGCCGGTCAGCCGCCCCAGCAGGCGGGCAGGGCGTCCGGCTCCCGCGGGTGCGCCGGGACGCGCTCCGCCTCGCCGCCGTTCACCGGGGCGGTGGCACCGTTGCCGTTCCCGCCGGCGTAGGGGAGGGGGAGCGGCTCCGCCTCCAGGCGGATGATGGGTGCCAGGGTGTTGAGCAGGTCCACCAGCCGCGGGAAGGAGAGGACGCGGACCGGGTACTCCAGCTCGCCCAGGCGCACGGCGGCGATGAACTCGTAGTCGCCGGCGGCGCAGTCCGGCTTGGTGAAGACCCGGACGCCGAAGCGGGCACCCAGGGAGAAGGCCGGGACGTAGCCCTGCGAGGCCGCCACCGCCTCAATGCTCTGACCGTCGGGCCAGGTCTCGCCGGCCCTGAGGAAGCCGCCGCCGCCGAAGTCCCAGACGTTCATGGCGTTGCCCCTTCCAGACCTCTCACGTGAGCCTTCCGGGGCGGGACTCGATTCTACCACCGGCGCGGAGCCGTGAGCAGGAAGCTCCATGTCATAACAGCGAATCGCTAGGGCCCTGTTACGTATGGGGGAGAATCTACAAGCGGTAGCGCTGGATGACGCGGTCTTCGGCCTCGTAGTCGAAGGCGGCGCGGGCCAGGGCGCTGGTCATCTCCGGGGGGTGTGCGGCCAGCCAGCGCACCGTCTCCACCAGGCCGGTCTCCGGGTCCACGGCGTCCTCGTAGCCCAGCTCACGGCGGATGCGGGTCAGGTCATAGATGATGTGGGGGCTGACGGAGTAGGGCGTGCCGGCGGTCCAGGCCAGGGCGGGGACGGAGACGACCTCCCACCAGTGGTCCATGGCCTCCGCCACCATGTCCGTGATCTGGCGGACGGTGTAGACGCGCGTGTCCCCCACGTTGTAGGCGCGCCCGACGGCGGCGTCCTCTTCGACGGCGAGGGCCACGGCGCGGGCCACGTTGGCGGCGTGGCCGCGGTGGAAGATGTTGAGCCCGCCGTCCGGCAGGGCGATGAAGGGCCGACGGTCCAGGGCGCGCTTGATCCAGTACCACTCCCGGGTGCCGGCGCCGGGGCCGTAGACGGCGGGGAAGCGGAGGATGACACCGGGGAAGCCGCGCTCCCCGTGGGCGCGGCGGACGGCCTCCTCCACGGGGACCTTGTCGTACTCGGGGTCGTTGGGGAAGAGGACGGTCGGGCGGCGCAGGGGCGCGTCCTCCGGGATGGGGTAGGGCTGCGGGCTGGGCTGGCCGCGACGCACGGCCTGGAAGACCTCGTAGACGTCGCCGCTGGAGACGAAGACGGCGCGCCGCACCGCCGGGAAGGCATCGATGACGGCCAGGGCGTCGGTTTCGCGGAGGGCCAGCATGTCCACCACGGCGTCCGGCCGGAGGGCGGCGGCCAGCTCCGCCAGCGCGCCGGGGACGCGGCGGTCGCCGTGGACGTGGCGGACGGCGTCCGGCAGGTCCGCTTCGTGGATGCCGCGGTGGAAGACCGTGACGCGGTGGCCGCGGCGGTCCAGCTCACGGGCGATGTAGGGCCCCGCCGCCTGGGTGCCGCCGAGGATCAGGACGCGCATACCGGCAGTCTATACCAGGTGCGCGGGGGCTGAAAGCGCCCGCGCACCGGCCGGTCGGGCCCCGCATCACCCGGCCGGCCGGGGTACCATGTGGGTGTTTGCCCGGGCCGTCCTCATCTCCCCTGCGCGGAGGTCTGCCCCGCCGTGGATCTCGCACCCGGGACCACCTTCGAGCTGGAGCAACCGGAGGTCACCTACTCCTACAGCCGGCGCCGGCTGGCACTGGAGGCGTGCGTCCACCTTGGGGGCATCCTGCTCCTGGCGGCGTTGGGCCTTGTGCTGGGGCTCCTGATGCACGGCTGCGGAGCATCCGCGGGAAAGCCTCTGGTTCGTCGCGGGGGGGCAGCGTGAACCGCTGCCGCCCCCGCCCGGCGCGTGAGCCCGGCGGGGCTCAGGCCGGAGGGCGGGCGGTCTCCCCTATCTGCGGGCGGTCTCGATGAAGCCGATGAGGACCTGGGCGAAGGCCTCGCTGCGGCGTTCGTCCAGGGCAATGGGGCCGTCCGGCAGCGCCTCCCGCAGCCACGCCCAGTCCTCCTCGGTAAGCGTCAGGTCAAGGGTGACGGTCACGCGGCGGACCTCTCTCGTCCGCTCCTCCATGGTCAGCTCCTCCGGCGGCGGGTGGGGTTCGGGCTTCCGCAGGTCCAGTATAGCAACGCGGGGTGACAGGGAGGCGGACGGGCGGTAGGCTGGGGCTGCGGACGGGCTCGTACGGGGCGGGGCCCGCGCAGGACCACGGCTGAGGAGGGCGCCATGGCGGCGGAGGACTACCTGATCCACGTGGACGTGCCGGAGCCGTACCAGGACCGGGCGGACCCCCACTGGCTGGCGGCGGTGGCCCGGCTGGCGGTGGCGCGGGAGGAGCCGCCGCCGCTGGAGCTGAGCGTGGTGCTGACGGACGATGAGACGGTGCGGGACCTCAACCGGCGGTTCCGGGGAGTGGACGAACCCACGGACGTGCTCTCCTTCGGCGGGGAGCCGGAGCTGGCGGAGGCGGAGTCGGCGCTGGAGGCGGCGGCGCCCCGGTTCGTGCTGCCGCCGGGGGAGGCGCGCCACCTGGGCGACGTGGTGATCTCGCTGCCCACGGCGGAGCGACAGGCGGCGGAGGCGAGGATCCCGCTGGCGGCGGAGCTGGCGCACCTGGTGGTGCACGGGGTGCTGCACCTGGCGGGGTACGACCACGAGGCGGAGGAGGACGAGGCGGTGATGCGGGCGGAGGAGGACGAGATCCTGGGTGAGCTGGGGCTGTCCCACCACCACGGGGAGACGGGGTGAAGGGGAGATGCCTACCCCCGACCCTACCCCATGTCACCCGTCGACGGGCGGGTTGGAGACCCGCCGCTACCACAGTCCCCCTATCATCCTGCGTCGTTCCACTGCTGTGGAAGGACAGGGAGCGAAGGATCCGGGGAGGGGTTACGCCAGATCCTGAGCCCTTCCTGCGGAAGGGCTCAGGATGACAGAGGGGCGGCGGATACTAGGCCGGAACGGGGCGAGGGTTGGTTGCGCTCGGTGGGGGAGGTTGCCCGTGGCTGTGGAG
>DATCLE010000008.1:0-3350 GCA_036564075.1 Dehalococcoidia bacterium
GCCCACCCGGGACGCCACCACCGGCGTGCCGCAGGCCATGGCCTCCACCGCCACCAGCCCGAAGCTCTCGTAGTAGGACGGCACCACGCACACGTCCGCCGCGTTGTAGTAGCGCGGCAGCCGCTCGTGCTCCACCGGGCCCTCGAACCGCACCCGCGGCGCAATCTCCAGGGCCCGCGCCAGCTCCCGCAGGTGGTGGAGCTCCGGCTCCGACCGCTCGTCGCCGCCCACCACCAGCGTGGTCACCTCCTCCCGGTCCTCCAGCCGCGCCACGGCGTGGAGCAGCACGTCGATCCCCTTCAGCGGCTCAATGCGCCCCACGAAGAGGACCACGCGCCCACCCGCCGGCAGGCCCAGCGCCCGCCGTGCCGCCGGCCGGTCCAGGGGCCGGAACCGCCCCAGGTCCACGCCCAGCGGCGCTACGGCCACCCTGGCCGGGTCCGCGCCGTAGTAGCGGGCCAGCAGGTCACGCTCGTCGGCGTGGGCGCAGACAATGCGGTCCGCCTCCGCCGCCAGCAGCGCCTCCGCCCGGATACGGGAGTTCGGTTCGTGCTCCGTGGCCCGGGCGCGGTTCTTCACCTCCCCCAGCGTGTGGAACATGACCACGTGGGGCACGTCCCAGCGGCGGGCCAGGGACCGCCCGGCCAGGCCGGAGATCCAGTAGTGGCTGTGGACGGCCGCGTAGGCCAGCCCGTGCCCTTCGGCCCACGCCGCCACCCCCTCCGCAAAGGCCGCCGCGTAGGGCGGCAGCGCCCCCTTCTCCAGCGGCTCCGCCGGCCCGGCGGCCACGTGGACCACCCGCGCCCCGGGCGCCAGCGCCACCGTCTCCGGCTGAGCCGGGTCCGTCCGGCGGGTGAACACGTCCACGGGGAAGCCCGCGGCCGCCAGCCGCCGGGCCAGCTCCCGCACGTAGACGTTCATCCCGCCGGCCTCCCGGCCGCCCAGCCGGGCCAGCGGCGAGGTGTGCATGCTCAAGAAGGCGATGCGGCGCTCCGCCAAGGACGTTGCTCCTTCACGGCGCAGCCGTGCGGCCGCCGGTCACGGCCGCCGCAGGACGCACCGGTAGACCCGGCGGTCCCGGCCGCCCAGGTCGTACTTGTACCGCTCGTCGCCCCGGAGGAAGTCCAGGGCGCGCTTCCCCTCCTCCAGCGCCGTCCGGACGCAGAGTGCCTTGGAGAGCAGCCCCACGGCTAGGTGGCCGTAGGCCGGGTCGAACCCGCTGTTGTACATAGCCAGCTCCTCGCCGCAGTCGAACAGCAGGACCGAGGCCACCCGGGCGCCGTCCAGCTCCAGGAAGCAGAGTCGGACGGCCCCCTCCTGTGCCAGCGCCTCCACCGCACGGCGGAAGAACGCCTCCATACGGGGCGACATGAACGCCGCCTTGTCCGGCCGGCTGATGCGGTGGAGGCGGAGGAAGTCGTCCATGGCGGCGGCCACCGCCTCCGGCTCGCTCAGCCCGTAGAAGGCCAGCGTGCCGGCCTCCTCCAGCCGGCGGAGCTTGCGCCGCAGCTCGTGGCGGTCCTTCTTGGAGAGGCCTGCCAGGTACGCCTCCCAGCCGCCGGCGTCCGGCAGCGCCACCCGCGGGCAGCGCGCCTCCGGCTCCACCAGGACCGTGAGCCCGCGGGCCCGCGCCAGCTCCGGGAGCAGGTGCAGCGTGGGGGACTCCTCCTCCAGCCCCCAGAGCACCAGCTCCCGCCACGGCTCGTCCAGGGCTGCGTCCGTCCCGGGGAGGACCGCGTCCAGGAGCGCCGCGTAGGCCCCGGCGCCGGCCTCACGGTCCGCCACCACGTCCATGTAGTCGCAGATCTCGCTGTCGCCGGCCAGCCAGAGCGCGTCACCCCGACGCATGAGCGGCGCCAGCGCCAGCAGCCGCTCCCCGTGGCGCACCGTCAGCACCAGGGGCCGCTCGCCGTCCTGGAACGTCTCCCACCACGCCCGCTGCCAGCTGGGCCGGTAGAAGACGCGGCGCGCCGCCGCCCGGTCCAGCAGCCCCTGCCACTCGGCAGCGACCCGGTCGAACGGCTCCGCGCGCGCCACGTACGCCATGGGAGGCTACGTCCCCTGGACCAGGGCCAGGAACTCAGAGCGGGTGACGGAGCGGGACTTGAAGTTGCCGCGCATGGCGGACGTGACCATGCGGCTGCCGGGCTTCTTGATGCCGCGCATGGTCATGCACAGGTGCTCCGCCTCAATGACCACGGCCACGCCGTCCGGCTCCAGCACCTGGTAGATGCAGTCCGCCACCTGGCTGGTCAGCCGCTCCTGGAGCTGGGGCCGCTTGGCGAAGAGGTCCACCACCCGCGCGATCTTGCTGATGCCCACCACGCGGCCGTTGGGGATGTACCCCACGTGCGCCACGCCGTGGAAGGGCATGAAGTGGTGCTCGCAGACGGAGTAGAAGGGGATGTCCCGGAGGATGACCATCTCATCGTACCGCTCCTCGAACTGCACCTGGAGCAGCTCCGCGGGGTCCGCGTGCATCCCGGCGAAGATCTCCGCGTACATCTCGGCGATGCGCCGCGGCGTCTCCTTCAGCCCCTCCCGCTCCGGATCGTCGCCGATGGCCTGGATGATCTCCCGCACCGCACCCTGGACCCGGTCCGCGTCCACCAGAGCCCTGTTGCCGGATTGGTCCGCCCGAATGAGCATGGTACCCTCACTGCGCCGCCGGGACGCGGGTCCCGGGCACAAAAACCGCCACCTTTACGTTAAGGTGGCAGTTTCATGATAGCAGGGGCCCGGAGAGGGGGTCAAGGAACGGAGGCGGTCACCCCCAGCCCATGGCCCGCTCCACGGCGGCCAGGTCCGGCGGCAGCTCCACCAGCCGCGGCGGCGTGCTCATGGCGGTGTCCGGGTCCTTCAGGCCCGTGCCCGTGACCACGCACACCACCGTCTTCCCGCGGAAGTCCTCCCCCGCCGCCGCCAGCTTCAGCACGCCGGCCACCGCGGCAGCCGAAGCCGGCTCACAGAACACCCCTTCTTCCCGAGCCATGAGCCGGTACGCCTCCAGGATCTCCTCGTCCGTCACCGCCTCAATGCGACCGCCGGACTCGTCCCGGGCGGCCAGCGCCCCCTTCCAGCTGGCCGGGTTGCCGATGCGGATGGCCGTGGCCACCGTCCGCGGGTTCTCCACAATCTCCCCCCGCACAATGGGCGCCGCCCCGGCCGCCTGGAAGCCCAGCATGCGGGGCAGCCGCGTGGCCTTGCCCGCGGCGTGGTACTCCTTGAACCCCTTCCAGTAGGCGGTGATGTTCCCGGCGTTGCCCACCGGGATGGCCAGGAAGTCCGGCGCGTCCCCCAGCACGTCCACCACCTCAAAGGCGGCGGTCTTCTGCCCTTCGATGCGGTAC
>DATCLE010000009.1:0-15132 GCA_036564075.1 Dehalococcoidia bacterium
CAAGGAGCTGGCGGACAAGAAGGGCGAGATCGACGACCGTGACCTGGAGGCGCTGGTGGCGGACAAGCTCCGCACGTCCCAGGAGGTCTACCACCTGGACTTCGTGCAGGTGACCTGCGGCGACCACGCCACGCCCACGGCTACGGTGCGGCTCATTGGCCCGGACGGCAGCATCCAGGCGGACGCGGCGCTGGGCACGGGGCCGGTGGACGCGGTGTACAAGGCCATCAACCGCATTGTGGGCGTGCCCAACCAGCTCACGGAGTTCTCCGTCAAGAGCGTGACGGAGGGCATCGACGCTCAGGGTGAGGTCACCATCCGCATCGAGAGCAACGGCCGGACGTACGCCGGCCGGGGCGCGGACACGGACATTGTGGTGGCCAGCGCCAAGGCGTACATGAACGCGCTGAACCGGCTGCTCTCCGTGCAGACGCGGGACGAGCCGGTGCGCACCACCCCGTAGGGCGGGGGAGAGCATGGCCACGTTCAACCTTGTGGTGCTGCCGGGCGACGGCATCGGCCCGGAGGTGACGGCGGAGGCCGTGAAGGTGCTGGAGGCCGTGGGCCGCCGCTTCGGCCACCGGTTCCAGCTCACGGAGGACGCCGTGGGCGGCGCCGCCATCGACCGGTACGGCACGGCGCTGCGGCCGGAGACGCTGGAGCGTTGCCGCCGGAGCCACGGCGTGCTGTTCGGCGCCGTGGGCGGCCCCCAGTGGGACGACCCACGGGCGCCGGTGCGACCGGAGCAGGCCATCCTGGGCCTGCGCAAGGGGCTGGGGCTCTTCGCCAACCTGCGGCCGGTGCGCGTCCACCCGCGCATGGTGACCGCCAGCACGCTGAAGCCGGAGGTCATCAGCGGCGTGGACATGGTGGTGGTGCGGGAGCTCACCGGCGGCATCTACTTCGGCAGGCCGCAGCGCCGGTGGGAGAGCCGGCAGGGCCGCCGGGCGGTAGACACGCTGCGGTACACGGAGCAGGAGATCGCGCGGATCGTGCGGGTCGGGTTCACGCTGGCCCGCGGGCGGCGGAAGAAGCTCACCAGCGTGGACAAGGCCAACGTGCTGGAGTCCAGCCGCCTCTGGCGGGAGGTGGCCACGGAGGTGGCCCGGGACTACCCGGACGTGACGCTGGAGCACCTGCTGGTGGACGCCTGCGCCATGCACCTGCTGCGGCGGCCGGCGGACTTCGACGTCATCGTCACGGAGAACATGTTCGGCGACATCCTGACGGACGAGGCGTCCATGCTGACGGGCTCCCTGGGCATGCTGCCGTCCGCCAGCCTGGGACGCCAGCGCCGAGACGGCACGGGCCTGGGCCTGTACGAGCCCATCCACGGGAGCGCGCCGGACATCGCCGGGCAGGGGAAGGCCAACCCGCTGGCCATGATCCTGAGCGCCGCGCTGCTGCTCCGCCACTCCTGCGGGCTGGAGGCAGAGGCCGCAGCCGTGGAGGCCGCGGTGGACGCCGCCATCCAGCAGGGCCTGCGGACGGCGGACGTGGCGGAGGAGGGGACGCGGACCGTCTCCACCCGGGAGATGGGCGACGCGGTGGCGGCGGCGCTGGCGGGCTAGCGCCCGGCGGGGCCGCCGCAGGCGCCGGGACGGGTCCCGGCATGCGGCCACAGAGACCATGGAGCACAGGACGCACAGGGCGCGGGACGGTCGCGGACGGCGCGGCGTCCCGCGCCCGCCAGCCAGGCCGGAGGTGATACCAACCGCCTCGTCCTTCCTGCGGGAAGGGCGGGCGGGTGTCATCGTGCCCTTCCGCGGAAGGACCGATGCCGGCGGGCGCCGTCGCTCCCCGGGCGGGAGCCGGCCCGCGCGCCCGGCCGGTGCGCCACCTGCCCGAACACCCGCAACCTGACGAGGACGGCCATGGAACCGACGGTACAGCTCTACGACACCACCCTCCGGGACGGGGCCCAGATGGAGGGCATGTCCCTCTCCGTCCAGGACAAGCTGATGATCGCCGCCAAGCTGGACGAGCTGGGCGTCCACTACATTGAGGGCGGCTTCCCCGGCTCCAACCCCAAGGACGCGGAGTTCTTCATCCGCGCCTCGGAGCACCTGCACCTCCAGCACGCCACGCTGGTGGCCTTCGGCGGCACGCGCCGGGCGGACGCCAACGTGGAGAAGGACCCCACCATCCTGGCGCTGGCCGGCGCCCGCACCAGCGCGGTGACGCTGGTGGGCAAGGCGTCCGCCTTCCAGGTGGAGCACGTGCTGGAGACCTCCCGGGAAGAGAACCTGGCCATGATCTCCGACTCCGTGCGCTACTTCAAGGAGCGCGGCAAGACCGTGTTCTTTGACGCGGAGCACTTCTTCGACGGCTTCTACCACGACGCCCAGTACGCCCTCCAGTGCGTGCGCACGGCCGCCCGCGCCGGCGCGGACGTGGTGGTGCTGTGCGACACCAACGGCGGGATGATTGTGCCGCGGCTGCTGCGGGCCATCGAGGCGGTGAAGGAGCTGGGGGTCCCCTTCGGCATCCACTGCCACGACGATACCGGCCTGGCGGTGGCCAACTCCCTGGCCGCGGTGGAGGCCGGGGCGGTCCAGGTGCAGGGCTGCGTCAACGGCTACGGCGAGCGGTGTGGCAACGCGGACCTCCTCACCATCATCGCGGACCTGAAGCTGAAGATGGGGATCCCCTGCGTGACGGACGAGCAACTGGCCCGCCTCACGGAGGTCTCCCGCTTCGTCAGCGAGGTGGCCAACCTGGCGCCGGACCCGCAGGCGCCGTACGTGGGGGCCAGCGCCTTCGCTCACAAGGCCGGTTACCACGTGGCAGGCATGGCCAAGCACCAGGACGCCTACCAGCACGTGCGCCCGGAGCTGGTGGGGAACGATAGCCACATTGTGGTCTCAGAGCTGTCCGGCCAGCGCAACATCGTCACCAAGCTGCGGGAGCAGGGGATGGACCTGCCGCTCTCCCGCCAGGAGGTGCGGGCGCTGCTGGAGAAGGTGAAGCTCATGGAGAGCCGCGGCTACCAGTACGAGAGCGCGGAGGCCTCCTTTGAGCTGCTGGTCCGCCGGAGCCGGCCGGACTACCAGCCACCCTTTGTGCTGGAGGATTTCCTGGTGGTGGAGCGGCGCCGCCACACGGCCGCCAACGGGGAGGCCAACGAGATGTTGGCCGAGGCCATGGTGAAGGTGAAGGTGGGCGGCGAGGTGAAGCACACCGCCGCCGAGGGCAACGGGCCGGTGAACGCGCTGGACACCGCCGTGCGGAAGGCACTGCTGGAGTTCTACCCGGCACTGGAGGCTATCAAGCTGGTGGACTACAAGGTCCGCATCCTGGACACGGCCTCCGGCACCGGCGCCTCCGTGCGGGTGCTCATTGAGTCCACGGACGGGGAGCACCGCTGGCGCACGGTGGGGAGCTCCACGGACATCATCGAGGCGAGCTGGCTGGCGCTGGCGGACGCCCTGGAGTACTGGCTGGTGCGCTACAACCAGCCGTAGCAGTCCCCACGGGCCTGCCACCCGACCGGTAAGTTGTGGCCTGTTGTCACCCAGCCGTGGCTCTGCTATACTCCTGCAACCAACAGGCGGCGGGGGAGGTGAGCGCCTGTGCAGATGTCGTTCCCGCCGTGCCGGAAGTGCCAGGCGGGGGATCTGGTGCCGCTCTCGGACTTCGGGAACCAGGGCGCGGCCATCTACTTCAAGGCGTGGGCCTGTACGAACCCTGCGTGCGGCTTCAACATCAAGATCCGCAACGGGGACCTGTACATTGACGAGCCCATCACCAGCGCAGCCACCCAGGGCCAGCGCCTGCGCTGAGGGCCGCCGGAGCCGCCGGCCGGCCCCCTGAGGGCTACGGAACAGGGACGCCCGGAACGGGCGCCCTCTTTCTACGCCGTGCCCCGGGGCCGGCCTACGGGCCGTGGGCCACGGAGCCGCCTGTGCGCTCGCCGGCGCACAGCGCCAGGATCTCCCGCCGCAGGGCCGTCACGTCGGAGAGGTCCACCCGCTCCAGCCGCTCGATGAAGGAGGCGGCAACGGGCCGGTCCGTGCCCTCCACGCGGAAGACCTTGCCGTGGCGCGTGGGCGTCACCGTCTCGTCCGGCGCCACCAGCGGCTCCCGCAGCCGCTCGCCGGGCCGGAGGCCGGTGTAGACAATGGGGATCTCATCGCCGGGCCGCAGGCCGCGGAGCTTGATCATCCGCCGCGCCAGGTCGTCGATGCGGATCTCGTCCCCCATGTCCAGCATGTAGATGTCCCCGTCATCCGCGAAGGCGGCCGCCTGGATCACCAGGCTCACCGCCTCCGAGACGGAGAGGAAGTACCGCGCGGCGTCCGGGTGGGTCACGGCCACGGGCCCCCCGGCGTCGATCTGCCGCAGGAACGTGTGGACCACGCTGCCCCGCGTGGGAATGACGTTCACGAAGCGGACAATGCAGAAGATGGGCGCCCCCTCCCCGGCCAGCGCCCGCACCAGCCGCTCGCCGATGCGCTTGGTGGCCCCCATGACGCTGACGGGGTCCACGGCCTTGTCCGTGGAGATGAAGACGAAGCGCTCCGCCCCACAGCGGCGCGCCGCCCGGCAGAGGTAGAGGGTGCCCAGGACGTTCACCCGGTACGCCTCGTCCGGGTGCTCCTCCATGAGCGGCACGTGCTTGTACGCCGCGGCGTGGAAGATCACCTGGGGCCGCGCCTCATCCAGCAGCCGGGCCAGCTTGGGCTCGTTGGTGACGTCCGCCACCCACGGGACCACCGGGCACTCCGGCTGCTGCGCCCCTAGCTGGACCGTCAGGTCGTAGAGGCCGCTCTCGTTGTTGTCCAGCAGGTAGAGCTGGGCGGGCCGGAAGCCGGCGATCTGCCGCGCCAGTTCCGAGCCAATGGAGCCCGCCGCGCCGGTGACCAGCACCACCTTGCCCTGGAGCGCCAGGGCGCACTCCCGCTGGTCGATCTCCACCGGCGCCCGGCCCAACAGGTCCTCCGCCGTGAGCTCCCGCAGGTCCGCCGGGCGCATGGGGCGGCTGATGAGCTCGTCCAGGCCGGGGAGGGTGCGCACGGGCACGCCCATCTCCTGGAGCAGGTCCACCGTCTCCCGGACCACCCGGCCCGGCGCCGAGGGCATGGCCAGCACCGCCACGTCGATGCGGTAGCCGCGCACCAGGGAGGGGATATCCTCCCGGGTGCCCAGCACCGGCACGCCGTGCACCAGCCGGTTCAGCTTGTGGGGGTCGTCGTCCACCAGGCCCACCGGCCGGTAGCCCCACTCCCGGTGCTGCTGGCGCTCCCGGATGAGCATCTGGCCCGTGTTCCCGGCGCCAATGACCAGCACCCGGCGCGCCTGGGGGTCCCAGTCCAGGAACGGGCCGCGGGAGAGCAGGCGGGGCAGGAGCTTGGCTACCGCCATGCCCAGGAAGGTGAAGACGCCGCTGATGAGCACCACGGAGAGGGGCAGGTGGCGCCGGGGCAGCGGGAAGACGATGACCGCCACCGCCACGGTGACCAGCGCCGTGGCCTTGGCCAGGTTCACGGCATCGTGGAGGCCGCCGTACTGCCAGGCGGAGCGGTAGACGCCCGCCCAGGCGTTGGCCAGCACGTAGGCGGCGGCGATGAGCGGCACGAAGGCCGCGTACCAACGCCAGGAGGCGGCGGGCACGTCGCCGTCGAACCGGAGGGCCAGCGCCAGGGCGTAGGAGACGAGGACGATGGCGAAGTCCGCTGCGCCGCTGACCAGCGAGGGTGCGTGCAGGCGCAGGGCCAGGCGAATGCGGCGGGTCATGCTCTCAGACTCTCCGGGTGAGCGGGCGGCGGCCTCGTCCGGTCGCCGCCTCCACCGGGACGGAGCCTCGTCAGCGAGGGCACGGCCGTGCCCGTGGCTCAGGGGGTGCGCCGGACGGGCCGGTCCCGGCGGACCGGCACCCAGGGCATGCTATCCCATCCCCGCACCGCCGGTCAACCGAGGGACGCGGACCGGGCGCTAGAGGCGCAGCCGCTTGAAGACCGGCTCCGGCACGCTCCGGATGACGAACATGATGGGCCGCCAGAACCAGGGGAGGTACGCCACGTCCGTCCCCTTCTCCACCGCCCGGTAGATGCCCCGGGCCACGGCCTTGGGCGAGGCCACCAGGAACATCCCCTGCCGGCCGTAGGTCATGGGCGTGTCCACGAAGCCCGGCTTGACGGTGATGACGCGGACGTTGGAGCGGTGGAGGCGGTTCCGCAGCCCCTGGAGGTAGATGGAGAGCCCCCCTTTGGCGGCGCCGTAGATGTAGTTGCTCTGACGGCCCCGGTCCCCGGCCACGGAGGAGACGGCGCAGATGAAGCCGGAGCGGCGCGCCTGGAAGTGCCCGGCCAGGATGTTGAGGACGGAGACACACGCCGTGAAGTTGGTATCGATGATGCGGCGGGCCTCCCCGAAGTCCCGCTCCGCCAGGGCCTGGTCACCCAGGTAGCCGAAGAACAGCAGCGCGCCGGCCAGCGCGTCGCCGGCGGCGGTCAGGCACGCCCCAAGCACCCGCTCGTGGTCGTCGAAGTTCAGCACGTCCAGCAGGTGCACGTCTGTCCGCACCTGGTAGCGGACCGCCAGGTCCGCCGCCAGGGCGTCCAGTTCCTGCCGGTTGCGGCCCACCAGGACCAGGTCGTACCCGTGGGCGGCGAACTCCGCCGCCACGGCCCGGGCCATGCCGGAGGTTGCCCCCAGGATCAGCACGGAACTCACGCCGTCACGCCTCCCGTCGCGCGCCGGCGGCCCCGGAGGGCACGCCCTCCCCGGCCACCATGCCCAGACGCCGCGCCATGGAGGAGGAGAGGAGGCCCTGGGGGTCCAGGCGGCGCTTGATCTCGCGGAACCGCTCCAGGTTGGGGTACATGGCGGCGAAGGTCTCCGGCGTCAGCACGGCGTCCTTGGCCAGGTAGACGCGCCCACCGTGCTCCAGCACCACCCGGTCCAGTTCATGCAGGAAGGGGACCAGGCCGGGGCCCACCGGCAGGTCCAGCGCCAGCGTGTACCCCTCCATGGGGAAGGAGAGGAGGCCGGGGTTGGCCGGGCCGAACCGCTTCAGCACCGCCAGGAAGGAGGCACGCCGGGAGCCGGCCAGCCGCCGCAGCAGCTCCGCCAGGCCGCGGGGGCCGGCGGCCGGGGGCAGCGCCACCTGGTACTGGACAAAGCCCCGCCGACCGTACATGCGGTTCCAGTGGTGGACGGAGTCCAGCGGGTAGAAGAACGTCTCCAGGTCCACCACCTCCCCACGCACATCCCGGTGGCGCCCGTAGTAGACCGCGTTGAAGGCGCCCACGGTGAAGCGGTTCAGCAGGCCGGAGGGCAGCTCCACGGGCACCGCACGCCACCCCTTGCCCGGGAGCGCCAGCGGGTCCCGCACGCCCCGCGGCAGCGCCGCCGCCGGCGCGTGGTTGCCGCGCATGAGGACCGCCCGGCCCATGGCGGCGCCGCGGGCCAGGCAGTCGATCCAGGCGACGGAGTACTGGTACTGCTCGTCGGACTCGGCGAAGAGGCCCAGCGCCTCCTCCAGGTTCCGGGCCTTCTGGTAGTCCACCAGCACGTAGGCGGTCTCCACCGGCCGCAGACGGACCTTAGCGGTGAGGATGACGCCAGTGAGGCCCATGCCGCCGGCCGTGGCCCAGAAGACGTCCTCGTTCCGGTCCGGGGAGCAGGTCAGCACCTCGCCCCCCGGGGTCAGCAGGGTGAACTCCTGGACGAAGCGGGCGATGGTGCCATCCCGGTGGTGGTTCTTGCCGTGGACGTCCGCGGCAATGGCGCCGCCCACGGTGACGAATTTGGTGCCGGGCGTCACCGGCAGGAAGTAGCCACGGGGGAGGAAGTGCTGGATGATCTCCGCCAGGCTGGCCCCGGCCTCGCACTCCAGCACGCCGCTCTCCGGGTCGAAGGCGATGAAGCGGTTGAGCCGCTCGTAGCCGATGACGCCCGCCCCGGCGTTGAGGGCGGCGTCGCCGTAGCTCCGCCCCAGCCCGCGGGCCACGTAGGACGGCTGGCCGCCGGACGCCAGGATGGCGGGCACGGCGTCCCGCCGCTCCGGCCGGAAGAGGTGGCAGCGCTCCACCGGGAACCGGCCCCAGCCCGCGAGATCCTGCGTGACGAATGGCTCAACCGTCATGCCCGCCCGCCTACACGGTGGGTGTGGGAGCAGCGCGGCCCGGGGGCGGGCCGCGCTCTGAGGGGATGGTCCCATACCCCCGCGCCCGCCGTCAACGGGGCGGGGCGCCCGCCGCACCTACCCGACCGGCTGTTGACGGCCCTCAGGCCCCCCCCGTAGGATCGAGCCCATGGAGCAACCGGCCACCGCCACCGCGCCCGAAGGCCCCCGTCCGCGGGCTCCCTCCCGGGCCCGTGCCCTCCTGCGCGCGGTCCGGCCCAAGCAGTGGGTGAAGAACCTCCTGGTCTTCGCGGCGGTAGTCTTCTCCGTGGACGAGGCGTGGGAGCCGGGGCAGCCGGACACGTGGCTGCCGCTGCTGGCCCGCGCCGGCGTGGCCTTCCTGGCCTTCACCATGGCCGCCTCCGCGGAGTACCTGGTCAACGACCTGCGGGACCGGGAGCAGGACCGGGTTCACCCCAAGAAGCGCCACCGGCCCATCGCCAGCGGGCTGGTCTCGACGCCGCTGGCCGTGGGAACGGCAGCGGCCCTGGCCGCCGAGTCGCTCGTCGTGGCCCTCACGGTGGGCTGGGAGCTGGCGGCGCTGGTGGCGGGGTACCTGGCCATGATGCTGGGTTACTCCTTCGGGCTGAAGCACGTGGTCATTGTGGACCTCATGGTCATCGCCACGGGCTTCGTCCTGCGGGCCGTGGCGGGCGGCGTGGCCACGGACATCCCCCTCTCCCCCTGGATCTACGTCTGCACCATGCTGGGGGCGCTGTTCCTGGGCATCAACAAGCGCCGGAACGAACTCACCCTCCTGGCCGACGGCGCGGCGGACCACCGCCCCATCCTGGACGAGTACACCCTGCCGCTGCTGGACCAGATGACGGCGGTGGTCACCTCCTCCACGGTGGTGGCCTACGCGCTCTACACCGTCACGGCGGAGAACCTGCCGGACAACCACGCCATGCTGGCCACGGTGCCCTTTGTGCTGTACGGGATCTTCCGGTACCTCTACCTGGTCCACCGTCGGGACCTGGGCGGCAGCCCGGAGGAGATCGTCCTCTCGGACCTGCCGCTCATCGCCGCCATCCTGCTCTGGGCGGCCACGGCCGCCGGCATCCTGCTGGTCTCCCGCTAGGCGCCGCCCCGCAGGCACGGCAGCGGCGGCGCCGGCCCGGGCCGGCGCCGCCGCTGCCGCCGTTCGCTACCGCGCTCCGGCGGGCTCCGGCTCCGCTTGTAGCTCGCGGATCATGGCCTTCAGGCGTTCCTCGTCCTCCGGCGTGCGCAGCGGGATGGAGAAGCCGATGCGAGTGCAGATGCCGCCGAAGCGCGCCTTGATCTTCGGCACGATCTCATCGTACGTGCCCATCACCACGAAGGCCTCCAGCACGTCGTCCGGCACCTGCTTGGGCATCTCGTCCCACTTGCCCTGGATGGAGAGCTCATGCAGCCGCGGGCCGATGTCCGTCCAGCCGTGCGCCTCGAAGACGCCGTGGTAGGTGCGGGTAGAGCCGTAGAAGGCCACGCGGGACCGCGCGCCCTCCAGGTTCCGCTCCACCTCCGCCTGCGTGGCGCCGGTGACGATGAAGCCGCCCCCGGAGACCTCCAGCGTCCGCGGGTCCCGCCCGGCGCGCTCCGCGCCCTTCCGCAGCTCCGGCCAGATGACCTCCTGGATGTACTTGGCGGTGCAGAAGCCGTGCATGCGGACACCGTCCGCCACCTCCCCCGCCAGGCGGGCCATGGCCGGTCCTACGGCGGTGATGGTGATCTTGGGCGGGCCCGACGGCACCGGCCCGGGGTTGAACTCCGGCGTCATGAGGGTGAAGGTGTAGTACTTGCCCTGGAAGTTGAGGGGCGCGCCCGTCTGCCAGGTGTTCCAGAGGGCCCGCACGGCCCGGATGTACTCCCGCATGCGGGGCTGGGCCGGGCCCACCCAGGGCGTGCTGAAGCGCCGTTCGTTATGTCCTTTCACCTGGGTGGCCAGCCCCAGCATGAACCGGCCGCCGGACGACCGCTGCAGGTCCCACGCCATCATGGCGGTGACGGCGGGGCTCCGCGGGAAGGCGATGGCCGCCGTGGTGGAGAGCTCGATCCGCTCCGTGGTGGTGGCGGCCGCCGCCAGGGGCAGGAAGGGGTCGTTCTTCACCTCCGGCGTGGTGATGCCGTCGTAGCCCAGGCGCTCGTACCGCTGGGCCCACTCCGCCGCCTGGCGGAGGTCGTTGGTGGGGATGCCCGCCTCTACCTTCATCTGTGTCCCTCCTCCTCCGGCTGGGGGGTTCCTGGTCTGTCCCGCGGGGGCTAGACGCCGACGACGGCGGGCAGGCCCAGCAGGGTGCGGGCCAGCTCCAGGCCGCCCAGGTGGGTGAAGCCGTGGGTGAGGCAGACCTGGCCGAAGGCCCGGGCCGCCGGCATCTCCCCCAGGGGCTTCACCAGGACCGGCCGGCCCAGGGTGGCAGGGTCCACGCCGGCCAGGTACTCCTCCGTGCTCCGCCAGACCGCCTGCATGTACTGCCGGAAGGCGTCCAGGTCCCGAATGCGGAGGGCCTGGGCCTCCTCCGTGCTCATGCCGGTGCCCTGGGCCACGGGCGGCAGGCCCAGCCGCTCTGCCCAGCCGCCTTCCATCCAGACCGTGGGACGGCGGTCCTGGAGGATGAAGCGGACGATGTTGTCCTCCGTGCGGACGTAGTGCCAGATATCGAAGGCGATGGTGTTGGCCTTGGCGCCGCCGCCCGGCACGGCATGCCACTGCTCCGGCGTGAGGTCCGCCACGGCGCGCTCCAGCAGCGTGTGCAGCCTCCCTATCTCCGCCTGCATGAACTCCACCAACGTCATGCCTCACCTCTCAGGAGTCCGGGCCCCGGGGGGACCGGCGTGCCCCCGGCCCTGCCCGTTGCCCGGCGTCTACGGCAGGCATTACTATCCCGGTGAGGCCGCTCCCCTGTCAAGCGAGCGGCCGGTGAAGGAGGCAGCCATGGGGGTGCTGGAGATCCGGAACCAGGGCCACGTGCGCACCGTGGTCCTGAACCGGCCCGAGAAGAAGAACGCCCTGTCCGATGAGCTGGCGTGGGGGATCGTCACGGCGGTGGAGGAGGCCGCCCGGGACGACTCCGTCTGGGTGGTGGCCATCACCGGCACGGGGGACTCCTTCTGCTCCGGCCTGGACCTGAGCGGGACCGGCGAGAGCGCTTCGCCCCTCTCAGCGCAGGACCAGTTCCTGGACGATCTGGGCTGGGTGGGCCGCTTCGCGCTGGTGCTGCGCGAGGTGTGCGATAAGCCGGTGGTGGCCGGCGTGAACGGCGTGGCGGTGGGGGCCGGGCTCTCCCTGGCCATGGCGGCGGACATCCGGCTGGCGGCCCGGAGCGCGCGGTTCATGGCGGGGTACCCGCGCATCGGCGGGTCGCCGGACGGCGGGCTGACGTGGACGCTGCCGCAGGCCATCGGCTACGAGCAGGCCATGCGGTTCCTGCTGGAGAACCGGACGGTGGACGCGGAGGAGGCGCTGCGGCTGGGCCTGGTGGGCGAGGTGGTGCCGGACGAGGCCTTCCCGGAGCGGCTGGCGGAGTACTGCGCGTTCCTGACGGAGCGGTCGCCCATCACGGCGCGGCTCACCAAGCGGGGGCTGCGCCGGGCCACGGGCATTGACCTGGAGTCCCAGTTGCGGTACGAGCTGGCCAACATCCGGCGCGCCTTCCAGAGCAAGGACGCCCAGGAGGCACGGAAGGCGTTCTTCGAGAAGCGGCAGCCGGTCTTCGAAGGGCGGTAGGACAGGACGAGGCCGGGGCGCTGGTCCCCGGCCTCGTCCTGGAGGCCCGTGTCCAGTGGGGCCTCATGGGGCGACCAGAGGGATTCGAACCCTCGCCGACAGAGCCACAATCTGCCGTGCTGACCATTACACCATGGCCGCCGCGGGCACGGACCGCCGGAGCGGAGGCCCGTGGTCGGGGTGGGCCGATTTGAACGGCCGACCTCTGCGTCCCGAACGCAGCGCTCTGACCAAGCTGAGCTACACCCCGGCGAAACAAAACGGGCGGGCGCGCACGCCATCCCGTTCCCACCCATAGTACCACGCCGGTCCCGTTATGCCAACGGGCCGTCGCGCGTCCGCGGGGGGCCATACCGACCCCGGAGGGCGTACCAGCGGATGCGCAGCACGTCCCGCAGCATGCGCCAGGCGTCCCGCAGGGGCCGCACGTGCCCCGTGGGCACGTGCCGCCAGCGCACCGGCACCTCCGCAATGCGCCAGCCGCGCCGCCGCGCCAGGAACAGCAGTTCCACGTCGAAGGCGGTGACCCAGGGGCCGCGCACCGGCTCCGCGGCAGGTCCGTAGACCACCAGCCGCGGGAAGAGGTCCCGGGCCGCCTCCGACCGGAAGACCTTGAAGCCGCACTGCGTGTCCCGGATGCCCGGCACTGCCAGCAGCCGCACCACCTGGTTGAAGGCGCGGCCCATGAGGTGCCGGTACACGGGCTCTTTGATCCGCGCGGAGCCCGGCGCCTCCCGCGAGCCGATCACCACGTCCGCCCCCGCGACGATGCACGCCAGCGCCGGCTCCAGCGTCTCAATGGGTGTGGACTGGTCGGCGTCCGTGAAGGCGATCACCTCGCCCGCCGCCGCCTCCACGCCCGCGCGGACGGCGGCGGCCTTCCCGCCGTGCGGACGACGGACCAGACGGAGGCACGGGTGGCGGGCCCGGGCCTGCTCCACCCGGTCCGCCGTCCCATCGGTACTGCCGTCGTCCACCACCACCAGCTCCGCCCCCGGCCAGCGGCGCTCCAGGTACGCCGCCACGGCGTCCAGGGCGCCGCCGGCGAAGGTCACCGCCTCATTGTAGGCCGGGATGATCACGGAGAGGGGAGGCGTCATGGTGCCGCTCCACGGCGGGGGCCGCCGGGGACGCGGGCCGCAGCCGCCCTCACGGGGCCCGTCCTCCGGCGTCCGCCAGCGCCAGGTCCGCCGCCCGCTCGCCGATGACGATGCTGTAGTTCTGTCCGCGGTCCTCCGGGTAGATCTGGCTCATGGTGGCCAGGTAGAGGCCGGGCACCGGCGTCCGGTGGGGCGGGACGCGGTCTGCGTAGCCGCGGGTGATCACCGGCTGCGCGTAGGGCCCGTGGAACAGCCAGCGGTCCCGCACCCAGGCTTGGGAGAAGGCGGGGTTGACGCGCCGGAGGGCCGGCAGGTAGAGCTGCCAGAGCTCCTCCTCCCCCATGCTCAGGTACGGGTGGTCCGGCGGCAGGTAGTTGGAGATGTAGAGGACGTGGTTGCCCCCGTAGTGGGAGGCGTCGATGAAGTTGGTGTGCTCCACCAGCGCCAGGAACGGCAGGGTGCGGTCGCCCACGTTCAGCCAGTAGATGTGGGAGAAGGGCCGGTCCAGGGCCAGGACCATGCAGAGGGCCCACTGCCAGCTCACCGCATCCAGCCGGTCCAGGTACTCCCGGGGCACGGCGGGCGCGATCTTCCGGAAGACGCCCGCCGGTACCGCGGCGATGACGGCGTCCGCCTCCACCCGGCGCCCGTCCTCCAGCAGCACCCCGGCGGCGCGACCGTTGCACACCAGCACCTCCCGGACGGGGGTTCCGGTATGGACGGCGGCGCCGCCGTCCTGGAGCCGGCGGGCCAGCTCCTGGATGTAGACGCTGAAGCTGCCCAGCAGGTAGCCCAGTTGCTCCCGCTGGAGCGGCCCACCCCGGCGGGAGGCGAACCGCAGCCGGATCTTGCTCCAGTGCCAGGCCATGCTGATCTCGTCCGCCGCCTCGCCGAACTTGCCGCGCAGGAGCGGCTCCCACACCACCTCGTACGCGCGCCGCCCGGCGTGCCGCGTCCACCACTCCTTCACCGTCAGGGCATCGTAGGCGCGGCCGTCGGCGCGGCGGCGCAGGTAGAGGCCGGCCAGGCCCAGCCGGACGCGGTCGGCGAAGGGGAGCGGGCGGAAGCGCGCCAGGTCCAGGGAGGTGGTGAAGTTGTGGATCCGCCCCCCCGTGTAGTAGCCGATGGTGGAGTCCGCCCAGATCAGGCGGTCGTCCAGGCCCAGCTCGTGGATGAGGTCGATGATGCGGGTATCGGTCTTGAAGAGGTGGTGGTAGAAGGCCTCCAGGCGCGTGCCGCCCACCTGGAACGTGCGCACCAGGCCGCCCAGGTCCGGGCCCGCCTCGAAGACCTCCGCCCGGTGGCCCCGCTGGAGCAGCCGGTACGCCGCCGCCAGCCCGGCCACGCCCCCGCCGATGATGACCGCCTTCACCGCCGGCCTGCTCCTCCCACCCTGGGATGCTGCTCCACCCCTCCGCGACCAGTGTAGGGGCTGGACGCCGCCGTGTCGAACGGCGCCCGGCCCCGGGGCCGACCCGCCTTTACTTACCGCAGCCTCGACGGCTAGAATGCACCGAGGACCGGTTGCCCCCACGCCGGCCCTTCCAGCCGTCCACCATGCCGAGGAAGCAATCGACCGTGCAGACGTTCCCCGCTCCCACGGCCACCCCCCTGGTAGCCCGCAGAGGCTGGCTCCGCTGGCTGCCCACCGCCCTGAAGGAACTGGCCGGGCGCCGGGAGCTCCTCTGGAACATGACGGTGCGCGGCGTGAAGAGCCAGTACCAACAGTCCATCCTGGGCTACGCGTGGGCCGTGCTGAACCCGCTGCTCCAGATGGCGGTGCTCACCTTCGTCTTCTCCACGCTGCTGAACCTGTTTAGCCTGGGGTATCCCTACCCGCTCTTCCTGTACGTGGGTCTGCTGCCGTGGACCTTCTTCTCCCACGCCGTGGCCTCGGCCACGGACAGCGTGGCGGGCTCGGCCAGCCTTATCACCAAGGTCTACTTCCCCCGGGAGATCCTGCCCATTGCCGCGGTCCTGGGCAAGGTGGTGGACCTAGCCTTCGGTGCCTTGGTGCTGGTGAGCCTCTTCGTCCTGTACCGGCACTCGCTCTCGCTCATGGTGCTGTGGGTGCCGGTGATCTTCGCCATCCAGCTCATCTTCACGGTCGGCGTCTCGCTCCCGCTGGCGGCCCTGAACCTCTTCTACCGGGACATCCGCTACCTGGTGGGCGTGGCGCTGATGCTGTGGATGTACCT
>DATCLE010000010.1:0-5353 GCA_036564075.1 Dehalococcoidia bacterium
CCCTAGACCACGCCTGGGAGATCCAGGACCGCGCGGTGCCCGCCCCCTGACGCCCCGGCCGCCCTTCCCCGTGCGCCGTATGTCGCACCGGCATCCCGTGGTACGCTGATCGTGCGGATGGCGCGGCCTCAACGCCCACCCAAGGGCCGCCGACCATCAGAACAGGGGGGCGGGGCCGCCCGCGCCCCCGGGAGGGAACGCCCATGGGCCACCAGGACGTCTACGACATGACCATCATCGGGGCGGGGCCCACCGGCCTCTTCGCCGCCTTCTACGCCGGGCTGCGGGAGATGCGGACGAAGATCGTGGAGGCGCTGCCGGAGCCCGGCGGGCAACTGGCCGTCCTCTACCCCGAGAAGTTCATCTATGACGTCCCGGGCCACCCCAAGGTGCTGGCCAAGGACCTGGTGGCCCTCCTGGTGCAGCAGACCTCCCTCTTCAACCCCACCTTCGTCTACAACGAGCGCATCGAGACGCTCACCCGGACGGCCGTGGACGGCGAGGAGGTGTGGCGGCTGGGGACGCCGCTCCAGGCCCACCTCTCCCGCACGGTGCTCATCACCGCGGGCATCGGCGCCTTCCAGCCCAACAAGCTGGACCGGCCGGGCGTGGACGAGTTCGAGGGCCGGGGCGTCTACTACTTCGTGAAGGACAAGCGGCCCTTCCGGGGCAAGCGGGTGCTCATTGTGGGCGGCGGCGACACGGCGGTGGACTGGGCCCTGAACCTGAAGAGCTGGGCCAAGCAGATCACCCTCATCCACCGCCGCGCCGAGTTCCGCGCCCACGAAGCCAGCGTGGCGGAGCTCATGGCCAGCGACATCCCCGTCCTCACCCACTGGGAGCTCAAGCGCGTCCACGGCGACAGCACCGTCCGCGGCGCCACCATCTTCGAGAACCGCATCGGCGAGGAGCGGGAGCTGGAGGTGGACGTGGTGCTCATCAACATCGGCTTCAAAGCGGCCCTGGGGCCCATCGACTCCTGGGGCCTGGAGATGGCGGACAACCGCCACATCCGCACCAACGGGCTCATGGAGACCAACCTGCCGGGCGTCTTCGCCGCGGGCGACATCGCCGCGGTGGAGGGCTCCGTCCCCCTGAACCTCATCGTCACCGGCTTCGGCCAGGCGGCCATCGCCGCCAACGCCGCCAAGATGCGCATCGACCCCAAGGCCCGCATGTTCCCCGGCCACTCCAGCGAGATGCGCCTCTCCTGAGGCGCCGCGGCGCTGAAACGCCAGCCCCGCCGCCTCGTTAGAACGATCGGTAGAGATGGCGCGGCCCCACCCCTCCAGTGCCTCCCGCCTTGTGCCGATGATCGAGGCGAGACGGGAGGTCTTCAGCCCCCGGACCCCTCGCGGCCCCGGCACCGCACCGGGGACGACGGCCGGCGCGGCGTACCCCGCGCCCGAAGGTGCTGCGAGATGGGGGGCAGCGACCTTCGCACATCCGCCGAATCCGGCGACGGCGTCCGCCGGCGTGCCGGGCGTGAGGATGGTATGGCCATCATCGATCACATCCGCCAACACGTGCCTGGCCAGGTGATTGCCGCCATGGTCCAGGTCTTTGAGGCGTCCCCGGACGCCATCATCTGCTGCACGGCGGACGGCGAGATCTACTACGCCAACGGCCGCGCGCTAGCCATGTTCGGCTACGCGCGGGAGGAGATCCTGGGCCAGCAGATCGAGCTCCTGGTGCCGGAGCACCTCCATGAAGCCCACATCGCCTTGCGGCACGCGTACGTGGAGCGCCCCCGCACCGGCCCCATGCGGCCCGGCCATCCGGATGCGGTAGGGCGGCGCAAGGACGGCACCGAGTTCCCGGTCTCCGTGGGCCTGACGTACATCCGCGTGGCGGACGAGCTGCTGGTCACCAGCGTGGTCCGGGACATCACGGACCTGAAGCGCACGGAAGAAGCGCTCCGTAAGAGCGAGGCGTTCAACCGGGCGGTGCTGAGTTCCCTGGTGGCCCAGGTGGCCGTACTGGACCGGAACGGCGTGGTCCTCACCGTGAACGAGGCCTGGGAGCGGTTTGCGGCCACCAGCAACAGCCCCCTCTGGCGCATCCGGCCGGGGGAGAACTACCTGGAGGCGCTGGCGCGCGTGCGCGGCCGGGGGGCGAGCGAGGCGCGGAAGGTCCTGGAGGGCATCCGGGATGTTCTGGCCGGCGCCGCGCCCATCTTCTCCCTGGAGCGCTACGCCCCGTCCCGGGAACAGGACCGCTGGTTCCTCATGCGCGTCATGCCGCTGAAGTCGGACGAGGGCGGCGTGGTCATCACCCACACGGACATCACGGACCGGAAGGAGCAGGAGGAGCGCCTGGCCTACGTGGCCACCCACGACCCGCTCACCAACCTGCCCAACCGCCACGTGCTGGAGGACGCCATGTCCCGCGCGGTGGCGCGGGCGGCCCGCGGCATCCCCAGCGCGCTCCTCTTCCTGGATCTGGACAACTTCAAGCTGGTGAACGATACGCTGGGCCACGCCGCCGGCGACCAGGTGCTGGGCAGCCTCACGCGGCTGCTCCAGCGATCCCTCCGTCCGGAAGACTTGCTGGCCCGCTTCGGCGGCGACGAGTTCGCGGTGCTGCTGGAGGGGACCAGCCTGGATGAGGCGTGGCGCATTGCGGAGCAGCTCCGCCGGACAGTGGAGCAGGCCCGCTTCGAGCTCTTGGAGGACACCGGCGAGCACCGGTTCGACCTGGGGCTCAGCATCGGGCTGGTGGCCATCGACGGCCGGGACGAGCCAACCGTGGTCCTCTCCCGGGCGGACGCCGCCATGTACGCCGCCAAGGAGCAGGGGCGGAACCGCGTGGTGGCCTACCGGCCGGAGGTGGACATCTCCAACCGCCTCTCAGAGGCCAACGCCTGGGCCGCGCGCATCAAGGACGCCCTCCGGGAGGACCGGTTCGAGGTCCACTACCAGCCGGTGGTGCGGCTGGTGGACGGCCACGTGGAGCACTACGAGGCGCTCCTCCGCATGCGGGACGAGGACGGTGACCTGGTCAGCCCGGCCACCTTCATCCCCGCCGCGGAGCGGTTCGGCCTCATGCCCCACCTGGACCGCTGGGTGGTGGAGCACGTGCTGGAGACGCTGGAGCACCAGCCGGACCTGCGGATCTTCGTCAACCTCTCCGGTCGCAGCCTGGCGGACGAGGCCCTGCTGGAGTTCATTGAAGGGCGCATCCGCGCCATGAAGCTCCGACCCGGCCGCCTGGGCTTCGAGATCACGGAGACCGCCATCATCCAGGACCTGGTGCTGGCGGAGCGCTGGCTCCAGCGGCTCCGCGCCCTGGGCTGCCGCTTCGCCCTGGACGACTTCGGCGCGGGGTTCAACTCCCTCTCGTACCTGCGTAACCTGCCCATCGACCAGCTCAAGATCGACGGCTCCTTCATCCGCACCCTGGCCAGCGACCCCAAGCAGCGCGCACTGGTGCTGGCCATGCACCGCCTAGCGGAGATCCTGGATATGGAGAGCGTGGCGGAGTTCGTGGAGAGCGAGGCCATCCTGGAGGTCCTCCGCACCATGGGCGTGACGTGCGGGCAGGGCTACCACCTAGGCAAGCCCGCCCCCGCCGTCCCCCAGAACGGCCGCATCGCCGCGTAGCGCGGCGCCGCCCGCGCCGCCTTGACACCACGAAACCGTCGCCCCTACGCTGGCCGGGAACCGCCCGGCGGCCTCCGTGCGCCCGGCCGCCGGGCCCTGGAGGCTGCCTCCGTGCCGCAGGCCCGCGTCCTCATGGTCCAGGGCACCACCTCGTCCGCCGGCAAGAGCCTGCTGGTGACGGCGCTCTGCCGCATCTTCCGGCAGGACGGCTGGTCCGTGGCCCCCTTCAAGGCCCAGAACATGTCCCTGAACGCCTACGTCACCCCGGACGGCGGTGAGCTGGGCCGCGCCCAGGCGGTCCAGGCGGAGGCCGCCGGCATCGAGCCGTCGGTGGAGATGAACCCCATCCTCCTGAAGCCGGAGGCGGACCACCGCTCCCAGGTGGTGGTGCGGGGCCGCGCCGTGGCCCGCTCCGGCGCCCGCGACTACTACCGCTGGCGCGGCGAACTGTGGAGCGCCGTCACGGAGAGCCTGGACGCCCTCCGCTCCCGCTTCGAGCTGGTGGTGATGGAGGGCGCCGGCAGCCCGGCGGAGCCCAACCTCAAGGCCGCCGACATCGTCAACATGCGGGTGGCCCGCTACGCCGGCAGCCCCGTCCTGCTGGTGGGGGACATCGACCGCGGCGGGGTCTTCGCCGCCTTCGTGGGCACGCTGGAGCTGCTGGAGCCGGCGGAGCGCGCCCTGGTGCGCGGCTTCGTCATCAACAAGTTCCGGGGCGACCGCGCCCTCCTGGAGCCCGCCGTGGAGTTCCTGACCGCCCGCACCGGCGTGCCGGTGGCCGGCGTGGTCCCCTACCTCCGGGACCTCCGCATCGCGGAGGAGGACTCGGTGGCGCTGGACGAGCGGCGGGAGGAGGCCGCGCCCGCCGTGGTGGACGTGGCCGTGGTGCGCCTGCCCCGCATCGCCAACTTCGACGACTTCGACCCCCTGGCCGCCGAGCCCGGCGTCCGCGTGCGGTACGTCTCCCGCCCGGGGGACCTGGGGGCGCCGGACCTGGTAGTGCTGCCGGGCAGCAAGAGCACGGCGGCGGACCTGCGCTGGCTGCGGGAGTCCGGCCTGGCGGCGGCGGTGACGGCCAGGGCGGCGGCGGGCACCGCGGTGCTGGGGATCTGCGGCGGCTTCCAGATGCTGGGGGAGGCGATCCGGGACCCCCTGGGCGTGGAGTCGGAGGAGACGGAGACGCCGGGCCTGGGCCTCCTGCCCGCCGTCACCACCTTCGCGGCGGAGAAGGCCACCCACCGCGTCCGGGCCCGGGTGGAGGCCGGCCGGGGGCTGCTGGCCGGCGCCGAGGGGCTGGAGGTGGAGGGGTACGAGATCCACATGGGGCGGACGGAGCACGCGGGCCCGCCGGCCCTCCGCATCCTCTCCCGCTCCGGACGGCCGGCGGAGGCACCGGACGGCGCCCTGGACGTCGGGGGCTGGGTCTGGGGCACGTACGTCCACGGCCTCTTCGCCGCGAACGGGCTCCGCCGGCGCGTCCTGGCCAACCTGGCGGCGCGCAAGGGCGCCGTGCTGCCGGAGGGCCTGGTGACGCTGGACCGGGACGCCGAGTACGACCGGCTGGCCGCCCACGTCCGCGCGGCCCTGAACATGGACCTGGTCTACGCGCTGCTGGAGGAGCAGAGGCCCGGGGGTTCCCTCACCCTCCCGTGACCGCCGCCCCCCAGGAGGCCCGCCGCCGCACCGGAGGAACCGGCGCGCCGGGCACACGCGCTTGAACGCGCCGGGCCGGGCCTGGTACAGTTGTGCGC
>DATCLE010000011.1:0-7308 GCA_036564075.1 Dehalococcoidia bacterium
CGTAGAGGGCGCCCACAACCCCCACCACGGCGGCGGCGATGCCTGTCTGCAACCACCAGGCGGTGGCCACCAGGCGGCGCCCCTGTTCCGGGTCGTCGCGGCCGGTGGCGGCGGAGAGGTGGTTCAGCAGGCTGGGACCCAGGCCCAGGCTCAGCCAGCCCAGCCATGCCGTGGCGGTGGTGATGGTGAGCCAGAGGCCGTAGCGCTCCGCCCCTAGGTAGTGGAGGGCCAGCGGCACGCTCAGCAGCGCCACACCAACCGCCCCGAAGCGGTTCACGGCGGCAGCCAGCGTGGTCAGCACGGCGCGCCGGTATCGCTCCAGGGAGCGCCCGTCCCGCGTGGACGTATCGAACGGCTGGAGCCGCACCACCGTGAGGGCCTGTCTGGCCTGCTGCCGGAGGGACGCCACGGCGCTCATCCCCTGTGCCCCCTGCACCCGTCCCTGGAGTGGATCACGGCCGTCAGCCTCCGTCCCGGCCGCCCGCGGCGGCCCCCGCCGGGACGGCCCGCTGCGCCTCGTACCACGCGATGGTGCGGCGGAGCCCCTCCCGGAGCGGCGTGGCGGCCCGGAAGCCGAACCGTTCGGCGGCGCGGGAAACGTCCAGCCTGCGGCGGGGCTGGCCGTCCGGCTGACTGGGGTCCCACCGGATCTCGCCCCGGAAGCCCGTGAGCCCGGCGATGAGCGCTGCCAGCTCGCGGATGGTGATCTCCTGCCCCGTCCCCAGGTTCACCGGCTCCGCCCCGTCGTACCGCTCCGCCGCCAGGACCACCCCCTCCGCGGCGTCCGCCACGTAGAGGAACTCCCGGGAGGCGGTGCCGGTGCCCCAGGCCTGGATGTAGCGGGCCCCGGCGTCGCGCGCCTCCACGCACTTACGGATGAGGGCGGGGATGACGTGGGAGCTCTCGGGGTCGAAGTTGTCGCCGGGGCCGTAGAGGTTGACCGGCAGCAGGTGGATGGCGTTGAAGCCGTACTGCTCCCGGTACGCCTGTCCCTGCACCAGGAGCAGCTTCTTGGCCAGGCCGTAGGGCGCGTTGGTCTCCTCCGGGTAGCCGTTCCAGAGGTCCTCCTCGCGGAACGGCACGGGCGCGTGCTTGGGGTAGGCGCAGATGGTGCCCACGGTGACGAACTTCGCCACGCCGAAGCGGCGGGCCAGCTCCATGAGCTGGAGGCCCATGATGGCGTTGTCGTAGAGGAAGCGGCCGGGCTGGGCGCGGTTGGCGCCGATGCCGCCCACCACGGCGGCCAGGTGGATGACCAGGTCCGGCCGGGCGCGGTCCAGGGCCCGGCGGGCGGCGTCCGGGTCGCGGAGGTCGAAGTCGCGGCTGCGGGGGACGAAGATCCGCGCGGCGCCGCGGGCGGCCAGCTCCGCCACCACGTGGCGGCCCAGGAAGCCGGCGCCCCCCGTCACCATCACCGAGCGCTCAGACCAGAAGCTCGTGCCGTCCATCGGCCACCTCCGCCGGCCCGCCGTGGGGCAGGTCCATGACGTCCGCGGGGTCCACGCCCTCTCCCCGCAGGTCCGCCGCCAGCATGATGCGGACCAGGTCCGGGAAGCGGGTGCGGGGCTCCCAGCCCAGGCGGGTACGTGCCTTGGCCGGGTCGCCGCACAGCTCGTCCACCTCTGCGGGGCGGAAGTACCGCGGGTCCACCGCCACGTAGTCCGACCACCGGAGCCCCGCCAGGGCGAAGGCCGCCTCCGCGAACTCCCGGACGCTGTGCATCTCGCCCGTGGCCACCACGTAGTCGTCCGGTTCCGGCTGCTGGAGCATGCGCCAGATGGCCTCCACGTACTCCGGCGCGTAGCCCCAGTCCCGGCGGGCGTCCAGGTTGCCCAGGTAGAGGGTGTGCTCCCGGCCGGCCAGGATCCGGGCCACGCCCCGGCTGATCTTGCGGGTGACGAAGGTGGCCCCCCGGCGGGGCGACTCATGGTTGAAGAGGATGCCGTTACAGGCGAAGAGGCCGTGCACGTCCCGGTACTGCACCGTCAGGTGGTGGGCGAAGGCCTTGGCCGCCGCGTAGGGGCTGCGGGGCTGGAACGGCGTGTCCTCCCGCTGCGGGCGCTCCCGCGCCTGGCCGAACATCTCGCTGCTGCCCGCCTGGTAGAAGCGCACCGGCCAGTCCGCGCGACGCAGGACCTCCAGCAGGCGGAGCGTCCCCATGCCCGTGGCGTCGAGCGTGAACTCCGGCATCTCAAAGCTCACGGCCACGTGGCTCTGCGCCCCCAGGTTGTAGACCTCGTCCGGCCGCACGTCCCAGATCACCTTCTGGAGGGAGGCGGCGTCCGTCAGGTCGCCGTAGTGGAGGACCAGGGGGATGTCTCGGGCGTGGGGGTCCCGGTAGAGGTGCTCGATGCGGCCGGTGGAGAAGCTGCTGGAGCGCCGGATGACGCCGTGGACCTCGTAACCCTTCGCCAGCAGCAGCTCCGCCAGGTAGGAGCCGTCCTGCCCCGTGATGCCCGTGATCACCGCCTTCCTGGTCATGACACCCTCTCCACGCTCCGCGCCGCCTCCGGCAGGCGCCCACCGCCGTACAACCCCTGGACGAACTCCGCCGCGCGGGCCAGCAGCCGGCCGCGGCTCAGGTGCGTGGCGGCGTACCTGCGCCCGCGCGCGCCCAGGTCCTCGGCCAGGGCGGGGTCCGCGTGCAGCCGGTCCAGCGCCGCCAGCAGCGCCGCCGGCTCCTCCGGCGGCACCAGCAGGCCGGCGCCCGCCCGCAGTACCTCCCGGGCCGTCTCGCTGCCCGGCGCCACGGCCGCCACCACCGGCCGCCCGGCGGCGAAGTACGCCGTCAGTTTGCTGGGGAGCGACATGCTCACCACGCTGCGCCGCTCGTGCACCAGGAGGACGTCGGCGGCGTCCAGCACGCCCGCCACGCGGCCCTCCGGCTGGAGGTCCAGGAAGGAGACGTTGGGGCAGCCCGCCGCCGCGGCGGCCAGGGCGGTCCGCTGGCTCCCATCGCCCATGAGCACGAAGCGCAGGTGTGGCCGGCTGCCCACGGCCAGCCGCGCCGCCGCCAGCAGGTGCTCCAGCCCCTGCTTCAGCCCCATGTTGCCGGCGTGCAGGACCACCTGCTGGTCCTGGCGCCAGCCCAGGCGGGCTCGCTCCGCCTCCCGGGCGGGACGCCGCCCGCCGGGGGGACCGCCCGCGCGCGACCAGTTCCGCAACGTGACCATGCGGCCCTCCGGCACGCCCAGCCGCCGGAGGTACGGGCGGAACCCGTCAGAGATGACGGCGACCGCCGCGGCCCGCCGGGCCGTCCAGGCCTCCAGCCGGCGGGTGACGCCGGAGACGGGGCCGCCGCCCGGCACGCCGCTCTGGGCGGCGGCGTTGCCCACCAGGTCCTGGAAGATGAGGCCCAGGGGCGCCCGCCAGCGGGCGGCGGCCGCCGCTGCCGCCACGCCGCCCGCCAGGCCGGGCACCACGGCCAGGACGGCGGCGGGCCGCTCCGTCAGGGCGTGGGGCAGCGCGTTGACCAGGAAGGACGCCTCGTAGAGGGCGCGGCGGGCCGCGGTCTGGCGGGCGGGCACGTACTGCCGGAACCGTCGCACCGCCACGCCGTTCACCGTCTGATGCAGGTGCAGGGCCCCGCGGTAGGCGGGGAAGATCTGCCAGCGGGGGTAGTGGGGCATCCCCGTGAGCACGGTCACCCGCAGGCCCCGGCGGGCCAGGTGCTCCGCCAGGTCCGTGACGTACGGGGCGTTCCCCGTCTCCTCCGGCCAGTAGTGGGTGCTGACCAGCAGGAGGTGAGGGGGCGTGGTGCCTCCGCCCCGGCCGCCGGCCGCCCGCTGCGACATCAGGCAGCACCTCGACCGCTCAGCACGGCGGGGACCGTCCGCAGGAGGATCGCCACGTCGTAGGGGAGGCTGCGGCGCCGCACGTACTCCAGCTCCAGCCGGACCCGCTCCCGGTAGGGGAGCGCGGACCTGCCGGAGACCTGCCAGAGGCCCGTGAGACCGGGCTTCACGCTGGTGACGGCCGCGGCGTACGGACCGAACTGGCGGCGCAGTTCGTCCGGTTGGACGGGCCGGGGGCCCACCAGGCTCATCTCGCCCCGGAGGACGTTGAAGAGCTGGGGCAGCTCGTCCAGGCTGGTCCGCCGGAGCCAGCGGCCCACGCGGGTGACCCGCGGGTCCCGCTCCAGCTTCCAGCGGGCGGCGAATTCCGCCCGGAGGCCGGGATCGCGGGCCAGGAGGGAGTCGGCGCCGTCCCGCATGGTGCGGAACTTGTAGCACCGGAAGGGGCGGCCCCGGTAGCCGGCGCGCTGCTGGCGGTAGATGGCGGGGCCGCGGGAGTCCAGGCAGATGAGGGCGGCCAGGGCCAGGAACAGCGGCGAGAGGGCCGCCAGCAGCACGGCGGCGCCCGCCACGTCTACGGCGCGCTTCAGCGGGCTGTAGCCCCAGTGCGGGGGCGGGGCGAGGATCGCGGTGGAGGTGGGAGGGGATCCGGCGCGGCCGGGCGCGGCGGTCCCCGGCCGCTGTAGAACGACCGGTCGTGAGAGCCGCTCCGGCTCTACCCGCTGTGTCTCCCGCATGGTCAGCCCCGGGCCGGGTATGGTGTTAGGGTGGGCGGGCAACCGAGCAGTGCGGGGGTCTGGTCAGGGGAGACTGCCCAGCGGTGGGGTACGTCCCATGCTAGAGAGGCAGGTGTAGGAGGGACATAGCGAGTTTGTAGGAAGAGCGTAAGAGAAGGGGTCAGCCGGAGAGACCGGCGGCGGCTACGTCAGCGACCCCGCATGGGGCAGGACCTCCTCCGCGAACTGGAGCATCTGGGTCCGGACGTCTCCCGCCGCGAAGATCAGGTTGAAGTGACGCACGCCCGCCCGGGTGAACGCCCGCAGCCGCTCCAGCCACTGCTCCGGCGTCCCGGCGATGGTGTAGCGGCGGAACCGCTCGTAGGGCGTGCGGTACATGGCCTCCATGGCCGGGGCAATGGCGGCCAGGGCCTCCTCCTCCGTGGGGGCAAGCTGGCACCAGATCTGGAGGGCCGGGGTGAGCGCGTCGGGATTGCGGCCGGCGGCCTCGGCGTGGCGGCGCACGGCGTCCCAGGACCCGGCGAACCGCTCCGGCGTCACCACGAAGGCCAGCCAGCCATCGCCCAGGCGGCCCGCCCGCCGGAGCGCGCCCTCGGACCGGCCGCCCACCCAGATGGGGGGACCGCCGGGCCGGGCAGGCGGCGTGTCCAGCCGCGTCTCCGGCACGCGGAAGACGCGCCCCTGGTACGAGACCCGTTCGCCGCTCCAGAGGAGGCGGCAGATCTCCAGGGTCTCGTCCAGGCGGCGGCCGCGCTCCCGCAGCGGGACGCCGGAGGCCTCGTACTCCACGGGGTTCTCGCCGCCCACGCCCACGCCGAAGATGAAGCGCCCTCCGGAGATGAGGTCCAGGGTGGCGGCCTGCTTGGCCACCGCCGGGGGCGGGCGCAGGGGCGCCAGGTAGACGCCGGTGCCCAGGAGGACGCGCTCCGTCTGGGCCGCCACGTGGGAGAGCAGGACGAAGGGGTCCGGCACCGGCACGTACCACAGCACGTGGTCGCCGAACCAGACGGAGTGGAAGCCCAGCGCCTCTGCGAGCTGGCTGGTGCCCACCACGTCGCCGGACTCGTCGTGGCCCGGCAGCACGCCGAAGGTGACGGGAGCGGACATGCGGGCCTCCTCCTGGGGGCGGCTGCTCCCACAGTACCGTGCGGCGCGGCGCCCGTCCAGCGGGCGCCGCTACGGGCCGCCCGCCGTCTGGACCACCATGACGCGGTCGTGCCCCGCCAGGTCCTGCCGCACCGCCACGTCCGCGCCCGGGAAGGCGTCGCGGGCCAGGTCCGTCGCGGCGGGGGCCTGGCCGTGCCCCAGTTCCAGCACCACGGCGCCGCCGGGCCGCAGGTGGCCGGGGGCGCGGGCCAGCAGACGGCGGATCACGGCCAGGCCGTCCGGCCCGCCGTCCAGCGCTTGACGCGGCTCATGGTCCCGGATCTCCGGCGGGAGGGCGGCCAGGGCGTCCGTGGGGATGTAGGGCGGGTTGGCGACGATGAGGTCCGCGGGCTCGGGCACGGGGTCCAGCAGGTCGCCGCAGCGGAACTCGATGCGGCCGGCCACCCGGTGGCGGCGGGCGTTGTAGCCGGCCACGGCCAGGGCGCCGGCGGAGACGTCGGTGGCGATGACGCGGGAGGGGACCAGGCGCTGCGCCAGGCACACGGCGATGACGCCGCTGCCGGTGCCCACGTCCACCACCACCGGCGGCGTGCCGGACGCGGCCATGCGCCGGCCGATCTCCAGCGCCGCCTCCACCACCAGCTCCGTCTCCGGCCGCGGGATGAGGACGGCGGGGGTCACCAGGAACTCCATGCCGTAGAACTCCCGGTGGCCCACCAGGTACGCCGTGGGCTGGCGGGCGCGGCGGCGGTCCAGCAGGTCCTGGAAGGCGGCCTGCTGCTCCGGGCTCAGGTCCTGGGGGAAGCGGGTGATGATTTGGGCGCGGCTGAGGCCCAGCACGTGGCGGAGCAGGATCTCCGCCTCCAGCTCCGGCTCCTCCACCCCGGCGAAGCGGAGGGCGGCGGCGCCCCGCCGGAGCGCCTCCTGGATGGTGACGCCGCTGGCCGGACCGGTCACACGCCCTGTGCCTCCAGCTGCCTGGTCTGCTGGTGGAGGATCAGCGCGTCGATGATCTCGTCCAGGTCGCCGTCCAGGACCGCCTCCAGGTTGTGGACGGTGAGGCCGATGCGGTGGTCGGTGACGCGGTCCTGGGGGAAGTTGTAGGTGCGGATCTTCTCGGACCGCTCGCCGGTGCCCACCTGGGCGCGACGGGCCTCGCTGATCTCCTCCATCTGCTTGCGCTGCTCCAGGTCCAGCAGGCGGGAGCGCAGCACCGCCATGGCCTTCACCCGGTTCTTGAGCTGGGAACGCTCATCCTGGCAGACCACCACAATGCCGGTGGGCAGGTGGGTGATGCGGACGGCGGTGGCCACCTTGTTCACGTTCTGGCCGCCGGCGCCGCCGCTGTGGAAGATGTCCACCCGCAGGTCGTTCTCGTTGATCTCCAGCTCCACCTCCTCCGCCTCCGGCAGCACGGCCACCGTAGCGGTGGAGGTGTGGATGCGCCCTTGCGTCTCCGTGACGGGGACGCGCTGCACCCGGTGGGCGCCGGACTCCCACTTCAGCCGGGAGAAGGCGCCGCGGCCGTTGATCTCGACGATGATCTCCTTGAAGCCGCCCATCTCGCTGGGGCTGGTGGAGAGCACCTCCGTCTTCCAACCCTTGCGCTCCGCGTACCGGCTGTACATACGGAAGAGGTCCGCGGCAAACAGCGCCGCCTCCTCACCCCC
>DATCLE010000012.1:0-4704 GCA_036564075.1 Dehalococcoidia bacterium
GGCGTGGGCCGGGCCACGGTGCGGGCCTTCGCCCGGCGGGGGGCGCACCTGGGCCTGCTGGCCCGCGGAGCCGACGGCCTGGCCGGCGCCCGCCGGGAGGTGGAGGCGGCGGGTGGCCGGGCGGTGGCGGTGCCCGTGGACGTGGCGGACCCCGCCCAGGTGGAGGCGGCCGCGGCGCAGGTGGAGGCGGAGCTGGGGCCCATCGACGTCTGGGTGAACAACGCCATGACCTCCGTCTTCTCGCCGTTCCTGGCCATGACGCCGGAGGAGTTCCGCCGCGTCACGGAGGTGACGTACCTGGGCTACGTCTGGGGCACCCTGGCGGCGCTGCGGCGGATGGTGCCGCGGGACCGGGGCGTGGTGGTCCAGGTGGGGTCCGCGCTGGCGTACCGGGCCATCCCGCTCCAGTCCGCCTACTGCGGCGCCAAGCACGCCATCCAGGGCTTCACGGAGGCGGTGCGGACGGAGCTCCAGCACGAGGGGAGCCGCGTCCGCGTCACCATGGTGCAACTGCCCGCCGTCAACACGCCCCAGTTCAACTGGGTGAAGAGCCGGCTGCCGCGCAAGGCCCAGCCGGTGCCGCCCATCTACCAGCCGGAGGTGGCGGCGGCGGCCGTCCTGTGGGCGGCCTCCCACCGGCGCCGGGAGCTGGCGGTGGGCTGGTCCACGGTCCGCGCCATCTGGGGCAACCGGCTGGCGCCGGGGCTGGCGGACTGGTACCTGGCGAAGACCGGCTACGACTCCCAGCAGTACGATGGCCCGGAGGACCCGCACCGGCCGGATAACCTCTGGGAGCCGGTGCCCGGCGACCACGGCGCCCACGGCGACTTCGACGCCCGGGCCCACGGCCATAGCTTCCAGCTCTGGGCCAATACCCACCGGGGCTGGCTGGCGGCCGCGGCCGCCGCGGCCGGGGTGGCGGGCGCCGCGCTCCTGGGCCGGAGGCGGTGAGCGCCCGGCCGGGCCCCGCGGCAGACGCGCCGCCGGGCTGGAGCTACAACCCCTCCACGCTCCGGGAGCGGCTGCCCATCGTCCTGCTGGCGGCGGGCGGTTTCCTGGTGGCGGGGTACCTGGCGCTCTACCAGTGGGAGGTGCTGGGCAGCGTCTGGGAGCCGTTCTTCGGCGACGGCAGCCGCGTCATCCTGAACTCGCGGGTCTCGCACCTGCTGCCCGTGCCGGACGCCGCCCTGGGTGCGCTGGGCTACCTGCTGGACGCCGTCACCGGTGGCGTGGGCGGGCGGGACCGCTGGCGCCGCATGCCGTGGCTCGTCATCGCCTTCGGGCTGGCGGTGGGGCCGCTGGGCGCCGTCAGCGTCACGCTGGTCATCCTCCAGCCTGTACTGTACGACGCCTGGTGCACCCTCTGCCTGATCACCGCCGCCGTCTCCGTGCTCATGATCGGGCCCGCCATGGACGAGGTGCTGGCCAGCCTCCAGCACCTCAAGCGCCGCCGGGGCCGGGGTGGCTCCCTCTGGCGCGCCTTCTGGGGCACGGACCGGGAGCGGGCGGCGGCCCGCAAGGAAGGGGACAGGCCGTGTGGCCGAGGTTGGTGAACGCGGCGGTGGGGCTCTGGCTGATGGCGGCCCCGGCCGTGCTGGGCTACGGCGGCGCCGCCCGCACCAACGACCGCATCGTAGGGCCGGTGGCGGCGGCCGTGGCGGTGATCGCCGTCTGGGAGGCGAGCCGGTCCCTGCGCTGGGCCAACGTGGGCGCGGGCCTGTGGCTGGTGTTGGCGCCGTGGTTCCTGGACTACGGCGCGCTGCCGCTGCTGCACAGCACCGCCGCGGGCTTCGTCCTGATGACCTTCGCCGTGATCCCGGGCCGTATGACGGCGCGCCTGGGCGGCGGCTGGGGGGCGCTGCTGCCCGGCCGCCGCGTCCCGCCGGAGGAGGGCGGCTGACGGCGGGCCTCAGTCCGTGATGGTGAGCTCCGTCTCCGGGTCGAAGGCGTGCATCCGGTCCAGGTTGAAGACCACGTCCATGCGCTGGCCGGGCTGCGCCCGCGTGCGGGGGTCCACCCGCGCCAGGAACGGCCGTCCGTCCGTGACCAGGTGGAGGAAGATCTCGTTCCCCATGAGCTCCGTGACCTCCACCGTGGCGGTCACCGGCGCGCCCCGGATGTCCGGCGGCTGGAAGGCCCGGTCGTGGATGTTCTCCGGCCGGATGCCGAAGACGACCTGCTTGCCCAGGTAGGGCGCCAGGGCCGGAGCCCGGTCCGGCGGCACCGGCACGCGGAAGGCCCCGGCGTCCAGCTCCAGCGCCTCCCGCTCGCCCGTCACGCGGACATCGAAGAAGTTCATGGCGGGGCTGCCGATGAAGCCGGCCACGAACATGTTGCGGGGGTGGTCGTACAGCTCTTGGGGCGGGCCCACCTGCTGGAGGGCGCCGTAGTTCATGACGGCAATGCGGGTGGCCATGGTCATGGCCTCTACCTGGTCATGGGTGACGTAGATGAAGGTGGTGCCCAGCCGCAGGTGCAGCTTGCTGATCTCCGCCCGCGTCTGCACCCGCAGCTTGGCGTCCAGGTTGGAGAGCGGCTCGTCAAAAAGGAAGACGGCCGGGTGCCGGACAATGGCCCGGCCCAGCGCCACCCGCTGCCGCTGGCCGCCAGAGAGCTGGCGCGGCTTCCGGTCCAGCAGCTCCTCGATGCCCAGGATCTGCGCCGCCTCGTACACGCGGGAGCGGATCTCCTCCTTAGGCACCTTCCGCAGCGAGAGCCCGAAGGCCATGTTGTCGTACACGGACATGTGGGGGTAGAGGGCGTAGGACTGGAACACCATGGCAATGTCCCGGTCCTTGGCCGCCACGTTGTTCACCCGCCGGTCGCCGATGTAGATGTCCCCCTCGGTGATCTCCTCCAGGCCGGCCAGGAGCCGCAGGGCCGTGGACTTGCCGGAGCCGGAGGGTCCCACCAGCACCAGGAATTCCCGGTCCGGGATCTCCAGCGTCAGGTCGTCCACGGCCACCACGCCGTCGAACCGCTTGGTCACGTGGTCAAACGTCACGCTCGCCATGGCCTCCCCCTTCCCGCCTGCGGCGTCAGCCCTTCACGGCGCCCGCCAGGATCCCCTGGACGATGTACCGCTGGAGGAGGAAGAAGACCAGCAAGGGCACCGCCATGGAGACGAAGGCCGCCGCCGTCAGGACCTGGTAGTTCTGGCCGAAGGAGCTCACCAGGCTCTGGATCTGGACCGTCATGGGGAAGAGGGCCGGGTCGCCCAGCAGGACCAGGGCCACCAGGAGGTCGTTCCAGACCCAGAGGAACTGGAAGATGGCCAGCGCCGCAATGGCCGGCGCCGCCAGCGGCAGGACGATGCGGGTGAAGACCTGGAGGTCCGAGGCGCCGTCCAGGTACGCGGACTCGAAGAGGTCCCGCGGCAGGGAGCCGAAGAAGTTGCGCAGCAGGAACACGGCGAAGGGCAGCCCGTACGCCGTGTGGGCCAGCCACATCCCCGCGAAGCTGTTGACGCCGAAGAGGCTGCCGCCCAGCAGCGGCAGCTCCACGTCTACCCGGAGCTCCGTGTAGAGCCGCAGCACCGGGATCAGCGTCATCTGCAGGGGCACCACCAGCAGCGCCACGACGAAGAGGAACAGCACGTTCCGGGCCGGGAACTGCATCCAGGCGAAGGCGTACGCCGCCAGGGCGGCCACCAGGATCACCAGGACGGTGCTGGGCACCGTGAGGATGACGGTGTTCAGGAAGGCCCGGCCCATGCCCCGGTTCTGCAGTACGGTATCGTAGTTGCTCAGGGTGAACTGCCACGGGTTCGTGAGGGCATTCCACCAGCCGGAGACGGAGATGGCCGCCGGCTCCCGGAAGGAGCTGACCAGCAGGGCAATGGTGGGCACGCTCCACAGCACCGCCAGGGCAATGACCGCCGCGTGCAGCGGCAGCCGCCGGGGGGGCGGCAGCACCTGCTTCCACCAGGCGGTCTTGGCCCCGGATGCGGCGGGGATGTCCTTGCGGACCGTGCTGCCGGGTGCCGGCATCAGCGCGTCTCCTCCTGGAACTGGAAGCGGCGGAGGCTGATGAGCATGACGGGCACCACCGCCAGGAGCAGGATCACCGCCAGCGCCGCCCCCACGCCGAAGTCCCGGATGATGAACGCCTCCTTGAAGAACAGCGTGGCGATGACGTCCGTTTGGAACCGGCCGCCGGTCATCACCCAGATCAGGTCGAAGAGCTTGAGGGCGTTGATGACCAGCGTGGTGGCCACCACCGCCAGCGTGGGCGAGAGGATGGGGATGATGATCCGCCAGAAGATCTGCCACTCATTGGCGCCGTCCACCCGGGCGGCCTCCAGGATCTCCGGGGAGATGCTCTTCAGCCCGGCGGAGAGCACCACCATGGCGAAGCCGGTCCACATCCAGACGCCCACCATGATCAGGGAGAAGTTGTTGAGCTGGATGGGGCTGGGCAGCTCCCGCGGGCCCACCTCCACCAGCCAGCGCCAGGGGGCGTCCGTGCTCTGGAGCCAGGCGGTGGCGTCGCCGCCCAGGGCGGTGACCACGGCGTTCACGGTGCCGATGTTGGCGTTGAAGTCGTACATGAACCGCCAGATGACCGCCGCCGCCACGAAGGAGATGGCCACGGGGATGAAGATGGCGGACTGGGCCACCGCCTCGTACCGGACCCGGGAGGTGAGGACCGCCAGGATCAGCCCCGCCGTGACGGTGAAGGCGGTGAAGGCCACCAGCCACAGGA
>DATCLE010000013.1:0-2944 GCA_036564075.1 Dehalococcoidia bacterium
CGTTCACGTCGCTCCCGGCCCGGGTGCCCAGCACGTAGAGCCCGTAGGGGATCATGAGAAGGGCCGTCTTCTTCGCCTGCTCGTCCATGGCTCGCGAACCTCCCTGCGTGGGTCTTGCGGCGTCCAGCACTATAGCACGGCCCGCGGACCACCGTGAAGCGAACCGCCGGCCGGGGGCTACTCCGGCACCAGGTGGCACGTATCGTTCACCGTGAGGAGCGCCCCGCGGCCGTCGCGCACCTCCACCGCCGTCAGCGACGCGTTGTCCAGCTGGAACGGCAGCGGTCGCCGGTACGGCAGGCCCAGGACCGCCAGGCAGAAGACGGCGATGGGCCCGCCGTGGGTCACCACCGCCACCACACCGTCCGGGTGGGGTGCCTCCAGCGCCCAGAGCGCGGCGCACACCCGGGCCCGGAAAGCCTCCCGCCCCTCCTCGCCCGGCAGCGCCGGGTACGGACCGCTCCGCTCCCGGAAGGCCGCCCACACCTCCGGGTGCCGCTCCCGCACCTCCCGCCAGGTCAGGCCGGAGATGGCGGGTCCCACGTCGTACTCCCGCACGTCCGGCAGGTCCGCCACGGGCAGGCCGTGCGGCTCCGCGATGGCGGCCGCCGTCTGCGCGGCGCGGGCCAGGGTGCTGGTGTAGACGGCGGCCAGGGGCACGTCCGCCAGGCGGCGGGCCAGGCGCCGGGCCTGGTCCCGGCCCCGCTCCGTGAGCGGGTAGTCCGTGTGGCCCTGGTACCGGCCCTCCACGTTGCCCACGGATTCGCCGTGGCGGATCAGCAGGAGGCGCATCTACCGGGCGCCTCCCTCCACGCCGCCGATGAGGTCCAGGAAGCCCCGCAACATGCGGGCGGTGGCGCCCCAGATGAGGTGCTGTCCGTAGCGGTAGGAGTACATGGGGATCACCCGGCCGTCCGGCAGGGGGCGCTGATCCAGCTCCAAGCACAGCGGGTCCAGCAGGTGGGCCAGCGGCACCGCCAGGATCTCCGCCACCTCCGCCTCGGCCGGGCGGAAGGGGTACGGCACGGGCCCGGTGAGCAGGCCCACGTACGGCGTCACGCGGAAGTTGGTGATGGTGACCATGTCGTCCAGGCGGCCCAGGATCTCCACGTCCTCCGGCCGCACGCCGATCTCCTCCTGCGTCTCCCGGAGGGCCGTCCAGCGGAGGTCCGGGTCGCCGGGGTCCGCGGTGCCGCCGGGGAAGGAGATCTGCCCCTTGTGGTGCTCCACCAGGTCCGTGCGGACGGTGAAGATCAGGTGGGGTTCGCCGTGCAGCGGGTAGAGCAGGACCAGCACCGCCGCCGGGATGGGCTCCCGCCCGGCGAAGGCGGCCTCCACGTGGTGGCTCGCCGGGTCCAGCGGCTTGGGTTCGTACGCGGCCAGCACCTTGCGGACGATCTCGACCATGGACGCTCCCTCCGGCGGCGGAGATCACGCCGTCCCCGTTCGATTGTACGGCGCCGGCGGCCCTCCCGAACAGCCCTGCGGGCCGCGCCCCTGCCGCGACGGCTTGCCGGCCGGTGCTATCATGCGAGAGAGCAGCGCGCCCGGCCGGGGCGCCGCGGGAGGTGTGGGGCGTGGCCGGGTCCCAGTGGGGTGGTTCGAGGCCGGACGCCACAGCGGCGGTCCGCGGCCCCGCCATGCTGCTGGCGGGCCTGCGGGCACGGGCGGCGGCGCACCTCTGGTGGGCGGGCCCCGCGGCGGTGCTCCTCCTGGTGGCGGCGGCGCACCTGCCCACCCTGAACGACTACTTCTTCGGTGACGACTTCCCGGAACTGGCGCCCGTGGCCTCCACGGGGTCGCTGGACTACCTGCGGGACGTCCTCACCTTCCAGGGCGAGTCCCGGTTCTGGCGGCTGCTGACGCGCGTGGTCTTCCTGGCGGAGTACCGCGCCTTCGGCCTGGACCCGGCGCCGTACCACGCCGTCAACCTGGCCATCCACCTGGGGAACGTGCTGCTGGTCTACGCCCTGGCCCGCGGCCTCACCGGCCGGACCGGCGTGGCGCTGGTGGCGGCCCTGGCCTTCGGCGTCACGCCCGCCCACGCCGTCAGCGTGGCCTGGATCACCACGCTGAACCGCCTCCTCCACACCTTCTTCTTCCTCCTGACGCTGCTGCTGCTCCGCCGTGCCCTGATGGGGCCGACCGTCCGGCGCGGCTGGCTGGCGGCGGCCGCCGGGGCCTGCCTCCTGGCGCTCCTGACGGACGAGGTGGTGGTGGCCTTCCTCCCCGTGGTCCCGGCCTACGCCTGGCTGGTCCGCTTCGGGCGCGGGCGGGACGTGCGCGGCCTCCTGGCGGTCACGGCGCCGTTCGCCGTCCTGGGGGCGGCGGCCGCCGCGGCGGCGGTGCTGCCGCAACTGGGGGAGGAGGCGCTGGCGGAGGAGGCGTACGGGCCGGGGCCCCACGTGCTGCGCAACCTGGCGCTGTACCTGGCCCGGCTGGCGGTGCCCGCCGTCCCCGTGCGGCCGGACGCCCTGGGGCCCTTCCCCGCCGCCGTGGCGCTGGGCGTCGCGGGCCTGGGCGCCTACGTCCTGGTCCGGGGCCCGGCGGCCGCCCGCTTCCTGGCGGCGTGGTGCCTGCTGGCCCTTCTCCCCTTCACCCTCTGGGAGGACCTGCCCGCGCCGCGGTACCTCTACCTGGCCTCCGTCCCCTTCCTCACCGGCCTTGCCTGGCTGGGGGGCGAAGCGGTCCGGCGCGCCGAGCGGGCCCTGGGCCCCCCGGCCCTGCCGGCCGCCGCCGGGGTCCTGGCGGCCCTCTTCCTCATCCTGGCGTGGCGGACGGCGGTGGAGAACGGCGGCCAGGCCTTCGCTGCGGAGCGGTACCGGGTGCTGGTGACGGGGCTGCGGCAGGCGCTGCCCGCGCCGGAGCCGGGGAGCACCATCTACATCACCAACGGCGTCTGGACGGACCGCTGGGACAACAGCGAGTGGCTGCCGGACGTGGC
>DATCLE010000014.1:0-1537 GCA_036564075.1 Dehalococcoidia bacterium
CGGGTGAGCCGGGGCACCGCCCGGAGGATGCTCCTCCCTCTGGATCATCGGCGCGGACGGCGGCCGGCCGTAGGCGGCCCGACCGGACGTCGCCTTGCCCGCGTCAGAAGCGCGATGCTAGAATGGGGCGGCCGGGCCCGAACCGGACGGCGGGGAGCAAGGCGACCTTCACCGGAATCTCACACGTCCCCACAGCACCGCATGGACAACGACTACGGCCTGGACCTGGAAGAGATCCTCCACACCATCGACACCGAGGAGGTCACCACCTTCCGGTTCGTCATCGTGAACCAGCGGCTGCTCATCGACACGCGGTGCAGCGAGATCGAGGGCCCCATGATCAAGCTGGTACCGCGCGCCCGGTCCGCGGAGGAGCGGTTCCGCGCCCTCAAGCAGCTCCGGCCGCGGTTCCGCCTGCCGGAGCGCATTGTGGCCATCTGGTGGCCCAAGTACGTGGAGTCGCTGGTCACCACGGGCGTCTGGGACCGCATCGAGCAGCGGTTCGCCGCCTCCGGCTTCCCCGGCGCCGTGGACCAGTGCCGGGAGGTGCTGCGGGAACTCCGCGCCATGGAGCGCACGGAGACGGTGAACGCCATCCTGGGCTCCGGCTACCAGGCCCTCTGGGAAGGCCGGAAGTAGGACGGCCGCCATGCGACTCCCCCGGCGCCGCTTCGAGCGACTGGTGGCCCGCGCCCTGGACGGCCTGCCCCCCGCCTTCGCCAGCCGCCTGGCCAACGTGGAGATCCTCATCAAGCGCCGCCCATCCCCGGCGGACCTCCGCGCCGCGGGCCTGCCGCCCGGCGAGACGCTCTTCGGCCTCTACGAGGGCGTCCCCCTCACGGAGCGCACCTCGGACTACGGCCTGGTGCTGCCGGACCGCATCACGCTGTTCCAGGAGCCGCTGGAGGACGCCTGCGCCACGGAGGGGGAGCTGGCGGAGGAGGTGCGGCGAACGGTGATCCACGAGATCGCCCACTTCTTCGGCATCGACGACCGGCGGCTCCACGAGCTGGGCGCGGACTGAGCCCGCCGCGGCTCACGGGCCCGGCGGCGCGATGGCCTCCTCCCCCACCACCGTCCAGGCGGCGCCGCTCAGCCCGAACCGCACCATGACGCCACCCTCCGAGAACGTCCGCCCGATGCCCACGGCCACGGTCCCGTCCGGCCGCACGAAGACCACGCCGAAGCAGTGCTTCCCGGCATCGGCCGGGAGGTCCGTGGCGCGGCAGTCGCCGCCGTAGTGCCAGCCCCGGGCCTCCATGTATCCCTGGACGGCCGGGATCAGGTCATCGGAGGCGCCGGGCGGGTCGGGCCGGGGCAGGGGCTCCTCCGCCGCCACCGTCCAGGCGCCATCCCCCTGCTGGAAGACGGCGGCCACCTCACCCTCCGACGCCACCGGGCCGAAGGCGGCCTCGAAGCGGCCGTCGGGCAGGCGGCGGATGGCGCCCACGCAGTGCTTCCCCACGTCCTGGGGGACGGCGGCGCTCCGGCAGTCGCCGCCGTAGCGCCAGCCCTTGCCGCGGACGTAGATCAGGAT
>DATCLE010000015.1:0-7422 GCA_036564075.1 Dehalococcoidia bacterium
GCTCAGGGCGGTGCCGGAGGGCGCGTCCGCCTTCTGATCGTGGTGGAGCTCGATGATCTCCGCGTGGTCGAAGTAGCGGGCGGCCACGGCGGCCAGGTGCATGAGCAGCACCGCGCCGATGGCGAAGTTGGGCGCCACCACCGCGCCCAGGCGCCGCTCCCGGCACTCCCGCTCCAGGTCCGCCAGGAAGGCGTCGGCGAGGCCCGTAGTGCCGATGACCGGCCGCGCGCCCACGGCCAGGGCGGCGCGGGCCACGCGCGCGGTCCACTCCGCGTTGGTGAAGTCCACCACCACCTGCGGGCGGGTCCGGGCCAGCAGGGCCTCCGGCTCGTTGCCCAGGGGGACCAGGCCGGACCCATCCGGCAGGGAGAGGTACTCCTCCTGGGAGAACTTCTCCAGGACCCCCACCGGCTCCACGTCCGGGTCCCGGCAGAGGCCCAGGAGCACCTCCCTGCCCATCTTCCCCGTGCCGCTGACGACGACGCGAATGGGTGGCATGGCTGGTTCCGTCCTTTCCCCGGCTGCCGCCATTATAGAGAAGGGAGGGTGGCGGGCAGAAGCCTACGGCGGGAATGAAGACGGGGGAGGCACGCGCCGCGCCTCCCCCGGTCCGTCCGTCCCCTGCGGGGCCTACCGCATGCCGCGCCGCGGCCCGCCGAAGGGCGGCCGGGGCGGGGGCAGCGGCGTGCCGGGCCCCTGGCCCTCGCGGCCCTGGGGCCGCGGCCGGCGGCGCGGCCGTGAGACCACGTCCGGCCGGTCCACGCCGGGGGTGCCGCGGCCGTTGCCCCGGCCGGACGGCTCCCGCACGCCCGGCCCCGGCCCGCCGCGCGGCCCGAAGCCGCCGCCCGGACGCCGGCCCTCCGGCCGGGGCCCGCGCGCCTCGCGGCTGCGGGCGGCCACGCCCTCCGGTGCCGTCTCGCCCTCCAGCACGGCCCGGCGGGAGAGGTTGATGCGGCCCAGGGAGTCGATCTCGGTGACCATCACCATGATCTCGTCCCCCACCTTCACCACGTCCTCCACGCTGGGCACGCGGTAGTCCGCCAGCTCCGAGATGTGGACCAGGCCCTCCTTGCCCGGCAGGATCTCCACGAAGGCGCCGAAGGGCACGATGCGCGTCACCTTGCCGGTGTAGATCTGGCCCACCTCCGCCTCCTTGGTGAGGCCTTCGATGATCTCGATGGCGCGGCGGGCCGACTCCTCGCTGGGGGAGCCGATGAAGACCGTGCCGTCGTCCTCGATGTCGATGCTCGCCTTGGTCTCCTCGATGATGGAGCGGATCACCCGCCCGCCGGGGCCAATGACGGCGCCGATCTTGTCCACGGGGATGTTGATGCGGTACATGCGCGGCGCGTAGCGGGAGAGCTCCGCCCGCGGCTCCGCGATGACCTCCCGCATCTTCCCCAGGATGAACAGGCGCCCCTCCCGGGCCTGCTCCAGGGCACGGGCCATGATCTCCGGCGTGATGCCCTTGATCTTGATGTCCATCTGGAGGGCCGTGACGCCCGTCTCCGTGCCGGCCACCTTGAAGTCCATGTCGCCCAGGGCGTCCTCAATGCCGGCGATGTCCGTGAGCACCTGGTAGGCGCCGTCCTCGCCCATGACCAGCCCCATGGCCACCCCGGCCACGGAGCCCTTGATGGGCACGCCCGCGTCCATGAGGGCCAGGGTGCTGCCGCAGACGGAGGCCATGGAGGTGGAGCCGTTGGAGGAGAGCACCTCCGAGACTAGGCGGATGGTGTACGGGAACTCCTCCACGGCGGGGATCATGGGCTCCAGCGCCCGCTCCGCCAGCGCCCCGTGGCCGATCTCCCGCCGGCCCGGTGAGCCGATGCGGCGCACCTCGCCCACGGAGAAGGGCGGGAAGTTGTAGTGGTGGAGGAACCGCTTGGTCTCCTCCGGGGAGAGGGTGTCCAGGCGCTGCTCCTCCCCAATGGAGCCCAGCGTGGCGATGGTCATCACCTGCGTCTGGCCCCGCTGGAACAGGCCGGAGCCGTGGGTGCGCGGCAGGAGGCCCACCTCCACGGTGATGGGGCGGATCTCCTTGGGGCCGCGGCCGTCCGGCCGCAGGCCGCGCTGGAGGATGTTCTCCCGCACCCGCTGCTTGAACTGGGACTCAAAGGCCCGGAGCACGGCGGCCTGGTCGTAGCTCTCCCCCAGGTCCGCGGCGATCTCCCGCCGGAACTCGTCCAGCACGTGCTCCCGCTCCGCCTTCTCGTGGGCGGCGAGGATGCGGTCGAAGCGGCTGTCCAGCCAGGCGCCCACGGCGCGGGCCACCTCTTCGTCGTCCGCCGGGGGGGTGAAGGCCATCTTGGGCTTGCCCAGCTCCCGGACCATCTCCTCCTGCAGGGCGATGATCTCCACGTTGGCCCGCTGGCCGAACTCGATGGCGCCCAGCATGATGTCCTCCGGCACCTCAGCGGCGCCGGCCTCCACCATCATGATGGCGTCCCGGGTGCCGGCCACCACCAGGTCCATGCTGGACTCGTCCAGCTGGGAGAAGGTGGGGTTGAGCACGTACTCGCCGTCGATGTAGCCCACCCGGACGGAGCTCACCGGCCCGGCGAAGGGGATATCGGAGATGCTGAGGGCCGCGGACGCCGCAATGGTGCCCAGGGTGTCCGGGTCGTTCTCCTGGTCGGCGGAGAGGACGGTGATGATGACCTGGATGTCGTTGCGGAAGCCCTTGGGGAAGAGGGGCCGCAGGGGCCGGTCCGTCAGCCGGGCGGCCAGGATGGCCTCCGTGCTGGGGCGTCCTTCGCGCCGGAACCAGCTTCCGGGGATCTTGCCCGCGGCGTACAGCCGCTCCTCGTAGTCCACGGTGAGGGGCAGGAAGTCCACGCCCTCCCGCGGCTGATCGCTGGCGGTCGCCGTGGCCAGGACCACGGTGTCGCCGTACCGCGCCATGACGGCGCCGTTGGCCTGGCCGGCCAGCTTGCCGGTCTCGATGGTCAGGGTACGACCGCCGATGGTCAACTCATAGGTTCTGACCATGATGCGTATGGTTCCTCCCGTTTCTTCCTTCTCTCTCGTCTTCCTTGCTGCCGGCAGCCCCGCCACCACCTCCAAGGCAGGGACGGGAACGGGGCGCGGCGCCCGGCGGAACGGGCTCCCGTGAGGAACGCCTGCGCGGGGCCGGTCCGCCGCGGCGCGGGCGGCAGCCGGCGTGCCTCAGGGGGGCGGAGCACCGGAGCGGCTCCGTACGGCGGGGCGGCTCAGGCGGCGAGCGCTGGCTCCGTCCTTCCGGGGGTTGGGTCCGTCACGGTGGCTGGGTGCTGTCTTGCTGCTCTGCTGGCTGCGCAGCCGGCACGTGCCCGGCTGCCTTCACGGTGTGCTGGCTCCCTCTTCCGTTCCTTCCCGTCCTGTCAGTTCCTCGTCCCTACTTCCCTTCTCGCCGCGGTGCGCGCGGCTGCGGAAACGACAAAGCCTCCGCGCTACTTGCGGAGGCCGAGGCGGGCAATGAGGTTCCGGTACCGCTGGACGTCTGTCCTGCTCAGGTAGGCGAGCAACCGGCGGCGCTGCCCCACCAGCTTCATGAGCCCACGACGGGTGTGGTAGTCGTGCCGGTGCTGCCGGAGGTGGTCCGTCAGGCGGTTGATGCGCTCCGTGAGCACCGCCACCTGCACCTCCGGCGAGCCGGTATCGCTCTCGTGGGTCCGGTACTCCTGGATGAGCTGGCTCTTCCGTTCCTTGGTCAGCATGCGCGCCGGTGTGTCCCTCTGGATGTGGATCGGCCTGCACGGAGGCAGGCCGGATTCGTGCTGCCGTCCAGTGTAGCAGACCGGCCGCCGCCGCGCAACGGCCCTGCGGAACGGGGTAGGCGCGGGGCCGTGGCCTGTGCTACCGTGCGTCCGCAACCAGCCGCCCCGCCATGAGGAGGCCCCCGGCCGTGCCGTCCACGGGGAGCCCGCAGGCGTCGCAGCAACGGAGGGCGTGGCCTGCCCGCCTGGCGGCCCTCCGCGTCATCCACCCCTTCCCTACCCTCATGAACGTGGCGGCCGCCCTCCTCTTCGCGGCGGTGGCCGCCGGCGGGCCGCCGGAGCCGTGGCTGGCCGTCCGGCTGGCGGCCGTCATGTTCCTCACCCAGGCCGCCATCGGCGCCTTGAACGACGTGTGCGACCGCCGCGCCGACGCCCTCAGCAAGCCGTGGAAGCCCATCCCGGCCGGCGCCGTGAGCCCCCGGGCGGCGCTGGCCCTGGCCGCGGGGGCCGCCGCCGGAGCGGTGACGCTGGGGGCCACCCTGGGCGCGGTCGCGTGGCTGTACGGGCTGCTGGGGCTGGCCGCCGGCGCCGCGTACGACCTGGGCCTCAAGCGGACCGTCCTCTCCGGCCTGCCGTACCTGGTGGCCCTGCCCTTGGTGCCCCTCTGGGCGTGGGAGGCCTCCGGCCAGGCCCCGCCGACGCTGTGGTGGGTGGTCCCCCTGGGCCTCCTGCTGGGCCTCTCCCTGCACTTGGCCAACGTCCTGCCGGACCTGGAGGAGGACGCCGCCGCCGGCATCCGCCACGCGGCCCACCTGCTGGGCCCCGCCTGGACCGCCCGGCTGGCCTGGGCCGCCTTCCTGCTGGCCGCGGCCCTGGGCGGCGGCGTCCTGGCCGCCCTCGACCGGCCGCTCCTCCTCTACGGCGCGGCCGCCGCCCTCTCCCTCCTGCTCCTGGTGGCGGGCACGCTGCTGTTCCGGCGCCCGCGCGGGCTGGACCCGCGCCTGGGGTTCGGCGCGTGGGCGGCGGCCGCGCTGCTGCTCAGCGTCTCCTGGCTGGCCGCGCTGACCTGACCGGTCTATCATGGAGGAGGGACCAGAGCGCAGGGTGGTGACGCGTGGAGCCGCTGGAGGACGACGTCGAACGCATCATGGCGGCGGTGGAGCCGCTGCCGCCGCCCGCGCCGCAGCCGGCGCTGGTGGTGCTCATCGGCCTGCCGGGTGCCGGGAAGTCCACCTTCGCGGCGCGGCTGCGGGAGCGCGTCCCGGCCGCGGTCCTGGAGAGCGACGCGCTGCGGAAGCGGCTCTTCGGGCGGCCGTCCTACAGCCGGGAGGAGAGCCGGCGGCTGTTCCGCGCCATCAGCGCGGCCGCCGGCCGGTTGCTCCGGCTGCGGGTTTCGACGATCCTGGACGCGACGAACCTGAGCGAGTACGCCCGCCGCCCGCTCTACCGGCTGGCGGAGCGACACGGCGCCCGGCTGATCCTGGTGCGGCTGCGGGCGCCGGCGCCGGTGGTGGAGGAGCGGCTGGCGGCCAGAGCGCGCGGCCCGGCCGGTTCCACGCACTCGGACGCGGACGTGACGGTCTACCGCCGCATGCGGCGCTGGGCCCGGCCGGTCCCGCGGGAGCACGTGGACGTGGACACCAGCCGGGACATCGGGCCGGCGGTGGCCGCCGTAGCGGAAGCCATGGAGGGATGATGAACCGACAGCTCAGACGGCAGCAGGCCCAGGACGCGGAGCGGCGCCGGCGGCGGGAGACCCGGCGCCCCGGCACGGCCGGCGCCTCCACCTGGATCGGGTACGGCCTCGCGGCGGCGGTGGTGGTGCTGGTGCTGGCGGTGGTGGCGTTCTTCGTCTTCCGGCAGGCGTCCGCCGTGCCGCCGGAGGAGAACGACAGCCCGGACCTGCCCGGCGTCTTCTACCCGTCCCTGGGCAACCAGCACCTCCAGCCCGGCCAGACCTACGACGGCTACAACTCCAACCCCCCCACGTCCGGCCCGCACGCGCCCACGGCGGCCCCGCCCGGCATCTACCGGGAGCCCATTGCCAAGGAGGTGCTGGTCCACAGCATGGAGCACGGCACCGTGCTGGTGCTCTACAACTGCCCCCAGGGCTGCGACGACCTGCGCCAGCAGCTCGAGGACCTGGTCCTGGAGTACGGCGAGGACGATAGGCTGGTGCTGGTGGCCCCGTACCCGGACATGGACGCCACCATTGCCCTGGTGGCGTGGACCCGGCTGGATACCTTCGACCAGTTCGACGAGGGGCGCATCCGGCGCTTCATTGAGGCCCACGAACGGCGCTACAACCCGGAAGGCTTCTGACCGGCCGCACGCCGGCGCACGCGCACGGGGCCGTCCCCCGCGGGGGACGGCCCCGCCCTTTCGCCCAGGCGGGACGCCTCAGCGGGAGGGCGGCGCCTCTGCCTCCGCCACCAGCACGCCGCCGGCGAACCGGAGCGCCGGCGGGCTCCAGCGGTGGAGGGCGGCGGCGGCGGCCAGCCCGGCCAGGCAGACGGCGCCGCCGATCACCGCATCGATGATGAAGTGGTTGCCGGTGACCACAATGGCCCAGAACATCCCGGCAGGCATGATCACGGCGAAGATCCGCCACCAGAGGTTCCGGGTGGCCAGGAAGACGCCGATGCCCAGCAACAGGTTCCAGCCGAAGTGGAGGCTGGGGACCGCCGCGTACGGGTTCACGAACCACCTGGTCTCCTGCATCTCGTAGTTCACACGGCTGTAGACGGCCATGGTGTCCACCAGGCCCAGCTCCGGCAGGTACCGCGGCGGCGCTACAGGGTAGAGGTTGTAGATGACCAGCCCCACGGCGCCGGAGATGAGGAGCGCGTTCCGGGTGAGGGTGTAGTGGATGCGCTGCTGGTGGTAGAGCCAGAGGCCCACCACGCAGATGAGGGGGAAGTGGAACCAGAAGTAGACCAGGTTGGCCAGGCGGATGAGGAGCTCGTGCCGGAGGACGGGGGCCTGCCAGGCGGGCTCCCAGTAGAAGCCCAGCTGCTGCTCCAGGGCCACCAGGTCCCGGGCGTTGCTCAGCGCCTCGTCCGCGCGGTCCACCACGGCGCCGCGGACCAGGAAGTACAGGAGGAAGGCGACGGTGACCAGCCCGAACTCGGCCAGACTGCGGCGGGGCAGGCGGCGCCCCCAACGACGGCGTACCTCTGGCTGCACCCGCGTGGTCCTCGTACGGTGGGGTTCCGGCGACAGGGTGGAGTATACCACCCGCCGCCCCGCGACGGCCAGGCCGTTCGGTTGCGGCGCCACTGGCGCATCCCGTATGATCGGGGGTGCCGCACGGCCGCGGCCGGCCGCGGCGCCCGCTCACGCGCGTAACGGCTGCCCGAAAGGAGATCTCCCAGGTGGAACTGAAGGTTGCGTCCGGCGACATCACCCAGGCCCAGGCGGATACCATCCTGGTGAACCTGTTCGAGGGCGTCCAGCAGCCGTCCGGGGCCACGGCCGCCGTGGATCAGGCGCTGGACGGCGCTATCTCCTACCTCATCCAGGCCGGCGAGGTCAAGGGCAAGGCGGGGGAGGCCACGGTGGTCCACACCTTCGGCAAGCTGCCGGCCCTCCGCGTGGTGGTGGTGGGCCTGGGCAAGCAGGAGGATCTGAAGGCGGACACCGTCCGCAAGGCCGCCGGGAACGTGGCCCGGCGGGTGCGCGCCCTGGGCGCCCGGAAGGTGGCCACGGTGGTCCACGGCGCCGG
>DATCLE010000016.1:0-8860 GCA_036564075.1 Dehalococcoidia bacterium
GTGCCGAGACGTGGCCCTCACCCCCGGCCCCGCCCCCACGCTTGGGGGCGGGGCCGGGGGTGAGGGCCTATTGTCGTGCTGAGCGACCGAAGGGAGCGAAGCATCTGAGGGAACCCCGGTCAGATCCTTCACCCTTCTGGCGAAGGACGCAGGATGACACGGGGGGTGCCGGGGAGCGGCGGAGTTGCAACCCGCCGCTACCAGGCAGGACCGGGCAAGCCCTCCGCGCGCGGCTCCCGGCTAGGCGCCGCCGGTCTCCTGTTGCCACAGCGTCTCGTACCGGTCGCCGGTGATGGCCCGCCGGATCTCCTCCGCCTCCATGGCCTCCAGCTCCCGGTAGAGTGCCTCCAGTTCGCGCACCGTCCCGGCCTGCCCGGCCTCCTGGAGCCGCTGCGTCAGTCCGTCCCAGATGCCCAGTCGCTTCAGGCTGGCTACGTACTTGGGCCACGGGAGGAGGGTGATGGACTCCGGCCGGGGGAAGCGCGGCCGCAGCCGCTGGAGGCTGGCCAGACGCTCCTCCACCGTGTCCACCATGGGCACAATGCGCACCATGGGCCCGTCCACGTCGTTGCAGCGGGTATCGATGAGCAGCGTCTTCCGCATGAGCGAGAAGTAGACGGAGATGATCTCCGCGCTCCGGAGGTTGCGGAGGACCTCTGACAGGTCCAGGCGGAACTCGTTGTCCACGGGGGCTCTCCCCCTACGGGCGGCCCGCGTCCACCACCCGCAGCCAGCGCCGCTTCCCGGCCCTGATGACGGACCCGTCCCGCACCCGGGCCTCCAGGGACGTGATCCGCTCCCCGTCCACCTCCACGCCGCCCTGACCGATGAGGCGGCGTGCCTCGCCCCGGCTGGCCGTGAGGCCCGTCTCCGTCAGCAGGTCCGGGAGGTTCACCTCCCGGACGCCGTCCCGGAAGCCGGTCAGCCGTGCCTCCGGCATCTCCTCCGGGACCTGCCGCTCCTGGAAGACGCGCGTGAAGTGCGCCTCCGCCGCCGCCGCCGCCTCCGGGCCGTGGAACTGCCGGACGATCTCAGCGGCCAGGCGCTTCTTGAACGCCATGGGGTTCTCCCCCTGCTCCATGGCCGCGCCCATGGCCGCGATCTCGCCGTCCGGCACGTCGGTCACCAGCCGGAAGTAGTCCAGGATCAGCGTGTCCGGCAGGGACATCACCTTGCCGTACATCTCTTCCGGCGGGTCCTCCAGGGCAATGTAGTTGCCGGCGCTCTTGCTCATCTTCAGCCGGCCGTCCGTCCCCACCAGGAGCGGCACCGTCACCACCGCCTGGGGCGGCTGGCCCACCAGCTCCTGGAGCTCCCGGCCCATGAGGAGGTTGAACGTCTGGTCCGTGCCGCCGAACTCCACGTCCGCCTGGACCACCACGGAGTCGTACGCCTGGATGAGGGGGTAGAGGAACTCGTGCAGGTAGATGGGGCGCTGTGCCGCGTACCGCTTGGCGAAGTCCTCCCGCGCCAGCATCTGCGCCACCGTGAAGCGGGAGGCCAGCCGGATCACGTCGCCCAGGCCGAAGTCGCTCAGCCACTCGCTCTGCCAGCGCACCTCCGTCAGCGCCTGGTCCACCACCTTGAAGAACTGGCGCAGGTAGGTGGCGGCGTTCTCCTCCACCTCCGCGCGCGTCAGCAGAGGCCGCGTCTCCGACTGACCGCTGGGGTCGCCGATCTGCGCCGTCCAGTCGCCTACAATGAGGACCACCTTGTGCCCCAGCGCCTGGAGCTGGCGGAGCTTGCGGAGGCCCACCGCGTGGCCCAGGGTCAGGTCCGGCCGGGTGGGGTCGAACCCCATCTTCAGGCGGAGCTGCCGCCCGGACTTCAGCATCCGGACGAACTGCTCCTCCGGGATGATCTCCGCCACCGCCCGGTGGAGCAGCCGGTCCAGGGTAGCTTCGTCCAGATCCGTGCGAACCGGCGGCGATGTGCTCATGCCAGCGTCCGGCGGGCGGCCTCGATGTCGCGCTGGATCTGCGCCCGCAGCTCCTCCGGGCCGGAGAACCGCTGCTCTCCCCGGAGGCGGGACAGCAGCTCGATGCAGATCTCGCGCCCGTACAGGTCGCCCTCAAAGTCCAGGATGTGGGTCTCCACCGTGACCGCGCCGTTGTCGAAGGTGGGCCGGCGGCCGATGTTGGTGACGGCCGGGTAGGCCGTGCCGTCCACCCACGCCCGCGTCACGTAGACGCCGAAGGCGGGCAGCGCGCGGTCCGCGCCCACCGCCACGTTGGCCGTGGGGAAGCCCAGCAGGCGGCCGCGCTCCTGGCCGCGCACCACCGGGCCCTCCAGGGTGAAGGGGCGGCCCAGCACCTCCTGGACCGTCTCCATGTCTCCCTCCGCCAGCGCCTTCCGCACCGTGGTGGAGCTGTACCGCTCCCGCTCCGGCGTGAGCGGCGGCAGCACCACCACCTCGAAGCCCAGCTCCCGGCCCAGGCCCGCCAGCACCTCCGGCGTGCCCTCCCGGCCGCGCCCCAGGGCGAAGTCCGGCCCCACCACCAGCGCCCGCATGCGCAGCTCCTCCCGCAGCAGCGTGACGAACTGCCGCGCCGAGAGGGTGGCCACGTCCGAGGTGAAGGTCACCGGCACCACGAAGTCCACGCCCTGCCGCCGCAGCAGGTCGATCCGCTCGTCCAGGCTGGTGATGTAGGAGACCGGCACCTCCGGCCGGATGATGGCCCGCGGCACCGGGTGGAAGGTGACCACGGCGGAGGCCAGGCCGCGCCGGGCCGCCTCCTCCCGCACGCGGGCCAGCAGGTACTGGTGGCCGCGGTGCACGCCGTCAAAGGTGCCGATGGTGACTACCGTCTCGCGGTCCGCCCCGGCCCGCCGAAGCTCCTCACGGATGAGCTGGGTCATGAACGGCTCTCGTCACAGGGTGCGCGCGGCCTGCACGGCCGCCCGCAGATTGGCCTCCGGCGTCTGGGGAGGGATGGAGCAGCCGGGGGCCACCAGCACGCCGCGCCCGCCCGTCTCCCGGATGGCCCGGCGCACCTGCTCCGCCACCTCCTCCGGGGATCCCTCAGGCAGGGTCCGCCGTTCGTCCAGGCCGCCCATCACCGCCCTGCCGTACCGCTCCCGCGCCTCGCGCAGGCCGGGGTTGCCGGGCAGGTCCGCCGCCCAGTTGAAGGCGTGGACGGGGTAGTCCGCCAGCAGGTCCAGCATGTTCCGGGCGCCGCAGACGTGCAGCACGTTGAACGGCGCCTCCCGCACCGCCGTCAGCACCGTCAGGTCGTACGGCCGGGCGAAGGTCAGGTACTCCCCGTCCGTGGCCACGTCCCGCGTGCCCCAGTCCACGGTGGCGAAGAAGACGCCCGCGGCGCCGGCCTCCAGGCACCGGGCGGCGTACCCCGCCAGCGTGGCGGCCACCGCCGCCAGCGCCGCGTGCAGAGCCTCCGGCGCCTCCCGCATGAAGCCGCGCACCAGCGCCGCCCGCTCCTCCCGCGACTCCCCGGCGGTGAGCCGGCCGATGACGCTCAGCGGGTTGAACACTGTCTGGAGGAGCGGCACCTCCCCCCGGAGCTCCCGGGCCATGAGGCGCAGGGCCGTCAACTGCTCGGCGAAGGGGCCCGCAGACGGGTCCACCGGCTGGATGCGGCGCAGGTCCGCCGCCGTCCTCAGGGGCGCCTCCACCAGCAACGGCCCCCGGAGCGGGTCCCCGGAGGGCCGGAAGCGGGCGCCCCAGGCCTCGGCGTAGTAGGTGGCGCGGGGGTTGACCTTGATGAAGTCCCAGCCGTAGCGACGCTGGAACTCCAGGGTCGCCTCCGCCAGTCCCTCCGCCGTCCACTCCCGCAGGTAGTCGTGCCCCCAGCAGCTCAGCGGGACGCGGTCCACGGGCTCGCCGTGGAGGGCGGCCTGCACCCGCTCCCAGGTGGTCATGGCGGCAACCATCGGCCGTTCCCCACCCGGCCCGGCGGCGCCGGGCCTGCACAACAGAAAGAGAGAGGGGACCTGCCCCTCCCAAAACGTTCCTGCGCGCGCCGCCAGTGTAGCACCGGGCCATAACGGGGTCAAGCAGCACGCCGGCCGCCGTGCGCCGGGGCCGGGGACGTGCCATACTACCCCTGATGCACGCCACCCTGAACGCCACCGCCGCCCGGCGGCTCCGGGCCGTGTTGCGCTGGCTCCCGGCGCTGGCCTGGGCGGGACTGATCTTCCTCCTCTCCGCCCAGCCGGAGCCGCTGGGCCGGCAGCCCGGCGCCGCGCAGTCGCTCCTGGCCCACGCCGCCGTCTACGCCGTCCTGGCCGCCCTCCTGCTGCTGGCGGCCGGCGGCCCCGGCCGCGCTCGGTGGCGGACCTACGCCGCCGTGCTGCTGGCCGCCTCCCTCTACGGCGTCAGCGATGAGCTGCACCAAGCCTTCGTCCCCGGGCGGACGCCGGACCCCGTGGATTGGGCCGTGGACACGGCGGGCGCCGCGGCGGCCCTGGCCCTCCTCCGGCTCCTCGGGCGGCGGCCGCCCCCCGTCCTAGGCCGGCTCCGCCCGCGCGGGCGTCACCAGGATATCGCCGAATAGGTCCTCCTGCTCCGCGTGGACCTGGCCCGCCTTCAGCAGCTCCAGCAGCGCCAGGAAGGCCACCACCACCTCCACCCGGCTCCGGGCCGCCCGCACCAGGCCCAGGAAGCTCACCTTCCCGAAGCGACGCAGCGCGTCCAGCAGCGCGGACATCCGCTCCTTGATGGTGACCGTGTCCCGCCGGACCTCCACCGCTGGCTCCGGGTCCGGCTGCCGCAGCAGCACCTCCTGGAACAGCCGCGCCAGCGCCTCCAGCGTCACGCCCTCCAGCCCGGCCGCGGGCGGCAGGTCCGGCGGCGGCGCCAGGCGCGGGTAGGACCGAAGCCCGGCCTGCTCCCGCTCCCGCAGCGCCTCTGCCGCCTCCCGGAACCGCTTGTACTCCCGCAGGAGCTGCGCTAGTTCCTCCCCGGCGTCCTCCTCGTCCTCGTCCGGCTCGGCGGCGGGCGGTCGGGGCAGCAGCGCGCGCGACTTCAGCTCCAGCAGCCGCGCGCCGATGGCCACGAAGTCCGCCAGCGCGTTGGCGTCGATCTGCTCGCCGGCGCGGAGGTAGCCCAGGTACTGATCCGTGACCTGCACCAGGGAGACGGCGGTGATGTCCAGGTCCTGCCGCTCGATGAGGTGGAGGAGCAGGTCCAGTGGGCCCGAGAAGACGGGCGTCTGGAGCTCGAAGGCCTCGACGGTTGGGGCGGGGCGGTTCACGAGGCCCATGATACCAGAGGGGGCAACGCGCCGGGCGCCGCCGTTCACGGCGCCTTGTACTCGATGTCCGGCCGGAGGACCTTCGCCCCCCGCAGGTAGACGTGGACGATCTCCCTGGCGCTCCGCTCCGTGTTCACGTGCAGGAGGATGCGCAGGCACATGGGCAGGCTGCCCGGCACGGCCATCTCATGGCCGCAGAGGAGCGCCACGTGGGTCCAACCGCAGTTGCGGGCGGCCACGGCCGGGAACTCCGCGTTCAGGTCCGGGCTTGTGGTGAAGATGGCGCTGGCCACGTCGTCCGGGTGGATGCCGTTGGCCTTCACCATCTCGTTCAGCAGCTCCGTGGTGGCCTCCAGGATGGCCTCGCGCGTGTTGCGCTCCACCGTGGTTGCCCCCCGAATGCCTCGCACTTGCATGGGGCCCTGACGCGCCTCCTTCCCTCGTCGCTCCGGCCTACGCCCGCCGCCGGCCGGTCACCGTCTCCAGGTACGCCCGCACCTGCGCCGCCGCGTCCGGGCCCGCCCTTCCCGCGCCGGAAGGGCCCGCCCGGTCGACGACGTCGATGATGGCGCTGCCGATGATGGCCGCATCAGCCAGGCGTCCCACCGCCTCCACGTGCTCCCGGGTGGAGATCCCGAAGCCCACGGCCAGCGGCAGGTCCGTCCGGCGCCGCACCCGGCCCACGAACTCCGCCAGGCCCGGGGGGAGCTGGGAGCGGGCGCCCGTCACGCCCGTCACGCTGACGCAGTAGATGAAGCCGCTGGCCTGGGCCGCCACCCGCGCGATCCGCTCGTCGGTGGAGGTGGGCGCCAGCAGGAAGACCAGGTCCAGCCCCGCCGCGCGGCACGCCGCCCGCAGGCCGTCCGCCTCCTCCGGCGGCAGGTCCACCAGGATCAGGCCGTCGGCGCCGGCGCGGGCGGCCGCCTCCACAAAGGCGCCTTCGCCCCACGCCACCACCGGATTATAGTACCCCATGAGCAGCAGGGGCGCCGTCAGCCCCCGCCGCCGCAGCTCCGCCACCAGCTCCAAGCACGTCCCCGGCGTCACCCCCTGCTGGAGCGCCCGGAAGTTGGCCCGTTGGATGGTGGCCCCGTCCGCCAGGGGATCACTGAAGGGCACGCCCAGCTCCACCACGTCCGCGCCGCCCTCCACCAGGGCGGGCACCAGCCGCAGCGTCTCCTCCACGGAGGGGTAGCCCGCCGTCAGGTACGCCACCAGCCCCGTGCGGCCTGCCTCCCGCAGAGCCCGGAACGTCTCCTCCAGCCGGCTCATGACAGCAGCACCACCCCCGCGAGCATGCCGGCAAACCCGATGGCGTTGAACAGCAGGTGGGACGCCACCGTCACCCAGAGCGACCGGGTCCAGTGGTAGATGTAGCCGAAGAGGACGCCCACCAGCGAGAACGGCACGAACAGCCCCGGCTGGAAGTGCGCCAGCCCGAACAGCAGCCCCGCCGCCACGGCCGCCCCCGGCACGCCCAGCGTCCGGATCAGCCCCGCGAAGACGAAGCCGCGGAAGAAGAGCTCCTCCGCCACCGGCGCCACCAGCACAATGGCCACGCCCGCCAGCACCGTGGTGGACGGGTAGTCGAAGACGTCCCCGGGCACCTGCTGCTCCGGCTCCAGCACGTCCACGCCCAGCGCGGTCACCACCAGCACGTACACCCCAATGATGAGGTAGGCCAGCACCACGAAAGCGAAGGGCCACAGCAGCTCCGCCGGCTGGAGGTCCCGGAACCCCAACTGCGCCAGGGCCTGCCGGATGGGGAGCTTGTAGCGGGCCGTGAGGTAGGACAGGATCAGCAGGGCGGCCAGGAGCTCCGCGGCGATGGTGACGCCCAGGCCGGTCAGCAGCTCGCCCCGGGTCCCCACGTCCAGGAGCATGGCTAGGCCGGCCGCTGCCTGGAGGGTCAGCACCAGCGCCACCAGCACCAGCGCCACCACCAGCAGCACGTCCGCGGCGCCCCAGGGCACGCCTACCGGCGGCTGGTCCGCCCCGCGTTCCCGGGTCACGGCGCCGGCACCCCGGCGCCGGGAGGCATCATCATAGCACCCACCCCCGGCACGAACAACCGGCGCCCCCTACCCCGCCCGCTCCATCAGCGCCAGCGCGGTGAAGGCCAGCCCGTTGTAGGCCAAGTGCGCGGCGATGGGCACCCAGAGCGAGCCGCTCCGGTGGTAGAGGAGCGCCAGCAGCGCCCCCACCATGGCGAAGGGGAGGATCAGCCCCACCTGCCCGTGCACCAGGCCGAACAGCAGCCCGCTGGCAGCGGCGGCCCAGCCCACCCCCAGCCGGGCCACCAGCCCCGCGAAGACGAAGCCGCGGAAGAAGAGCTCCTCCGCCACCGGCGCCACCAGCACCACCATCGCCGCACTCAGGACCACCGTGGAGGCGGCGTCGAAGACGCCGGGCGGCATCTGCTCCCCCGGCATCAGCCAGTCCAGGCCCAGGGCCTGCACCAGGACGGCGTAGACCGTGAGCACCGCGAAGGCGGTCGCCAGGAAGGCGGGCACCCACCAGAGGCGCCGCAGCGGCACCGGTCGGAACCCCAGGTCCGCCGGCGCCGCGCCGCGTCCCTTCACCACCAGGAGGATCACCGCCAGGGCCGCCAACACCTCCAGGCAGACGTTGGCCAGCAATGCCAGGACGGTCCGGCCCCGCTCCGAGGGCTCCAGTGCCGCGACCAGGAGCGCCGTCACCACCACCAGGGCCGCGAAGATGCCCAGAGCCGCCAGGCAGCCGGCCAGCACCTCGAGGACGCCCCACGGCACGGTCCGGGCCGCCGGTGCCTCCTGCCCCCGTGCGATCATCCGTCCCCCCGGCGGCCCGGGCCCGTCCCCTCCTGGAGGGAGACGCCCAGCGCCGCCGCCACCGTCTCCATGTCCTTATCACCCCGGCCGGAGACGTTGATGAGCACCAGGCGGTCCGGCGGCAGCCGCGAGGCCAGCCGCGCGCCGTACGCCACCGCGTGCGCCGACTCCAGCGCCGGGATGATGCCCTCCGTCTCACAGAGGAGGCGGAAGCCCTCCAGCGCCTCCGCGTCGGTGACGGCCACGTACTCGGCGCGGCCGCTGTCCTTGTAGAAGCTGTGCTCCGGCCCCACGCCCGGGTAGTCCAGCCCGGCGGAGATGCTGTGGGTGGGCTGCACCTGCCCGTGGCGGTCCTGCAACAGGTAGGACCGCGACCCGTGCAGCACTCCCGGCCGGCCGCGGACCAGGGTGGCGGAGTGCCGCTCCGTCTCCAGCCCTTCGCCCGCGGCCTCCACCCCCACCAGCCGGACGGCGGCGTCGCCGTAGAAGGGATGGAAGAGCCCCATGGCGTTGCTGCCTCCACCCACGCAGGCCACGGCGTAGTCCGGCAGGCGGCCCGCCGCCTCCAGCACCTGCGCCCGCGCCTCCCGCCCAATGACGGACTGGAAGTCCCGCACCATGGCCGGGTAGGGGTGCGGGCCCACCACGCTGCCCAGCAGGTAGTAGCTCTCCGCCACGTTGGTGACCCAGTCCCGCATGGCCTCGTTGATGGCGTCCTTCAGCGTCCGGCTGCCCGCCGAAACCGGGCGCACCTCCGCCCCCAGCAGCTTCATGCGAAAGACGTTGAGGGCCTGGCGGTGGACGTCCTCCTCCCCCATGTAGACCACGCACTGGAGG
>DATCLE010000017.1:0-18786 GCA_036564075.1 Dehalococcoidia bacterium
GGGCAGCACCAGGAGCGCTGCGTCCACCGTCCGCCCGTCCAGCCGCGCCGTGAAGCTCCCCAGGCCGGGGTTGAAGCCGCGCTGGAAGACCGTGCGGCGGACGGCCTCCGCCGTGCTCCGCAGCGCCGCGGCCCCGCCGCGGCCCCGGTCCTCCAGCACCGCCGCCGCGCGGTCCAGGGCGACCCAGCAGAGGGCATGGGAGTGGACGTGCTGCGCGCGGCCGGAGCGGACCTCCCAGATGCCGTCGTCCGGCAGGTCCCAGTGTCGGGACACGTACCGGGCCATGCCCGCCACCAGGTCCAGCGTATCCCCGTCCAGCTTGCCCCCCAGACGGCTGTACAGGTGGATGGCGTCCAGCACCTCGCCGTACAGGTCCATCTGGATCTGGCGGGAGGCCGCGTTGCCCACGCGCACCGGCCGGGAGCGGCGGTACCCCTCCAGGTGGTCCAGCGTCGCTTCCGGCAGGGAGGCTTCGCCGTGGACGCTGTAGACCACCTGGAGCCGTGGATGGGTGAGCCGGGTGGCGTGGAGCAGCCACTGGACAAAGGCCTCCCCCTCCGCCAGGTACCCCAGCGCGAAGAGGGCCCGGACGGTGAAGGCGGCGTCCCGCAGCCAGCAGTACCGGTAGTCCCAGTTGCGGACGCCGCCGGGCCACTCCGGCAGCGAGGTGGTGGGCGCCGCCACCACGGCGCCGGACGGCGCGTAGGTCAGGAGCTTGAGGACCAGGGCGCTGCGGAGCACCGCGTCCCGGTACGGCCCCCGGTAGCGGCACATCCCGGCCCAGCGCCGCCAGAAGGCCAGCGTCTCCCGGATCTCCCCGTCCACGGCGGGGCCCAGGGGCGGGACCACGGCGGGCTCGCCCTCGGCGAAGGTGAGGCGGAAGTCGTAGCGGTCCCCCGCTTGGAGGACGGCGCGGCCCTCCGCCCGTTCGCCCCGGACCGCCAGCGGGAACTCCGTGGTCAGGTGGAGGACGGCGGGGCCCGCCTCTCCGACCACGAGCCGCGGCCCGAGCCGGCGCAGGCGACAGCCCTGCGCGCCGTACGCCGGGCGGGGGTGGTACGCCGCCTCCACCTCCACACGGCCCGCCAGCCCCTCCAGCCGGCGGATGATCTCCCGGTAGGGGAAGAGGCGCCGGCGCTTGTCCGTCTCCCGGTGGGCGGGCATGAGGTCCGTGACGCGGACGGCCCCGTCCGGCGTGTGGAAGGTGGTCTGGAGGACGTTGGTGGGCCCCGCGTACCGCCGCTCCGTCTGGAAGGGGCCCGTGGGGCGGATGGTGAAGTCGCCGCCGCGGCGGGCGTCCAGCAGCCGGCCGAAGACCGAGGGGCTATCGAAGCGGGGGAGGCAGGCCCAGTCCAGGCCGCCGTCCGCGGCCACCAGCACGGCGGACCGGGAGTCGCCGATGATCCCGTACCCGGCGATGGGCAGGTAGCCGTCCTGGCGCATCACGCTCCGTGCTCCGGTCCTCGGGCCGCCGGGGCGCCCCGGCGGCGTCAGGCCGCCCGCAGGCGGAGACGGCGGGCCAGCAGGCCGGCCTCCTCGCACCCCAGGGCCAGGCCCGCCGCCAGGAAGACCAGCGCGCCGGCGGCGGCCGCCACGCCGGCCTCCACGAAGGCGTCCAGCGAGCGACCGGGGGCCACCGCCTCCAGCGGGACGGGCCCCCAGAGGAGCGCGGCCACCGCGGCGGCCATGACGGCGGCGGCGGCGCCGGTGCGCGCCAGGGAGGCGGCGGTGGCACGGTCCTCCAGCCCGCCCAACCGTCGTCGGAGGACGGCGTAGAGCAGCGCGGCCTCCGCGGTGACGGCCAGGGAGAGGGCCAGGGCCAGCCCCTCGTGCTCCAGGGGGCCGATGAGCAGCGCGCTGAGGGCGGCGTTCAGCACCAGGGAGAGGACGGCCAGGGCCACCGGCGTCTTGGTATCGCTCAGGGCGTAGAAGCCGCGGCTGAGGATCTCGATGGCGGCCTGGGCGGGCAGCCCCAGGGCGTAGAAGAGCAGCGCCCCGGCGGTGAGCGCCGTGGAGGTGGCATCGAAGGCGCCGTGCTCCAGCAGCGCCGCAATGATGGGCGTCCGCAGCAGCATGAGGCCGGCGGCCGCCGGGAGCGTCAGGTACAGGATGAGCCGCAGGCTGCGGGCCAGGGTGGCGCGCAGTTCGTCCCGCGCCTCGGCGGCGGCCTGGTCCGCCAGGGTGGGGAAGACGGCGGTGGAGATGGCCATGCCGAAGAGGCCCAGCGGCAGCATGACGATGAGCCACGCGTAGTTGAGGGCGGAGATGGCGCTGCCGCCCAGCAGGGAGGCGAAGAAGATGCCGATGAGGAAGAAGTTGGCCTGGGCCGCCGCCAGTCCGAAGATGCGCGGCGCCATGAGGCGCCCCACTTCACGGACGCCGGGGTCCCGCCAGCGCAGGACGGGCGCGTAGCGCATGCCAACGCGGGGCAGGGCCGGCACCTGGATCAGCAGGTGGAGGGCCGCCCCGGCCACCACGCCCACGGCCAGGCCGTGCACGCCGAACGGCTCCGCCAGCAGCAGCGCCCCGGCAATGATACTGAGGTTGTACATCATGGGCGCCAGCGCCGGCAGCAGGAAGTGGTGCCGGGCGTTGAGGATGCCCATGAACATGCCGCTCACCGCGAACAGGATGGGGGAGAGCAGCATGAGGCGCGTGAGGTCCACCGCCAGGCCCTGGAGCTCCGCGCCGCGGCCGGCGTCCTCGCCCAGGCCGGGCGCCAGCGCCGGAACCACCCACGGCGCCGCCAGGAAGGCCGCGACCGCCAGGACCGCCGTGGCCAGGGTCACCAGGTTGAGGACGGCGCTGGCCAGCCGCCACGCCTCCTCCTCCCCCCGGCGGGTCACGGCGCGGGAGAACGTGGGGATGAAGGCGCTGGCCAGCGTGGCCCCGGCGATGACCTGGAAGATGAGGTCCGGGATGCGGAACGCCACCCAGTAGGCGTCCAGGCGGGGGTCCGTGCCGAAGGCGTTGGCGATGGCCACCGTCCGCACCACGCCCAGCAGACGGCTGCCCAGGAAGCCCACCGCCACCACGGCGGCGGCGGCGGCCAGGCTGCGGGTTCGGGGAGGGGATGCGGTCTCGGCGGCGCTCATGCTCTGCGGTTCCTTGACGCCCATTATAGCCCCCGTCCGGCGGCGGGGGCGAGCGGCCGGCGGCCGGAAGGGTGGACACAAGGGGCGCCCTACCGGTATGATAACCGTTGGTCTACAGAGTCTACCCGGGAGGCGCACCCTTGCCCAACACCCGATCTGCTGCCAGGCAGCTGCGCAAGAGCATCAAGCGGCGTGAGCGCAACCGCGCCGTGAAGTCCGCCACCCGCACCTTCCTGAAGCGGGCGCTGGCGGTCATTGAGGCGGGCCAGCTTGACGAGGCGCCCGAGGCCGTCCGGGTCGCGCAGCACGCGCTGGACAAGGCGGCGGAGAAGGGCGTCATCCACAAGAACAACGCCGCCCGCCACAAGTCTCAGCTCATGACCCGGCTGAACGCCGCCCGGGCCGCCGGCCAGGCCGCGGAGGCCCCGGCGGAGAAGCCCGCCCGGCGCCGGTCGGCGGCTGGCGGCGCTGCGGCCCAGGGCCGTGCCACGGCCGGGCGCAGCCGTTCCACTGCCAAGGCCGCGGCAGGGGGCGCCACGGCGGCCCGGTCCTCCGGCGGCAGGAGCCGCCGCAAGCAGGAGGGCTGAGCCCTCCGTCCACGCTCCAGGATCCGGGCAGGCACCGTCGCCGCGGTGCCTGTCGTGCTTTTCCCGCGCCCGGCGGGCCCATGCTACAATGGCGCGGGCGGTGACCATGACCTCCTTCCGGCAGCGGCACCTGGTTCCCACGGTCGGGCGCCTGGTCTACCTGAATACGGGGTGGTCCGGGCCCACCCCCATGCCCGTCCTGGCGGCCATGCGGTCGTACATGGAGGAGGAGGCCGCCGCCGGGCCCGCCTCGCCGGAGGGGCTGACGCTGCGCATGGCGGTGCAGCGCCGGGCGCGCCGGGCGGCGGCCCGCGTCATCGGCGCGGACGAGGACGAGGTCGCCCTGGCGGAGAACACCACGGAGGGCATCAACATCGTCCTCAACGGGCTGTCCTGGCAGGCGGGCGACGAGGTGGTGACCTGCTCCCTGGAGCACCCCTCGGTCCTCCTGCCGCTCTACGCGCTGCGGGAGCGGCACGGCGTGGCGGTCCGCATCGTCCCGCTGGAGGCGGACGAGCCGGACGGGGAGGCCGCCGCCCGCTTCCGGGCGGCGCTGGGGCCGCGGACGCGGCTGGTGGCCGTGAGCCACGTCTCCTACGCCAACGGGCGGCGGCTGCCGGTGCGGGAGATCGTCGCGGCGGCCCGCGCGGCCGGCGTGCCGGTGCTGCTGGACGGCGCCCAAGCGGCCGGGCACGTCCCGGTCTCCGTGCGGGACCTGGGGTGCGACTTCTACGCCTTCCCCGGCCACAAGTGGCTGCTGGGGCCGGACGGTACCGCCGGCCTCTTCGTCCGGCGCGACTGGATCCCGCGCTTGCTGCTGGGGAAGGTAGGGCTGAAGGCCGCCCGCGAGTTCGATACGGAGGGCGGCTTCGTGCCGGAGCGGGAGAGCATCCGCCGGTTTGAGGTCTCCACCGCCAGCGGCGTGACGCTGACCGGCTTTACCGCCGCGGTGGACCTGGCGTTGGGGCTGGACCCCGGCGCCGTGGAGCGGTGGAACGTGGGGCTGGCGGAGCGGCTGACGCGCGGGCTGCTGGCGGTGCCGGGGGTGGAGGTGGTGAGCCCCACCCGGCGGGAGGCCATGACGGGCCTGGTCGCCTTCCGGCTGCCCGGCGCGGACGCGGAAGCGGTCACGGCGGCGCTGTGGGAGCGGGGGCGGGTGGCCGCGCGGACCGTGGGCGGGCTGAACGCCACCCGGCTCTCCCTGCACTGGTTCGTCTCCCCGGAAGAGGTGGACCGTTCGCTCTCGCTGATCGAAGATCTGGCGCGCGGCGGCGTGCCGTCGCCGGCGGAGACGCCGCCGGAGCGCCTGGCCCACGAGGAGCTGTGATGCGCGCCTGCGTCTTCCACGGCCCCGGCGACGTGCGGGTGGAGGACCGGCCGGACCCGGCGGCGGGCCCCGGCGAGCTGGTGCTGCGGCCCGCCGCCACGGGGATCTGCCACTCGGACATCCGCGTCTACCAGGGGCAGAAGCACGCGCGCCCCGGCGTCATCCCCGGCCACGAGGTGGCCGGCGTGGTGGTGGAGGCCGGGCCGGGCGTGGAGGGCTACCGCCCCGGCGACGCGGTGGTGGTGTGCCCCATTGTGGCGTGCGGGGCGTGCTTCTACTGCGTGACGGGGCGCCGGAACCGCTGCCTCCAGCGGGTCACCTTGGGCTACGAGGAGGACGGTGGGCTGGCGGAGTACCTGCGGCTGCCCGCCGCTGTGGTGGGCGCGGGGCAGGCCTTGCCCGTGCCGGACGGCATGTCCCTGGAACTGGCGTCGCTCACGGAGCCCGCCGCCTGTGTGCTGAACTCGCTGGAGGCGTGCCGTGTAGGGGCCGGCTCCACCCTCTGCCTGCTGGGCGCGGGGCCCATGGGACTGCTGCACGTGGTGCTGGCGCGCCGCCTGGGCGCCGCCGCCGTCATCGTCAGCGAGCCGGTGGAGGAGCGGCGGGCCTACGCGCGGCGGCTGGGCGCTACCCACGTGGTGGACCCCTCGGCCCAAGACCCACTGGCCGCCGTACGGGACGCCACCGGCGGCCTGGGGGCGGACGCCGTGGTGCTGACCATTGGGCGGCCGGAGGCGGTGCCGGAGGCGCTGCGGTTGGTGCGCCGGCAGGGCGTGGTGAACCTCTTCGCCGGGTTCCCGCCGGGCGCCGTCTCCCAGCTGGACCCCAACGCCGTCCACTACACGGAGGCGGTGCTGACGGGCACGCAGAACGCCACGGTGGATCAGTACCGCCGGGCGCTGGCGCTGCTGGCCGGCGCGCCGGAGGCGCTGGATGTGGTGACCCACCGGTACGGCATTGAGGACGCGCCCCAGGCGTACGCCGCAAGACTGGGAATGGAGGGGCTCAAATCGGCCGTGGTCTTCCCGCCGCGCTGACGCCGCGCCCCGTGAGGGCGGCCGGGCAGGGACGACCGGTGTCGTAGCCGCGGAGCCGGCATCATGACGGGGCTAGGTGACCGCCTGCGGGAGGCCCGGGAGGCCAAAGGGCTGAGCCTGGAGGCCGTGGAGCGGGAGACCAGGATCTCCCGCCGCTACCTCCAGGCGCTGGAGACGGAGAACCTGGAGGCGCTGCCGGCGCCGGTCTACGCCCGCGGCTTCCTGCGCAGCTACGCGCAGTTCCTGGGGCTGGACCCCAAGGAGTTCCTGCCCATCCTGGAGGCGCGGGCGCCGCGGGAGAAGGTGGTGGAGCCCCTCCCGCAACTGGCGCCGCCCCACCCGCAGCGGGTCAACTGGCTGGTCATTGGCCTGGTGACGCTGGTGCTGGGGCTGGCGGGCCTCTACCTGCTGGTCTCCGTGCTGGCGGGCGGCTCCGGTGGGGAGGAGCCGCCGCCGGTGGCCGGGTCCGGTGCCGCGGCGGCCACGGTGGAGGTGCCGGACGTGCGCGGCAGGTCCGTGGAGGAGGCAGTGGCGGAGGTGAGCGCCGCCGGGCTGAAGTACGTGGTGGTGGAGGTGCAGGACGGCGGGCACCCGCCCGGCACCGTCTACGCCCAGCACCCGGACCCCGGCGAGCGGCTCCCGGAGGGCGGGCTGGTGGCGCTCACGGCCGCGCGCCGGGAGTAGCGGGACGCCCGCCCCCCGCGTAGTCTGAGCGAAGGATGCCATGCGATACCACCTGGTGACCTTGGGCTGCCCCAAGAACGTGGCCGACTCCGAGCAGTTGGAGCGGCTGCTCCAACGCTCCCGCCACGAGCCCGTGGACGACCCCGACGCGGCCGACGTGCTGCTGGTGAACACCTGCGGCTTCATTGACCAGGCCAAGGAGGAGTCCATCAACGCCGTGCTGGCGCTGGCCGCCCGCAAGCGGCCGGGGCAGCGGCTGGTGGTGGCGGGCTGCCTGACCCAGCTCCACGGGCCGGAGCTGGCCCGGGAGATCCCGGAGATCGACCACGTCTTCGGCGTGGAGCAGTGGGAGCGGGTGGCCGCCGTGGCCGGCCCGGTGGTGCCGCTCCGGCCGGTCCAGGAGCCCCCCTACGATATCCCCGAGACCACGCGGCCCGGCCCGCCGCGGGTCAGCGCCTACCTCAAGATCTCGGACGGCTGCAACGCTCCCTGCACCTTCTGCATCATCCCGACCATCAAGGGCCGCTTCCGCAGCCTGCCGCCGCCCAAGGTGGTGGAGGAGGCGCGGCGGTTGGTGGCGCTGGGTGCGCGGGAGCTGGTGCTGGTGGCGCAGGACAGCACCGCCTACGGTGAAGACCTGGGGCTGAGGGACGGCCTGGCGGGGCTGCTGGAGCTGCTCTCCGGGGAGGTGCCGCCGGACGTCTGGATCAGGGTCATGTACGCCTACCCCGGCCGCGTCTCGGAGCGGCTGATCCGGGCCATGGCGGAGGTGCCCCAGGTGGTCCACTACCTGGACATGCCGCTCCAACACGGCAGCCCGGCGGTGCTCCGCCGCATGCACCGCCCCAGCAAGGCCGTGGCCCTCCGCAACATCCGGGAGCTCCGGGCGGCCATGCCGGACATGGCGCTGCGGACCGCCTTCATTGTGGGCTACCCCGGGGAGACGGAGGAGGAGTTCCAGGAGCTGCTGGACTTCGTGGAGGAGGCCCGGTTCGATAGGGTGGGCGTGTTCACCTACTCGCCGCAGGCGGGCACCCCGGCCGCGCGGGAGGCCGGCCGGGTGCCGGAGCGGGTGAAGCGCCAGCGGCGCCGGCGGCTCATGGAGCTGCAACGGCGTATCTCCCTGGAGCGGAACCGGGAGCAGGTGGGCCGGGAACTGGACGTGTTGGTGGAGTCGCTGCCGGGTGAGGACGTCCTCTTTGTGGGCCGCAGCTACCGCGATGCGCCGGAGGTGGACGGCGTGGTGGTCTGCCGCGGCCGGGCGGAGCCGGGGCAGCGCGTCCGCGTACGCGTGACGGAGGCCCTGGAGCACGACCTGGTGGCGGAGCCGGTCTGACCGGTCCGGCTCCGCCCGGCGGGAGGTGGCCGCGTATGCCGTTCCGGCCTTCGCCGCTGCGCCTGGCGGGCCTGGCCGGCGCCGCCGGCAGTCTGGCGGCGGCCGCGGGGCTGTGCTGGCTGAGCCTGCGCTGGGTGCGCCCCCAACGGGTGCGGCTGGACGTCCCCGTCGGCGGCCCGCTCTCTGAGGCGTGGTTCCCCAGCGCCGACGGCGTCCCCCTCTACGGCTGGCTCCTGGACGCGGGGCCCGGCGCACCGGCCGTGGTCTGCTGCCACGGCTACACCCGCAGCATCGAAGAGACGTTCCCCCTGGCGTACGAGCTGTTCGAGCGCGGCTTCACCGCCCTGGCCTTCGACTTCCGGGGCTGCGGGCGCTCCGGCGGTCGCTTCACCAGCCTGGGATACCACGAGGCCAAGGACGTGCTGGGCGCCGTGGCGTACGTGCAGGCGCGCACGGGAGCGGCCCGCGTGGGGGTGCACGGCATCTCCATGGGAGGCGCCGCGGCCATCACGGCGGCGGCCGGTTGTGAGGCCATCGCCTGCGTGGTGGCGGACTCCGCCTTCGCCACGCTGGACGCCTGCGTGGCGTGCCGCCTGGCCGGCGTGCGGCCGCTGCTGCGCCCGTTGTACGGGCTGAGCAAGTGGTCCGCGGAGCTCCTGGTGCGGGTGCGGTCCCGGGACGTGCGGCCGGCCGACCACGTGGCGCGGCTGGCGCCCCGGCCGCTGCTCCTCATCCACGGCACGGCGGACACGGTGGTGCCGTTCCAGGAGAGCGTGGAGCTGCTGCGGCGGGCGGGGCCGTCCGCGGAGCTGTGGGCCGTGCCGGACGGGGAGCACGCCATGGCGCGGTTCCGGCACCGGGAGGCGTACCTGGAGCGGGTGACCGCCTTCCTCCGCGCCCACCTGGCGCCCCTGCCGGCCTGACCGCTCCCGGCGGCACACACACCCACGCGCCCGCCCTCCCACACCGGGAGGGCGGGCGCGCCGCGTTGGGGGCGCATCGTCGGTGAAACGCAATTGTTACAACCACGTTAAAATCGCTGGAAATAGGGAAAATTCCGAGTGATCAGGGCCTCAGGACCGTTGACAATGGATGTCGAAGGGTCGATAGTATACTTGTGAACACAAGCACAGGTGGACCCGGACGGCGGACGTCGGCGGGACCACCACGGAGGCCCCGGTGCAGCAGCCGGCACCTCACCGAAGCCTGAGGGCCGGACTGAAAGGAGAGTCGAGATGAGCTTCGCGGACTACTACAACCAGTTGCTGCGGCAGCGGCGCCGCTCCCTGCCCACGGCCTTCGAGGCCCGGCGGGACTTCTACGCGGTCCTGCGGCAGCACGTCCTGCCCTACGGGAACCTGCTGTAAGATCGCCGGCCCCCTTACGAACGGAGGCCCGCCCCGGTCCGGGGCGGGCCTCCGCCGTCTCTCCCGCCCGGCCGCGCCTCAGAGCGCGTGCACCAGCTCGACCTCGTACCCCAGCACCTCCACGTCGAAGTGGCTGCCCTCGATGTAGTCGATGACGTGGGAGATGACCTCGTTGGCGTGCTGGACGCTGTTGGACACGCAGCTCACCCCCAGGGCCGCCGTCTGCCACCGGTCGTTCTCGTCCACCTCCGCCACGGAGACGTTGAACCGGTTGCGGATGCGGGCGGTCATGGCCTTGACCACCTGCCGCTTGTCCTTCAGGGAGTGGCTCTCCGGGATGCGCAGCCGCACCAGACAGACGCCGATGGTCATAGCAGCGCTCCCTGTATGGCGGCGTCACCGGCCGGACGGCCCTCGCTCTCGGCCGGCTCCGGCAGCGGCGGGAGCTGGTCCAGGCTCTCCAGCCCGAACCACTCCAGGAACCGGGCGGTGGTCCCCCAGAGCACCGGCCGCCCCACCGTGTCCGCCCGGCCCACCTCCTCGATGAGCCCGCGGCTCCGCAGCGTGGCCACCGCCCGCTCCGAGTTCACCCCCCGGATGCTCTCGATGACGGCCCGGGTCACCGGCTGCCGGTACGCCACAATGGCCAGCGTCTCCAGCGCGGCGGTGGAGAGCCGGGCCTCCGCTTCGCCCCCCAGGAACCGCTCCACCCAGCGGCCCGCCTCCGGGCAGGTGACCAGTTGCACCCGGGAGCCGTCCCGTTGCAGGCGGATGCCCCGCCCCCGGCAGGACTCCCCCAGCGCCGCCAGGGCCCGCTCCACCAGGCGCCGCTCCACGCCCAGCGTGCGGGCCAGGACGGAGACCTCCAGCGGCTCCTCGGCCACGAACAGCAGGCTCTCGATGATGACGGGAAGCTGCTCCGGCGGCGGGGGGACCAGGTTCTGCATCCGTCCTCCGGGACGCTACCGGCCGGGCGTCTCGTCGGTGGGGCCCTCCCGCTCCGCGGGCGGCGGCACGGTCACCACCTGGGTGGGCAGGTCCTGCGGCCGCGCCGGCGCGGGCCCCGGCTCCTCCGCCGCGGGTGGAGCCGCCGCCTGCTCCGCCGGACGGCCGATGCGCAGCTCCTGGTACCGGACGTGGATGCGCGGCCGGCCCGCCAGCGGGACGCCGAACTTGTTGGACAGCCCCTCCTCCACGGCGCGGCTCACCGCCTCCACCGTGGGCGCGATCTCCGTCTCCGGGTCCAGCCCCAGGGTGAGGTCCACGGCCACGCCCTTCCCCTTCACCTCCACGCCGGCGCGGGCCGTCTCCACGTGGGGCACCCGGAGCGCATCCTCCTCTATCCGCTGCACCAGCGTCTCTTCCGGCACGTAGACGGCGTCGCCGCCGGCGGGACGCAGCTTGAGCTGCTTCCGGCGGCGCGGCCGCACCTCCATGAGGAGCAGGAGCACCAGCAGGGCGATGACGGCCCCTGCCACTACCGTGGCGATGAGCCGCGCACTCCCGTCGGCGTTCACGTCCAGCACGAACTGGATCTGGTCCGCGCTGCCGCCGTGTAGGTCCCGGTCCGGCGCCCAGGCCAGGAACACGAAGCCGCCCGCCAGCGCAATGCCGGCCAGGATCAGGACGATCACGAGGATGCGGTTCAGCACGTTCACGGGGACGCCTCCTCAGCGAAGCCGGGCCCGGTCCGGCCCTCCAGGTTGCTCCGATTCTCCCCGATTCCCCGAAGGCGGTGCAAGGGCCGGACCGGGCCCGCGCCGGCCCTGCCCGGCGCTCAGGGGAGCGGTTCCGCCAGGACGCCCTCGTCCGTCAGCCCCAGCACGCGCACGGCTGTCAGCCGGTTGCGCAGGCCCTGCCCGGAAGGCAGGAAGACGCGGACGTAGGTGTCCGTGAGCCCCTCCCAGACCGGCAGGCCGCCCGCCGGGGCCGGTTGCGCCTCCTCCCACAGCACCGACGCCGTCCGCCCCACCAGCCGCGACCGGAACGCCCGCGCGGACTCCCGCGCCACTGCCAGCAGCCGCGCCAGCCGCTCCTTCTTGACGGGCTCCGGCACGTGCTCCCGCAGCAGGTTGGCGGTGGTGTGGGGCCGCCGAGAGTAGGGGAAGACGTGCATGCCGGCGAAGCCCGCCTCCCGGCAGAAGGCCTCCGTCTCTTGGAACTCCCCCTCCGTTTCGCCGGGGAAGCCCACCATCACGTCCGTGGTGACGGCGGCCTCCGGCACGTGGGACCGGATGAGCGCCAGGGCCTGGCGGTAGCGGTCCAGCGTGTAGCGGCGGCGCATGCGGCGGAGGGTGGTGTCGCTGCCGCTCTGGAGGGCCAGGTGGAAGTGGCGGCAGAGGCGCGGGTCCTCCCAGAGGGCCAGGAGCCGCTCGTTGATGTCCTGCGGCTGGAGGGAGGAGAAGCGGATGCGCGGCACGGCGGTCTCCGCCAGCAGCGCCCGGATGAGGGCGTAGGGCCCTTGGCCGGAGCCCAGGTCCCGGCCGTAGGCACCCAGTTGCGTGCCGGTGATGACCACCTCCTGCACCCCTTCCGCCTCCCGGGCGCGGACGGCGGCCACCACCTCCGCCACGGGCACGCTGCGTTCCCGGCCGCGGGTGAAGGGCACAATGCAGAAGGCGCAGACATCGTTGCAGCCCTCCTGCGCCTTCACGAAGGCGCGGGTCCGCAGCCGCCCCGCCTCCGCGGGCGGGCGGAACGCTGCGCCGTCATGGCAGACGGGCGGGCGCAGGGCCAGGAGCCGCCGCACCACCTCCGTCTTGTCCCGGTTGTCCACCACCAGATCCGCGCCGGTCAGCTCCCGGAGGCTCTGGCCGGCGGTCTCCGCGTAGCAGCCGGTGAGCACCACTGCCGCGCCCGGCGAGAGGCGGCGGGCCAGCCGCACCAGGTGGCGCGACTTCCGGTCCGCCACGTGGGTGACGGAGCAGGTGTTGATGATGAAGGCGTCCGCCGCGGCGGGCCGGTCCACCACCCGGCAGCCCGCCGCGACCAGCTCCCGGGCCATACTCTCAGACTCGGCCTGGTTCAGCTTGCAGCCCAGGGTGAGGATGGCCACGGTCTGGATGGGGTTGGGGGCCAGCGGGTCCGTCATGGTCCTGTCCACGGGTGCGAAGATGGCCGGGACTCCATCATAGCACAGCCGCGGCGCCGCCCGGGGAGAGCGGGAGGCCGCCCGCACCCCCGCCGGTGCGGACGGCCTCTCCGAAAGACCCGGGGTGGCCAGCCCCCGCGTTCGAACGCGCTCAGTTGTGGTGGACGCGCCGGGACGCCGCCAGGGGCGCCACCATGGCGGTGAGGGCCAGCTCTGAGAGCCGGACCTCGTGCAGGCGCCGGCGCGCCTCCCGCTCCAGCCGTCCGACGTGCTCCAGCCGCCGGCGCCAGCGGACGTGGTTCACCGCCCCCCACGCGCCGGCGGCGGCCAGGATCAGCAGCAGGTCGATGGCGTACCGTAGCATGGCGTCCTCCTCACCCGCAGCGGCTGAAGCCGCAGAGCGGGCACCGGAGGCAGCCCTCGCTGTGGATGAGGGGCCCGGCACAGTCCGGGCACCGGGGCGACTGAGGACGGCGGCGTTGCTCCATGGGCTCCCTCCTGGCACGGTCAAGAACAGGTGTTCGGAACAGTACCAGAACATGCGTTCCGTGTCAAGGGGGTTGCCTGGGAAAACGGGCGGAGCGGGGCGGAGGACGGCCGGGAGCGCCGGAGTGCGCCCGTCAGGTGACATAACGCATGACCCGCGCGGTGTCAGAGCCGGTGCGGCACGCGCCGGCGGTGGCGCCGGTACGCCTCGCCGAAGCGGCACTCCAGGTACCGCTCCTCCCGCGCCACCACGCCGCGCCCGACCACGGCCAGGACGCCCGGGAGCAGGAGCAGGGGCCAGCCGCGGCGCGCCCAGGAGCCGCCGCAGGGCGGCGGGCGGCCGGAGCCGGGGCAGGGCGGCATCGGCCAGGGCCCCGGCGCCGGGCCCCGCGGCGAAGATCAGCGGCGGCGGCGCGACGACCCCGGGGACATCCGGTGGTTCCCCATCCCGGGCGGGCTCCCCGGGAAGGCCTGTCATGGCGCTCTCCTCCAATACAGAGCAGATGGCGCCCCGACCGGACGGGGGGCGTGCCGGTCCGGGGCGCCGCCGGAGGAGATCAGCCGCGGTTGAGGCGCGGCGAAGGGGCCAGCGCGGCGCCGGCGGCGGGGTCCAGCCGGAGGCCGGCGCGGACTAGGAGCCGCCCCAGGCGGACCCGGACCCCTGCCCCGGCCGCGGGGTGCAGCATCCCGGCCCGTGCCCGGGCCAGGTCCCGGTCTACCTCCCGCGCCTCAGCCAGCTCCGACAGGAGCAGCATCTCGAACACAGCGGTCTCCTCGACTCTGGACGGCTACTCCAGGATGATCTCCACCCGCTCGCCCCGCTGCTCGTCCACCACGTCCACCAGGGTGCCGCGCTGGCCCCGTTCGCCCCGCTGGAACGCCAGCCAGGCGTGGTGCACCGCCCTGCGGGACGCCTTGCCCATGAACCGGTCCACGAAGCGGAGCCCCCAGCCGAAGTTGATGGGGATGTTGATGTCCGTCTTCCGGCGTCCGGTGCGGACATCGGTAACGCGGACGCGGAACCAGCGCGCCTGGCCGCCGGTGGCCCGTTCCCCGTTTCGCTCCTCGCTCCGGCCCAGCGCCTCCAGCAGCTCCGCGGCCTCCTGGGCGGTGATCTTGCCCTCCGCCAGGAGCTCCAGGATGCGCATCCGCTCCTCCCGCATGGCCGCTCTCACTCCAGCGATTCCAGGAGGTCCGCCGCCTCCTGGGCGCTGATCTCCCGTTGCTCCACCATGGTGAGGATCCGCATCCGCTCCTCCTCCCGCCGCCGCCGGCGCTCCTCCACATCCGCCGGGCTGCCGGAGGGCTCCACGGTGACGCCGCCCACAGAGGTGCGGATCTCCAGGGTGGCCTTGGGCGACGCCGCCGGCGGGAACCGGTTGTGCACGCGGCCCACGTCCGTCCGGATGGCCACGTGGACCGGCGCGCCGTGGGGCAGCCGGACGCGGACGTGGCCCACGTTGGAGCGGACCTCGTGGGAGCCGGGCGTCAGTTCCGCCAGGTCCAGGTCTACCGCGCCCACGTTGCTGCGCACGGCCAGCGAGCCCGAGAAGCCCTGGACCTCGATGCGGCCCACTTCGGACCGGGCCTCCAGCTTCCCGGAGGCGTCCGTCACCGCCACCCGGCCCACGTCCGAGCGGAGGTCCAGCGTGCCGGAGCACCGCTCCACCTCCACCCGGCCGGCGCGGGCGCGAACCTCCAGCCTGCCCTGCACCCCGACGGCGCGGACGCTGCCGCCGGTGTTCCGCAGCTCCAGGTCCGCCCCGTGCAGGCCCTCCGCGTCGATGCTGCCCGCCGGCACCCGGACCGCCGCCTGCAGCGGCTGGGGCACGTACAGGGTCACGTCGGCGCGGCGGGAGCCGCCGAACACGCCGAGCCAGCCGTCCTGGGGCGGGCGGATGGTCACCGTGAGCTCGTCGCCGTGGGCGTCCACCTCCACGGCACCGGGGTCCAGCTCACGGGCCAGCAGGTGCGGTGCCTCGCCCTCTGGCACCGGCCGCAGGCGAACGTCCACCTGGGACAGCCGGTCCGGCCGCCACCAGGCTGGCTCCTCCTTGCAGGCGTGCGCCTCCACCCGGAGCCGGGGCCGCTCCACGGACGGGAAGGGGAGCTCCATGCGCAGTTCGTTGGTGGTGGTCATGGTTGAGAACCTCCGTTGGGATCACAGCTCGCGCAGGCGGCGGGCGGCTTCAGCGGCGGAGATGGCGCCGGAGGCCAGTTCGTCCAGGATGGCGCGCCGGCGCTCCGCCAGGTCTTCGGCGTCGCTCTCGGGCGGCTCCTCGCCGCGCACCTCGTAGCCGAGGGTGGCGATGACCTCGTTGAGGCGGGAGACCACCGTGGGGTAGGAGATGCCCAGCTCCTCCTCCACGTCCTTGATCTTGCCCCGCGCCTTCAGGAAGACCTCCACGAAGCGCGCCTGCTCCTGGGAGAGGCGCGCCAGGGGACCGGGGCCGAACTCCCCTTCCAGGGCGGAGCCGCAGGTGCGGCACTCCAGGCGGACCACCGTCATGGCTTCGCCGCAGACGGGACACCGGCCGATCAGGGGGTGCATGGGCCACCTCACTGCTACCCGTTGGTGCCTGTCATTATTCATGATGTTATTAAGATTGTCAAGAGTGAGATGTGAAAACTTCATATCCACTTTGATCTGTCTCCCTTGCCGCCCTGCCCGGGCTGGGCTACCATGAAGTCCACGCCACGCCGGGAGGGAGCCCCTGCGCCTCTTTATCCTCCAGGTTGTGCTCCTGACCCTCCTCTTCATGGGGGTCCTGGCCTTCCTCCGCGTGCGGTGGGCGCTGGCCTTCTGGCGCCGGGCGCGGACGGTGGGCTACCTCTACGTGGCCCTGGTGCTGGCCTCCGCCGTGGTCCACTACTTCGTCTGGCTGCGTTGACCGGGCCGTGAAGGTGGTGGTTGCGCCCCAGGAGTTCAAGGGCAGCCTGACGGCCGCGGCGGCCGCCGCGGCCATGGCGGCCGGCGTCCGCCGCGCCGCGCCCGGGGCGGACGTGGCGGCGGTGCCCGTAGCCGACGGCGGCCCCGGCACCATGGGCGCCGTGGTAGCGGCGCTGGGCGGCCGCGTCCGCCGTGCCCCGGCCCGCGACCCGCTCCTGCGGCCGGTGACGGCGGAGTGGGGCTGGGTCCCCCGGCGCCGCCTGGCCGTCATCGAGCTGGCGGCGGCCTCCGGCCTCTGGCGGCTGGCCCCCGGCGAGCGGGACGCCCTGCGGGCCAGCTCCTACGGCACCGGCGAGCTCATCCGCGCGGCGCTGGACGCCGGGGCCCGCCGCATCCTCCTGGGCCTGGGCGGGAGCGCCACCAACGACGCCGGGGCCGGCCTGGTCCAGGCGCTGGGCGTGCGGCTGCTGGACCGGAGCGGCGCGCCCCTCCCGCCCGGCGGCGGCGCCCTCCTGGACCTGCACGAGATCGACGCCTCCGGGCTGGACCCGCGGCTGCGGGAGGCCGCCGTGGAGGTGGCCGTGGACGTGCGGAACCCGCTCCTGGGCCCGGAGGGCGCCTCCCTGGTGTACGGGCCGCAGAAGGGCGCCACACCGGAGCAGGCGGCCCGCCTGGACCGGGCGCTGGCCGTCTACGCCGCCGCGCTGGAGCGGCTCACGGGTCGCCGCCTGGCGGACGTGCCGGGCGCCGGTGCGGCGGGCGGCGCCGCAGTCTCCCTCATGACCTTCGCCGGCGCGACCCTGGCGCCGGGGTTCGAGCTGGTGGCGCGGACGGTGGGGCTGGCGGAGCGGCTGGCCGGCGCGGACCTGGTCCTGACAGGGGAGGGCCGCCTGGACCGCCAGACGGGGTACGGCAAGGCGGTGGCCGGGGTGGCCCGCCTGGCGCGGGCGGCCGGGGCCCCGGCCGTGGCCGTGGTGGGCGCCAGCGAGCTGACGGCAACGGAGGCCCGGGCCCTGGGCCTGGCCGCCGTGCTGAGCCTGACGTCCGGGACGGTACCGCCGGAGGAGGCGCAGCGCCGCGCGGCCGGGCTGGTCACGGAGGCAGCGGCCGCCGCCGTGCGGCTGGTGCTGGCGGGACGGCTCGTTGACCCGGCCGGGGAGGGAGCCTAGAATACGGCCCGGCCGGCCGTGGAACCATAGCAGAGGAGGGGACGAACCGAGATGAGCCTTGCAGGACGGGTGGCGCTGGTGACCGGCGGCGGCCGCGGCGTGGGACGTGCCATCTCACTGGCGCTGGCGGAGGACGGCGCGGACGTGGCCATCAACTACCGACGGGACGAGGAGGCCGCCCGGGAGACAGCGGAGGCGGTCCGCCGCCTGGGCCGCCGGGCGGAGGTGTACGCCGCCAGCGTGGACGACTTCGACCAGGACCGGGCCATGGTGGAGGCCGTGCTCCGGGACTTCGGCAAGGTGGATATCCTGGTGAACAACGCCGGCATCGCCTCCCGCGGCCAGTACGTGGTGGACACGGACCCGGAGGAGCTACGCCGCGTGGTGGGCGTCCACGCCTTCGGGCCGTTCTACCTGTGCAAGCTGGTACTGCCCAGCATGCGGCAGCAGCCGCGGGGGGACATCATCTTCATCTCGTCGGTGGCGGCGCAGTCGCTGAACGCGGCGGGCGCGCCCTACAACATGGGCAAGACGGCCATGGAGGCGCTGGCCAAGACGCTCTCCAAGGAGGAGCAGGCCCACGGCATCCGGGTGAACGTGGTGGCGCCGGGCGTGGTGGAGACGGAGATGGGCCGGCGCCTGGTGCGGGCCACCGCCGGGGTGGAGGACATGCGCCAGCTGGACCCGCTCTCGCCCTTCGGCCGGGTGTGCCAGCCTGAGGACGTGGCCGGCGTGGTGCGCTTCCTCTGCTCGGACGCGGCGTCCTACGTGAGCGGCCAGGTGATCACCGTCCACGGCGGCGGCCAGGCCACCACCTACCGCCGGAGCCGGGAATGACGCCGGACGACCTCATCAGGCGCCACCTGCCGGCGTTCCAGGGCGTGGGGCAGGACCTCTACGCCGCCCACCTCATCACCTCCACCGGCGGCAACCTGAGCGTCTGGGCCGGGGGCCACCTGGTCATCACCCGCACCGGCGCCATGCTCCACCGCCTCACCGCGGAGGACCTCTGCGTGCTGGTGCCGGACGCCGAGGCCGTCCGCCCGGCCCCGTCCCAGGACACGCCCATCCACCAGGGGATCTACCGCGCCGTCCGGGCGGAGGCGGTGGTGCACGCCCACCCCCGTCACGCCATCGCCCTCTCGCTGGACCGGGAGGAGATCGTCCCCGTGGACTTGGAGGGGACGCACCACCTGGGTCGGGTGCCGGTGGTGGACTACCGCGGCGGCAAGGACGTGGTGGAGCGGGTGTCCGCCGCGCTGCGGAACTGCCCGGTGGTGGTGGTACGGGGCCACGGCAGCTACGCCCGGGGCGCGGACCTCTGGCAGGCGCTCCAGTGGACCACCGTGCTGGAGGAGAGCGCCCAGGTGCTCCTGCTGCGGGAGCAGGTCCGCGGCTGACCCCCGGCGGCCGGTCCCGGCGGACGGCGGCGTTCCGGCCGCGTCTGCTATACTGCTGCGGGGCACGGGAGGGGGCTGCCGCGGAGGACCGGCGAGGAGATGCGCGGAATGCAGCGGTGGGTGGGGCTCCTGGTGGCGGGGCACGTGCTGGTGCTGGCCGCCGCCTGCGGGCGCGACAGCGAGCCGGCGGTGCGCCCGGCTACGGCCCCGCCCGGCTCTCCGTCTCCCACGGCCTCGCCCACCGTGGCGCCGCCCACGCCGCCTCCCCCGGAGCCCACGCCCCTCCCCACCGCCTCCATGCCCCCGCCCTCCGGCGA
>DATCLE010000018.1:0-7341 GCA_036564075.1 Dehalococcoidia bacterium
ATCCTAGAGGGAGGCGGACGGGACACGGCGGGTTGCAGCCACGGGAGGAGTACGGATCAGGTGCCTAGGAAGCCACGGTATCTCATTGAGCAGGAGCGGGCGCGCGAGGAAGCGCCGCCCGAGAGCGGTGACCGGCAGGGAGAGGCGGTGGGCAGCCCGGAGACCCGGCAGCGCATCCTGGAGGCCGCGCGGGCGGTCTTCGCCGAGTACGGGTACGTGGACGCGACGGTCGACCACATCATCAGCCGGTGCGACGTGTCCCGCGGCACGTTCTACTACTACTTCAAGAACAAGGAGGACGTCTTCGAGACCCTGGCCCGGATGGCGGTGGGCGAGCTCCAGGAGCACGCCCAGCGGCAACTGAGCGGGGACCACACGTACGCCCGCATCGAGTCCGGGAACCGCGGGTACCTGGAGACGTGGGCGGAGTACCGGGACATCCTCCGCAACCTGTTCCAGATCGCCACCATCGAGCCCCGGTTCGCCGAGCTCCAGCGCGAGCTCCGCATGCCGTTCATCGACCGCATCCGCCGGAGCCTGGAGCGCCGCCTGGCGGAGGGCGACGTCCGCCCGCTGCACCCGGGCATCGTGGCGTTCGCCCTGGCCGGCATGTTCGACTGGTTCGCCTACATGTGGCTGGGCCGCGACATGGTGGAGGTGCCGGACCTGACCCTGGACCGGGTGGTCCAGGAGTTGACCGAGATCTGGTACCACGCCATCTACGGCGGCCGGCCGCACCTGGGGGGCGTGGACGGGGCCCCGGAGCCGGCCGGCTAAGGGCGGCCGCCCTGCCCTGGATGTCACCCCGCGGGGCCGCGTCCGTTCGGACGCGGCCCCGCTGCGCCACCCCCGCTCCAACGCCGCGGCGGGACACCCGGACCCCACGACCACCACCCCACCGGGCCGCCCAACGAGGGTTGACAGGCCCGGCGGCCGGTGCTACCATCCAGCCCGCGGATAGACACTGACGTCAATATCATAATCATCCGCACAGCAGCGCGGACGGGGCGCCGGTCCGCGGTCGCCCCGTCCCGCGGCACGGAGCCGGCCGGAGGAGGACCCCATGGACTTCACCATCCCTGAGGAGATCCGGGCCCTGCTGGACGAGATCGACGCGTTCATTGAGCGGGAGATCAAGCCACTCGAGAACGAGAACATCCAGTTCTTCGACCACCGGCGGGAGTGGGCCCGGACGGACTGGGAGCGCGGCGGCCTCCCCCGGCCGGAGTGGGAGGAGCTGCTGGCGGAGATGCGCCGCCGGGCGGACGCGGCCGGCTTCTACCGCTACGCCCTCCCCCGTGAGCTGGGCGGCCGCGACGGCACCAACCTGGGCATGGCCATCATCCGGGAGCACCTGGCCCGGAAGGGGCTGGGCCTCCACAACGACCTCCAGAACGAGTCCTCCATTGTGGGCAACTTCCCGCTGGTCCACATCATCCACCGCTTCGGGTCGCCGGAGCAGAAGGCGGAGCTCCTGGAGCCCATGATCCGCGGCCAGGTGGGCGTGGCCTTCGGCCTCACGGAGCCGAACCACGGCAGCGACGCCTCCTGGCTGGAGACCACCGCCGTCCGCGACGGCGACGACTGGGTGATCAACGGGGCCAAGCGGTTCAACAGTGGCGTCCACCGCGCCCGGTACGACCTGATCTTCGCCCGGACCTCCGGCGACCACGGCAAGGCGGAGGGCATCACCGCCTTCCTGGTCCCCACCGACGCGCCGGGCTTCGAGGTCCCCTACTACCACTGGACCTTCAACATGCCCACGGACCACGCGGAGGTGGTGCTGAAGGACGTGCGCGTCCCACCTTCGGCCATCGTGGGTGAGGAGGGCCGCGGGCTGGAGCTGGCCCGCTTCTTCGTCCATGAGAACCGGATCCGGCAGGCGGCCTCCGGCGTCGGCATCGCCCAGTACTGCATCGATGAGAGCGTGGCGTACGCCAAGGGCCGGATCACCTTCGGCAAGCCGCTGGCGGAGCGGCAGGCCATCCAGTGGCCGCTGGCGGAGCTGCACACGGAGGCGGAGCTGGTCAGGACGCTGGTGCGCAAGACGGCCTGGGAGCTGGATCAGAAGCACCACATGGCGGTGAGCGACAAGGTCTCCATGTGCAACTACCGGGCCAACCTCCTGGCCTGCAAGGCGGCGGACACCGCCATCCAGGTCCACGGCGGCATCGGCTACACCCGCGCGAAGCCCTTCGAGCACATCTACCGCCACCACCGGCGGTACCGGATCACGGAGGGTTCCGAGGAGATCCAGATCCGCAACATCGCCGGCCACCTCTTCGGCTTCATCCGGCCGGAGCAGGAGGCGGTGACAGCCCAGGGCGCGCGCGCCTGAACGGAGGCGTGCCCCCCGCCTCCGGCGGGGCACGCCGGCCCTGCGGGGCGTCCCCTCGCACCCGGCGTGCCCCGCGCCCCTACCCCCAGCGCGGTACCGTGGCTGCCGGCCGGACAGGCCGGCCGTGAACGGGCGCCCGCCGGCGCCCACCGGAGCCGCTATGCAGCCCGTCATCCCGCCGGAACTCGCCCGCCCGCCGCCGTCAGGACCCCACGGCCCCCGACCTATCCCCCGCCCATACCCTGACGGAGGTGGAACCAGTGAGGTGGGACTACGTCATCGCGCACGCCTTCGGGACGAAGATGAGCCGCCGCCGGGCACTGGGCGTCGCCGCCCGGGGCGCCTCCGCCGCCGGCGCCGCCGCCCTCCTGGGCGCCACGGGCCTGCACGCGGAGCTGGCCCGGGCGGCCCGGACCCAGGCCCCCGCCGGACACAGCCCCTACGCCCCCGGCCGGCTGGAGCCCGAGCCCATCGACGACACCATGTTCGACCCCGCGGCCGTGGAGGCGGGAGCCTGGGTCCCCGGCCCCTACGGCCCCGGCGACCAGCGCGGGAGCTTCAACGAGGTGACGCCGGAGAAGACGGCGGAGGCGCTCCGCCTCCTGCACCCCGGCAACCCGGTCCACACCTACAACCTGGGCGAGCGCCTGTTCAACGGCTTCCCGGCGTTCCCGTCCTCCCCGCCGCGGCTCTACGACCAGCGCCTGCTCCTCAGCGGGTACGAGCCGCCGCCGGGCTACGGCGGGTTCGTGGGCTCCACGGAGCCCGCGGGGCCCAACCGGATCAGCGGGCACGAGGAGCGGTTCCCCAACGGCGGCACCTACCAGATCGCCACGCAGTTGGACAACCTCAACCACGTGGGCGTGGGCGAGATGTTCTACAACGGGTTCCGCGGGCCGGAGATGGCGGAGACGTGGGGCACCAATGCCCTGGGCGCGGAGAACATGGGGCCCATTGTCACCCGCGGCGTGGTGGTGGACGTGCTGGGCCTGAAGCAGGCCCGCGGCGAGACCTCCGCCCTCTCCACGGCGCCCAACGGCGCGGCCCTCCTGCACGACGACTACCGCATCACCGTGGAGGACATTGAGGCGGCCCTGGCCCGGGAGGGAATCCGGGAGATCCGCCCCGGCGACGTGGTGCTCTTCCGCACCGGCTGGACGCACCTGGTGCGGACGGACCCGGACCGCTACCTGGCCAAGGAGCCGGGGATCTACCTGCGGGAGGCGCGGTACCTGGCACAACGACGCCCGGCCATCATCGGCAGCGACACGTGGGCGCTGGAGAGCCTGAACCCGTCCGTCACCCAAGGCAACTTCTTCCCCGTCCACCAGTTGCTGTTCCTGCGGTACGGGATCCGCATCGGCGAGGGCATGGTGACGGAGGCGCTGGTGGAGGACGGCGTCTTCGAGTTCGTGTTCATCGTCACGCCGCAGTTCGCGGAGGGGGCCACGGCGGGCAACGCACCGCCGGCGGCCCTGGGCCAGCCCACGCGGGGCCGGCGGCCGGGCGCCTGACCCTCGCCGCCCCCGGCGCAGACGGGAGGGCCGCCCCCGTAGGGGCGGCCCTCCTGCTGTCCCCCGTCCGGGGGTCCCTACCGGCCGCGCAGGCGCGGGTCCAGCAGGTCCCGCAGCGCGTCCCCCAGCATGTTGAATCCGAAGACGGCCAGGCTCAGGAACAGGCCGGGGAACACCGCCAGCCACGGCCCTTCCAGCATCCAGCGCCTGGCCTCGCGGCTCAGCATGGAGCCCCAGGTGGGGTCCGGCGGCGGCACGCCCAGGCCCAGGAAGCTGAGGGAGGCCTCCACCAGGATGGCGGTGCCCAACCCCAGCGTGGCCAGGGTGATGGCGGGGGCCATGACGTTGGGCAGGATGTGGACCAGGATGGTGCGGGTGTGCCCGCAGCCCAGCGCCCGCGCCGCCTCAATGAAGGCCTGCTCCTTCACCGCCAGCGTGGAGCCACGGATCACGCGGGAGCCGGACACCCCGCCCAGCACGCCCAACGCCAGGATCACGTTGTTGATGCCCGTGCCCAGGACGGCAATGACCATGAGCACGAAGATGAGGCCGGGGAAGGCGATGACCGCGTCCACCAGCCGCTGCCACAGCATGTCCACCTTCCCGCCGAAGTAGCCGCTGACCACGCCGATGAGCAGGGAGATCACGGTGGACAGCAGGACCGCCATGAGCCCCACGTACATGGAGATCCGTGCGCCGTAGACAATGCGGCTGAAGAGGTCCCGGCCCAGGTTGTCCGTGCCGAAGGGATGGCGGAGGGACGGCGGGGAGAGCCGGTCCGCTCCCCGGATCTCCAGGGGATCGTACGGGGCAATGACGGGCGCCCCCACGGCCAGGATCACCAGGATCAGCACCAGCAGCCCCCCAATGAGGCCCAGCGGCTTCTCCCGGATCAGGCGCCGCACCACGTCCAGCCAGAAGGGGAGCCGGCGTCGCTCGGCGCGTGCCAGGGTCACCTCAACGGCGGCTGTTCGTTCCATGACGTTCGCTCCGTTGCCCTGCCGGGCCGCGCAGCCCCGGTCAGCGATACCGGATCCTGGGGTCCAGGTAGGCGTAGGTCACGTCCACCACAATGTTGATGAGGACCACCGCCACCGCGATGATCAGCGCGGTGCCCTGGATGGACGGGTAGTCCCGGAAGACGATGGCCTCATAGAAGTACCGGCCCACGCCCGGCAGGTTGAAGATGCTCTCGATGATGACGGTGCCGGAGACCGCCGCGGCAAGCTGCAAGCCCACAATGGTCACCACCGGGATCAGCGCGTTCTTCAGGGCGTGGCGGAGCACCACCACCCGCTCGCTGAGCCCCTTGGCCCATGCCGTGCGCACGTAGTCCTGGCGTAGCACCTCCAGCATCATGGTCCGCGTCATCCGCATGACGGAGCCGGAGAGGTACATGCCCAGCAGGATGGCCGGCACCAGGAAGACGTACAGGTGGTCCAGCGGCCCCTCGCTCCAGCCCACGTACCGCAGGGGCGGCGACCAGTCAAACCACAGCGGCATGAAGACGATGACCAGCGTGGCGGTCCAGAAGTACGGCACGGAGATGCCGGCAATGGCGAAGCTCCTGGCCACGTAGTCCGTGAGGGTGTCCTGCCGGATGGCGGACAGCACGCCCACCGGCAGCGCGATGATCAGCCCCACCAGGATGGAGTACAGCCCCAGCTCCGCCGTGACCGGGAACCGGTTCTTGAGCTCTTCGATCACGGGCTGCTTGGTCCACAGGGACTGGCCCAAATCGCCGTGGGCCAGGGCCCAGAGCCAGCGGCCGAACTCCTGGTACACGGGGTCGTTCAGGCCCAGCTCCTCCCGCATGGCCTCCTTGTCCGCGGCGTAGGCCTGCTCGCTGACCATGACGTCCACAATGTCCCCCGGGATCAGGCGGATGATGGAGAACACCATGAGCATGACCAGGGCCAGCGTGGGCACGGCCAGCAGGAGGCGCCGGATGATGTAGTCGCTCATGATCCCTCCCCTGTGGTGGTGGCGGGGCAGGCGGGCGGCCCGCCTGCCCCGCCGCGCAGCGCCGGCCTAGCGATCGATCCAGACCGTCTCGATGCGGCCGTCGTACAGGTCTACGCCGTAGAACCAGCCCTTCACCCAGGGCTGCGTGAAGTGGTGGTTGTTGTTGGTCAGCAGGAAGACCATGGGGTAGTCCAGGACAATGAGCTCCTGCACCTCCCGGACCAGTTGCTGCCGCTCCTCCTCGTCCAGCGTCTCCGCCTGCCGGTCAATGAGGTCCCAAATGCGCTCCTGGTCCCGGCCCGGGTAGTACTTGTAGTAGGTGGAGTTGCGGCCGAAGTAGGAGGAGAGGTTCTCGTCCGGGTCCGGGTTGTTAAGCGGCGTGTGGTGGGAGAGCGTGTAGTCGTACGCGTAGGTCTTGTTGTAGTACGCCGCCAGCTCCATGGGTTGGAGCGTCACGTCCCAGCCGATCTGCCGGAGCTGCTGCTGGAGCACCTCCCCGATCTGGTCGTTGATGGGGTTGGTGGCGAAGATCATCGTATCCTGGTGCCCGCCGCTCAGGCCCGCCGCCGAGAGCAGGTCCCGCGCCTTCTTCAGGTCATGCGGGACCAGCTCCTCCTGGAGGGCCCACTTCTCATAGATGGGCAGGATGGGCCCGTAGGTGAGGACGCCGTCCCCGGAGTAGACCAGGTCCATCTCCTCCTGCTTGTGCACGGCGTGGGCAATGGCCTCCCGCACCCGCTTGTCGTCGTAGGGCGCCGGGCGGGCCTTGTCCGGCGTGTTGGGCGGCATCCGCATCTGCTTCCAGAACTGGGACGGCCGCGCCTGGTAGTTGGCCTCCGGCTTGGAGCTCTGCACCCGGTCCAGCTGCGAGTAGTCGGTGATGGTCGCGTCCACCTGCTCGTCGATGAACTGGGTGGCGGCGGTGTTGGGGTCGGTGGTGATCCGCGCCACGAAGCGGTCCACGTACGGCAGCCCCTGTTTGAAGTAGTTGGGGTTCCGTTCCAGCACGATCTGGACGTTGCGCTGCCACTCCCGGAAGATGAACGGCCCCGTGCCCACGGCGTGCTGCGTGAGATCGCCGTACTTCTCCACCGCCTCCCGGCAGATCACCTGCGTCCACGGGCTGGCGATGTAGCTGAGGAACGGCGCGAAGGGCCGCCGCGTCACGAACCTGACCGTGTACCGGTCCGGCGTCTCGATGCGATCCAGCTTGCCCAGGAAGAAGTAGGCGTGCTGGAACCGGCCGGGGTCGTTGGTCATCTGCCGTTCGATGCTGTACTTCACGTCCTCCGACGTCAGCTCACGGCCGAAGACGGGGTCTACATCGTGGAACTTGACGCCCTGGCGGATGCGGAAGATGTACGTGAGCTCGTCCGGCTGCTCCGGCATCTCCGCGGCTAGGTCCAGCTCGAACTCCCGGAGGTCCCTGGTAAACCGGATCAGCCCGCTGTTGGTGTTGGTGGTGACGGCCGTGTTGTAGGGGAACGTGTCGAAGTGCGGGTCCAGGCTGCGCGGCTCCCCGCC
>DATCLE010000019.1:0-2352 GCA_036564075.1 Dehalococcoidia bacterium
ACACGTCCACCGCCGCGCCGGCAATGCGCCCGGACTCCACCGCCTCGTACAGCGCCTTCTCGTCCACAATCCCGCCCTGCGCCGTGTTGATCACCCGCGCGGTGGCCTTCATCCGCCCCAGCTCCTTCTTGCCGATGAGCCCCCGCGTCCCCTGCGTCAGCGTGGTGTGCACCGTCAGGAAGTCCGACTGCCGCAGCAGCTCCTCAAAGGAGACCAGCTCCACGCCCAGCACCCTCGCCCGCTCCTCCGGCACGAAGGGGTCATGGGCAATGACCCGCATCTCCAGGCCGCGACCCCGGCGCGCCACCTCAGACCCCACCTGGCCCAGCCCCAGCACGCCCAGCGTCTTCCCCCGCAGCTCCACGCCGATGTACTCCCGGCGGTTCCACTGACCCTGCTTCAGTGAGGCGTCCGCCTGCGGGATGTGCCGCGCCAGCGCCAGCATCAGCCCCACGGTGTGCTCCGCCGCGGAGATGGTGTTCCCCGTGGGCGCGTTCACCACCACAATCCCGCGCCGCGTGGCGGCCTGGAGGTCGATGTTGTCCACGCCCACGCCCGCCCGGCCGATGACCTGGAGCCGCGTGCCCGCCTCCACCACGTCCGCCGTCACCTGCGTCTCGCTGCGGACCACCAGCGCGTCGTACTCCCCCACCACGGAGCAGAGCTCCTGGGGCGAGAGGCCCAGCCGGACGTCCACCTCGCCGTACCCGGCCAGCAGGTCGATGCCCTCCTGGGCAATGGGATCGCAGATCAGGATTCGCGCGCCGGTCATCAACGGTTGCCCACCCCTTCTCGCAAACTGCCGAGGGCAGCCCGCTGCCTGGCTGCCCTCGCCGTCCACCCAACGGTTACCACGCCCGGCGGCTCCGGGCCGTTACGCCTGCTGTCTGGCCACGGCCCCTGTGAAGCCCAGCGCCGGCAGCACCGCCCGCAGCGCGTCTAGCGTTGCCTGCAGGTCCGCCTCCGACACCAGCCCCAAGTGCCCGATGCGGAACACCTTGCCGGACAGCTTCGCCTGCCCACCCGCCAGCTCGACATCGAACTCCCGGCGGACCCGCCGCGTGATCTCCTTGCCGTCCAGCCCCTCCGGCACCTTGATGGTGGTCACCGTGTTGGAGGCGAACCGCTCATCGGCGAACAGCTCCAGGCCCAACGCCTTTACACCGTCCCGCGTGAACTGGCCCAGCCGGGCGTGGCGCTGGTAGATCTGCTCCAGCCCCTCCGCCAGCATGAGGCGCAGCGCCACGTCCATCCCGTAGAACAGGGAGACGGCGGGCGTCCACGGCGTCTGCCCCTTCTCCGCCGACTCCTTGGCCCGCTTCAGGTCGAAGTACACCCGCGGCATCCGGGCCGCCTCGTACGCCCGCCACGCCTCGTCACTCATGGAGACGAAGGCCAGCCCCGGCGGCACCATCCACCCCTTCTGGGAGCCGCTGGCCACCACGTCCAGCTTCCACTCGTCCACCGGCACCGGGATGGAGCCCAGGCTGCTGATGGCGTCCACCACCACCAGCCGCCCGGCCTCCTTCACCACGCGGGCGATCTCCGCCAGCGGGTTGGTGACGCCCGTGGACGTCTCATTGTGGGTCACCAGCACCGCCTTGATGGTGGCGTCCGCCGCCAGCGCCTTCCGCACGTCCTCCGGGTCCGCCGCGCGACCCCACTCGTACTCCAGGCGCACCACGTCCGCGCCGTACGTCTGGGCAATGCCCGCCAGCCGGTCGCCGAAGGCGCCGATGGAGACCGCCAGCACCCGGTCCCCCGGCGAGAGGGTGTTCACCACCATGGCCTCCAGGGCCCCGGTGCCGGAGGCCGTCAGGATCAGCACGTCGTTCTTGGTCTGGAACACCTGCTTCAGCCCGGACGTGACGCGGGAGATCAGCTCCGCGAACTCGGCGCCGCGGTGGTTGATCATCTGGCCGCTCACGGCCTCCAGCACCTCGGGCGGGCAGGGCGTGGGTCCGGGGATGCGCAGGTTCACAGGTGCCTCCTTGCGGAACTGTACGGGCTGAAGCGGATCGCCGTCATGATAGTGAATTTTGCCACGAACGTCAACGCGCCGGGCCCGCCCGGCCCCGATCCCGACCCAAGCCGGCAGCCGGGCGCCGTCCCCCCCGCTCGCCGCTGCCCCCGCGTGGAGGCCGCCTATCATGGACGCCCCCCAGCGGGCAGAGGGGCCGGGAACGACGCACCTGACCGCGCCCCGGCACCCGGCACGCCGTCCGGTCCGGTCGTATCCTTCCTCGCCCGCTCTCCCCCTCCCCCTGTCATCCTGAGTCCTTCCCGGGAAGGACGGAGGATCTGACGGGGCTACGTGAGATGCTGCGGGCCCCGCAGGGCCCGAAGCATGAC
>DATCLE010000020.1:0-1589 GCA_036564075.1 Dehalococcoidia bacterium
CCAGAGAGGCCGTCCGCTGCCGGCGCTGCGGACGCCTCCTCTTCGAGACGGACCTGGCTACGGGGGCGGCCTGGTGCCCCCGCTGCAAGACGTGGACGACGTTCGGGAGGTAGCGAGACGTGCTTGGACTGAACGAGGTGACCCTGCTGGGCCGGTTGGGCGCGGACCCGGAGCTCCGCTTCACGGCGAACGGGAAGGCGGTCTGTGAGCTCCGCCTGGCCGTCCCCGGCAGCCGGACGGGAGACGGGGAGCCCGCGCCCGAGTGGGTGACGTGCGTGGCGTGGGAGGCGCTGGCCGAAGCCTGCGCCCAGCACCTGACCAAGGGCAGCCGGGCGCTGGTGCGGGGGCGGCTCGCCACGCAGCGCTGGGAGGGCAAGGACGGGCAGCCCCGCTCCCGCACGGTGGTCGTGGCGGGCAGCGTCCTGTTCCTGGACGCCCGCTCCGCCGGTCGGCGTGACCCCGATGACGAGCCGCTGGAGTAGGCGTATGGCCACCACCTGGAAGCACGCCGAGCGCCGCATCGCCGCCCTGCTGTCGGGCCGGCGCGTCCCCGTCACCGGCCGGGCCCGGGGCGACGCGCCGGACGTTTCAGCCCCCGGCCTGGCGGTGGAGGTGAAGCACCGGGCCGCCCTCCCGGCGTGGTTGCTGACTGCCCTGGCCCAGGCGGAGGCCGCGGCGGAGGGCGACCAGCTCCCCGTGGCGGTGCTCCACGGGGCGGGCGGGCGGTACGCGGACGCGCTGGTGGTGGTGCGGCTGCGGGACTTCGCCCGGCTCCTGGCGGCCTGGACGGCGTGGCACGGGGGCGACCCGTGACCGCCACCGTCACCCGCACCCCACGGCCGGACCTGGCGGCCGACGCCGTGGAACTCGTCATCGACTGCCCCCACGGCGAGACAGGCGGCCTCCTGGTCGGCGTCCCAGTGGAAGAGGAGCCCCGCATCCTGGCGGCGCTCCTAACCCAGCACGACGCGCTGGAAGGGCCCCGCGGCTGCCGGTGCACCGCAGCGCTCTGGGTGCGGGTCCGGGCCTCCTTGAGCCGCAACTGAGGCCGGCCCGGCATTTTTCGGACGGCAGAAAATGTCCGGTTTTGTCACCTTCTCGGCGGAGTGGAGAGACCAGGAACGCGCGTGGCACCGGCCTTCCGCCCACCCGGGAAACGGTGGAGCCGGCGCCTCATTCACTGCCATTTACTGCCAGCTACTGCAATCACCCCGGTGGGGGTAGGGGGCTGGAAAAGCTAGGGCCTGCCCGGCGTAGACCGGCGGCCGGCCCCAGACTTTTTCCTGTACGGGTCTGGAGTTTCTCCGCCATACCCCCTCCCCCGAAATCTGCGGCCACACAGACGCGACCCCGCGGTCGCTCCCTGGGCCGCACCCCTGGAGAAAACCCGTACCCCCTCCCCGTGGCGGCCGGGTGAAACTTTTCGGGAAAACTCCGCCGCACACACGCATGGCCCCGCGGTCGCTCCCAGGGGCACGAGGCCGGAGAAATGCAGGCCCCCCTACACCCGTCCTTCCCGTACGGGAAGGACACCTGTAGCCGCATCTTGACGCCGGTGGTAGGCTAGGGGCACAAGAAAACGCCCCGGC
>DATCLE010000021.1:0-9486 GCA_036564075.1 Dehalococcoidia bacterium
GCCGTAGTGGCCGCTCACCAGGATGACGCCGCGGCCCGTGGCCACGGCGCAGTCCAGGCGCTCGTACCCGTGGAAGACCAGCCCGTCGCTGAACTTCACCACGTCCAGGTGGGGGAGCCGGACCAGGTCGCAGTAGTAGTAGGTGGTGTGGTGGAAGACGCCGCGGGCCAGGTTGCGGATGCGGGCGGGGCTGGCCTCCGGGCCCAGCACGTGGCGCAGGTTGTCCTGCACGCAGCGGCGGGCACGCCGGTTCACCAGGTACGCCACCTCGCCGATGACGGTGGCCAGGCGGTACGTGAACCAGGGCGGCAGCCGGGCCAGGGTACGGCTCACCCACAGGAAGACGTAGTACTTGTACATGGTCGGTGCGGGTGGAGCTAGGTCTCGGAGACCAGGACGGTCTCCGGCCGCATGCCGGGACTCGGCTCCGTCCAGAGCCGCCGGAACATGTACCACTGCTCCGGGTACCGGGCCATCATGCGCTCCAGGGAGGCCATGATCCGCCCCGTGAGCGACGCAATGTCCCGGGCCTCGTCGCCGCTGGGCTCGAAGTCAATGGTGGGGTCCAGGATGCCCAGCACGCGGTCGCTGAACCCTCTGGCCCGGGCCAGGACCACGGGGATGACCTTGGCGCCGGTGCGGAGCGCCAGGCGGGCCGGCCCCGCGGGGACGGAGACCGGCTCACCGAAGAAGGTGACGGTGACGCCGTTGCCGGGCGCCGGCCTGTCGATGAGGAGGGCCAGCAGCTCGTTCCGGCGCAGGGCCCGGATCATGGAGACGCCGGCGCGCTCCAGCGGGATGATGTTCATGCCCAGCTTGGCGCGGGCGCCCTGGATCTCCTGGTTCAGCGGGGGGTAGCTGAAGGACTCAGCGATGACGTTGAGCTTGTAGCCCCGGGCGGCCACGGCCGCGGCGCCCAGGTCCCAGTTGCCGAAGTGCGCCGTGACTAGGATGATGCCCTTGCCCTGCTCCAGGGCCCGGTCCAGGTGGTGCCACTCGTCGTAGAGGACGCGCTCCCGCACCTCCTGGCTGCTCAGGCGGGGGAAGCGCATGAAGTCCACCAGGTACTTGAGGTAGTTGCGGAAGGACTGCCGCGCTGCCCGGGAGACGGCCCGCGCGTCCTGCGCCCGGAGGACGCGGGCCATGTTGGCCTTGGCGCTCAGCCGCCCCTCCCGCCAGACGTAGTAGGCGCAGTCCCCCAGCAGGGAGGCGATGAGGTAGGCCAGGCGGAGGGGCAGACGCTGGCCGATGAACGACATCACGCGCCAGAGTACGTACACGAACACGCCCAACCCCTGAGCGACCAACTGCACCGCCGCCACGCCTGCCCGGCGGTAGGCCTGGCGCATTGTAGCAGGTCCGTCTTCCCGCGGGCAAGCGATGGCGGACGCCGCGTTCACCGTTCCGGCAGACCGGAAGCGGCGACCGTACGGTCGCCGCTTCTGCTCCGGAATCGGCCCAGACACTCGGCGGGGCGCCTCCGCCTACCCCCGGAAGGCGGAGGACGTGACGAGACCGACGCTCTCCTCTGCTCCCTAGCCCTTCCCGATGCGGTACAGGGTGGTGCCGCAGACGCCGCACTTCCCCTGGGTTGCCGGTTTCCCGTTCTTCATGGTCACCTGGCGGGCGTTCTGGATCGGCCGCTTTTGCCGGCACTTCAGGCAGTATGCCTCCATTCCGCGTGTACCTCCCTTCCTTCGGGTCACGTCGTGCAGGCCGCGCGCGGCCTGGGCCTCCTAAGACGCGTCCCGGGCAGCCGTGCCCGGACTATGTCAGCGGCGGTCCGGCGGGGCCGCCGGGAAGGTATCACGTGGAGCCCCGGTGAAGGGAGGGTACGCCCGGAACGGGCGGCGCCATGCTGCGGCCGGCCCTCGGCCCGGCACACGCCCGAAGTTCTCTGCATCATACCGCTTTTCGCTACGGTGTCAAGCGCTTCGCCGGTGGCGCTCTCCGGCGGCCGCGGTCCCGCAGCGGCAGAGAGGCCCGCTGGGCCCCTCACGGCTCCGCCGCCAGCACCTTCTCCGGCTGCCAGGCGCCGGCCGCCCGGGAGTACCGCAGGACGGCCAGGAGGTGGCCGTCCGGGCCGTAGGCGCGGCAGGGGAGGCCGTCCGGGTAGCGGTCCGGCGGGACGTTGGGGAAGCGGAGGGCCCGGCCGGTCTGCACCTGCCGGGCGTGGTGGTGGCCCAGGATGGCGGCGTGCCACTCCAGGAGGAAGGCGTCCGGGGCGCGCAGGTGCTCCCACCAGAGGCCGTCCGGCCCCGCCGCGCGCAGCTCCTCCGGCGTAACGGCGTCGTCCAGGGTGAAGGGGCCCACCCGCGTGCGCACCAGGGCCGCCAGGTGCGCCCCGGCCCCCAGCGCCCGGCCGATGTCGTGCGCCAGGGAGCGGACGTACGTCCCCTTGCCGCACTCCACCTCCAGCACCAGGGACGGCGGCTCGAACGACCGGATGTCAAGGCGGTAGACGTCCACGGGCCGCGGCTCCACCTCCACGGCCATCCCCTTGCGGGCGTACTCGTAGAGGGGCCTGCCGCCCCGCTTGACGGCGCTGTAGGGCGGCGGCGCCTGCTGGATCCGGCCCAGGAACCGGGGCAGGACCGCCTCCACGTCCGCGCGGGAGACGCCTGAGGCGTCCCTCCGGGCCACCACGCGGCCCTCCGCATCGTACGTGTCCGTCTCCACGCCCAGGACCACGGTGGCCAGATAGACCTTGCGGGCGTCCCCCAGGTACTCCAGCAGGCGCGTAGCGCGGCCCAGGGCCACGGGCAGCACGCCCGTGGCCGCCGGGTCCAGGGTGCCCCCGTGGCCCGCCCGCTTGACCCGCGTCAGCCGGCGGACGAAGTTCACCACGTCGAAGGAGGTCCAGCCGGCCGGCTTGTGGACGTTGAGGAAGCCGTCCCTCACTCCGGGGAATCCTTCTCCTGACGCTCCTCCTGGACCTGCCGCATGAGGGCCAGGACCCGGGCCGCCTCCGCCATGGACTCGTCCCGGCGGAAGTGGAGCGCCGGGATGTGGTGCATGGTGACGCGCTCCCGCAGGCCCCGCCGGAGGAACGGCTCCGCGGACTTCAGCGCCCGGAGCGCCGCCTCCTTCTCCTCATCGGAGCCCAGGACGCTCACGTAGACCCGGGCGTTGCGCAGGTCCTGGGCCGTCTCCACCCGCGTCACGCTGATCAGGCCCGCCAGCCGCGGGTCCTTCATCTCCCGCTGGATCAGCTCGCTGAGCTGCTCCTGCAGGAGGTCGTTCACCCGTTCGATACGGCGGCTCATGGCCTCCCTCCCGGGATGGTGATGGGGAGCGGCGCGGGGCCGGACCGCCTCTCCAGTATAGCCCCTGCCGCCGGAAACGCCGAGGGCACCCCGCGCGGGCCGGAGCCCGGTTCGGGGTGCCCAGTCTCTGGTGTCCGGACAGGACCGCTCAGACCTGCTCCCGCTCGCGCCGGTAGGTCTCGATGACGTCGCCCTCTTCGAAGCTGTCGAAGTCCTCGATGGTGATGCCGCACTCGTACCCGGCCTGCACCTCGCGCACGTCCTCCTGGAAGCGGCGGAGGCTGCTGACGCGGCCGGTGTGGATCACCTCGTCGTTGCGGATCACGCGGGCCGTGGCGTTGCGGGTGATGACGCCGTCCCGCACGTAGGAGCCGGCGATGGCGTTCCGCCGGCTCACGCGGAAGACCTGACGCACCTCCGCGTGGCCCTCCACCACCTCCCGGTAGCGCGGCTCCAGCATGCCCTTGAGGGCTTTGCTGACGTCGTCCACCACGTTGTAGATGACGTCGTAGAACCGGATGTCCACGCCTTCCGCGTCCGCCAGCCGGCGGGCGCCCGTCTCCGGGCGCACGTTGAAGCCGATGACGATGCCCTTGGACGCCACGGCCAGCATCACGTCCCACTCCGTGATGGTGCCGGTGGCGGCGTGGATGACCTTCACCCGCACCTCATCCGTGGAGAGCCGCTCCAAGGCGCCCTTGATGGCCTCCAGGGAGCCCTGCACGTCCGTCTTCAGGATGATGTTGAGCTCCTTGACCTTGCCGGCGCTGATCTCGCCGAAGAGCGTGTCCAGGCTGACGGAGCGCTGCGTCTGGAACGCCTCCGCCTCCTTCTGGCGCTGGCGCTGCTCCACGGCCAGGCGGGCCTGACGCTCGGACTCGGCCACGGTGAGGACGTCGCCGGCCAGGGGCACCGCCTGGAGCCCCAGGATCTTGGCCGGCACGGAGGGCCCGGCCTCCTGGATGCGCTGACCCAGGTGGTTGAACATGGCCCGTACCCGGCCCCACGTATCGCCCACCATGACCACGTCGCCGGTGCGGAGGGTGCCCGTCTGGACCAGCACGGTGGCCACGGGGCCGCGGCTGGCCTCCAGCCCGGCCTCCACCACCACGCCGGCGGCGGGCCGGTCTGGGTTGGCGCGCAGTTCCTGGAGCTCCGCCACCAGCAGGATGTTCTCCAGCAGGTCGTTGAGGCCGTCGCCGGTGCGGGCGGAGACGGGCACCATGATGGTATCGCCGCCCCAGTCCTCCGGGATCAGCCCTTGCTCAGAGAGCTGCTGCTTCACCCGGTCCGGGTTGGCCTGGGCCAGGTCCATCTTGTTGATGGCCACAATGATGGGCACCCCGGCCGCCTTGGCGTGGTTGATGGCCTCCACCGTCTGGGGCATCACGCCGTCGTCCGCGGCCACCACCAGCACGGCGATATCCGTCACCTGGGCGCCGCGGGCCCGCATGGCGGTGAACGCCTCATGGCCCGGCGTGTCCAGGAAGGTGATCTGCTGCTGGTTCACCGAGACCTGGTACGCGCCGATGTGCTGGGTGATGCCGCCCGCCTCCGACTCCGTGACCCGGGAGGCGCGGATGGCGTCCAGGATGCTGGTCTTGCCGTGGTCCACGTGGCCCATGATGGTGACCACGGGCGGCCGCGGCCGCAGCTTGGACGCGTCTTCCTCCTCCGTCACGGCGGCCTTGATGCGCTCCACGGGCTGCTCCGGCGCCTCCACCGGCGCGGGGGCCGCCTCCTGCACCTCGAACCCGAAGTCGCTGGCGATGATGGCCGCGGTGTCGAAGTCGATGGTCTGGTTGATGGTGGCCATGACGCCGTTCTTCATGAGGTCCTTGATGACCTCCACCGGCGACATGCCCATGCGGTCTGCCAGGTCCTTGACCGTGATGGCGCGGGGGAGCGTCAGCTCGCGCGGCCCTTCCGTCTTCGGTGCCTGGGAGCCGGAGAAGGAGGCGCCGCGGGGCGCCCGCGCGTCGGGCCTGGCGCCGCCGCTTGATCGTGTGGTCATACGTACGTCTCCTTTCCTGCACGTGCCGGTACCCGGCGACGGGCGCGCCGTCCGGGCCGGCGGGACCGGGCTACGGGGCCTCGGACGGAAGCCGCGCGGCGTACGCCTCCAGGGCGGCGCGGTCTTCAGGCCGGAGCTTGGTCCGCAGGGTTGCGCTCAGGCGGTCCCGGGCCAGCGCCTGCTGCCAGCACTCCCGGCTGTTGTGGACGTAGGCGCCGCGTCCGGGCCGCTTGCCGGTGGGGTCCAGCTCCACGCGGCCCTCCGGCGTCCGGACCACCCGGACCAGCTCCCGCTTGGCCGTGGTAGCGCGACAGGCCACGCACGTCCGCTGCGGGACACGGCGCGGACGGGGCCGTTGCTTGGTGGATGCGGGCATGGCTCCGGCTCCGCGGTGCTGCGGACAGCGGCGGGACCGGACCTCCCCAGCCCGGTCCCGCCCTCCCGCGCGTCACCGCCGCGACAGGTACTCCTCGTACTCGTCGAGCTCGTCGTCCTCTTCGATGACGGGCCGGCGGGCCTTCTTGGCCTTCTTGGGCTTGGCCAGGACCTCGATGTCCGGCTCCTCTTCGCGCTCGTTGCGCTTGCCCCGGGCCTTCTTCTTGCCGCCCGCGGAGGGCAGCACGTCCTCCGCGAAGCGGATCTGCGGGCCCTCCACGGCCGCCGGAAGCGGCTCCGGCTCGGCAGCGACGGGCTCCGGAGCCTCCGCCGCGGGCTCTGGCGCCTCCTGGAAGGCGGCTACCGCCTCCTCCTCCGGCGTCAACGGCTCCGCCGGCGCGGCCTCCGCCGTCGGGGCGGCGGGGACGGGCTCGGGCTCCGGCTGCGGCTCCGGCTCCGCCACGGCCGCGGCGGGCTCGCCGCCAAGGGCCTCCCGCTCCGCCTCAGCGGCGGACTGGCTGCGGATGTCGATGCGCCAGCCGGTGAGCTTGGCGGCCAGCCGGGCGTTCTGCCCCTCCTTGCCGATGGCCAGGGAGAGCTGGCGGTCCGGCACCACCACGTAGGCGGTGTTCTCCGCCTCGTTGATGGTGACGTCCACCACCTGCGCCGGGCTGAGGGCGTTGGCCACGAAGCGGGCGGGCTCCGGGTCCCACAGGATGACGTCGATGCGCTCGCCGTTGAGCTCGTTCACCACGTTCTGGATGCGGATCCCGCGCAGGCCCACGCAGGCGCCCACCGGGTCCACGCCCTCCTGGTTGGAGGCCACGGCCACCTTGCTGCGGTAGCCCGCCTCCCGGGCGATGGCCTTGATCTCCACCACGCCGCGGTAGATCTCCGGCACCTCCAGCTCAAAGAGGCGGCGGATGAGGTTCTTGTGGGTGCGGGAGACCGTCACCTGCGGCCCCTTGGGGGCGCGGAAGACCTCCAGCACGTACACCTTCAGCCGCTGGCCCGGCCGGTAGTGCTCCGTCCGCACCTGCTCCTGCGGCGGCAGCACCGCCTCCGTCTTGCCCAGGTCAATGATCACCTGCCGGGAGTCCACCCGCTGGACGACGCCGGAGACAATGTCGCCCTCTTTGTCGGAGTACTCCTCGTAGACCACCTCGCGCTCGGCCTCGCGGAGCCGTTGCAGGACCACCTGCTTGGCCGTCTGCGCGGCGATGCGGCCGGAGTTGGCCATGGGCGTCTCAATGGCCACCGTCTCGCCCACCTGGGCGTCCGGCCGGATCCGCCGCGCCTCCTCCAGGCCGATCTCCAGCTTGGGGTCCGTCACCTCTTCGACGACGACCTTCTCGGTGTAGACGTGCACGGCCCCGGTGTTGGGGTCGATCTTCACCGAGATGTTGGCGCCCGCGTTGGTGTCCTTCTTGTAGGCGGAGGCCAGCGCCGCCTCCACCGCCTCAAAGACTACCTCCTTGGGCAGGTTCTTCTCCGCCGAGAGCTGCGTGATGGCGATGAGGAATTCGTTCTTCATGATCCGTTCCAGGACCTCCGACCGCCCGCACGGGCTCGCCCTCCGGCCGGGAGGGACTGACTCCCCGGGACGGGCCGCGCCAACAAAAAAGTGGGCGCGAACCCACTTCACAGGACGATCCTCTAGCTCCCCGAGTATAGCACAGCGCCGGGCCGGGACGCAAGCGCAGCCGCCCTGCCGGGCCGCGGCCCGCCGGCTACGCGGGCAGGGGCGTCAGGCGCGCCAGGATCTCCTGGACGCGGGCCGCGGCCTCCGCCCGGGGGACCAGCCGGCTCTCCGGCTCCCGGCGCGCCTTCACCTCCACCGCGTCCTGCTCCAAGGTCCGCGGGCTCACGGTCAGCCGGACCGGCATGCCCAGGAGGTCCGCGTCGTTGAACTTCACGCCGGCGGACTCCTCCCGGTCGTCCAGGAGGGCGTCCATGCCCGCCGCCCGCAGGGCCTCCGCCAGCGCCTCCGCCGCCTGCCGCACCTCCGGACGCTCCGGACTCAGGGCCACGATGTGCGCCGGGAAGGGCGCCACGGACGGCGGCCAGATGATGCCCCGCTCGTCGTGGTTGGCCTCGATGACGGCGGCCAGCAGCCGCCCCGTGCCGATGCCGTAGCAGCCCATGACCAGCGGGCGGGGGGTACCCTCCCGGTCCAGGTAGGCGGCGCTCAGCTTCTCTGAGTAGAGGGTGCCCAGCTTGAAGACGTGGCCCATCTCCAGGCCGCGCCGCTGCTCCAGCGTGCCGCCGCAGCGGGCGCAGGCGTGGCCCGCCGCCGCCGCGGCGATGTCCGCCACCACGTCCGCCTCCCAGTCCCGGCCGTAGTTCAGGTTCTTCAGGTGGTAGTCGTCCCGGTTGGCGCCGCCCACCAGGTTGGGCGACTCCACGGCGGAGCGGTCCGCCACAATGCGCACCGTGCCCTTGAGCCCCACGGGAGAGGCGGAGCCGGCCACCAGGCCGTGGCGCGCCACCTCTTCGTCCGTCAGCAGGCGGAGCTCGTTGGCCTTCAGTGCGTTCCGCAGCTTCACCTCGTTGATCTCCAGGTCGCCGCGGATGACGGCGAAGACCGGCTCGCCGTCGGCGCTGTAGAACACCGCCTTGGCCGTTCGGGCGGCCGGGATGCGCAGGTACGCCGCCAGGTCGTCGATGGTGCGGACGCCGGGGGTGTGGATCTCCTCCACGGGCTCCGGCGGCTCCTCCGCGGCGCGGGGCCACGCGAACTCCGCCTTCTCCAAGTTGGCGGCGTAGGAGCACTGGGGGCAGAGGAGGATGACGTCCTCCCCAATGTCCGAGAGGAACATGAACTCCTGGGAGTCCTTGCCGCCGATGGCGCCGGAGTCCGCCTCCACGGGGATGGTGGGGACGCCGCAGCGGTGGAAGATGCGCTGGTAGGCGGCGGCCATACGAGCGTAGGAGGCGTCCAGCCCCTCCCAGTCCGCGTCAAAGCTGTAGGCGTCCTTCATGGTGAACTCGCGGACGCGGGTGAGGCCGCCCCGGGGCCGCGGCTCGTCCCGGAACTTGGTCTGGATCTGGTAGACGGTGAAGGGGAGGTCCCGGTAGGACTGGACGAACCGCTTGGCCAGCTCCGTCACCACCTCCTCGTGCGTGGGGCCCAGGGCCAGGAGCCGCTCCCGGCGGTCCTGGAGGACGAAGAGGGTCTGGCCCAGGGCCTCCCGGCGGCCGGACGCCTCCCAGAGCTCCACGGGCTGGAGGGCCGGCATGTGGATCTCCTGCCCGCCGGCCGCGTCCATCTCCTCCCGGATGATCTGCTCGATCTTGCGGAGGGCGCGCCAGCCCAGCGGCAGGTAGGCGTAGATGCCGGCGGCGATCTGGGAGACCAGCCCCGCCCGCAGGAGGAGCTGGTGGTTGGCGGTCTCGGCCTCGGCGGGGGCCTGCCGCAGCGTCTTGCTGAAGAGCTGTGACACGCGCACGGGCGGACTCCTGGACCGTGAGCGTTGACGTAAGGGGGTACGCCTGCTCCAGCAGCATAGGGCAGGCCGGGAACAGGGTCAAGGGAAGGGGGCGGCGGGCCGTGTCACCCGCCGTCCGGGTCCCGCGGGGCGTGGCGCTCCAGGTACCGGCCCAGTGACTCCAGCTTGGCCTGCCAGAACCGGGCGTAGCGCGTCACCCACGCGTCCACCTCCCGCAGCGGCTCCGCCGTCAGGCTGTAGCGCCGCTCCCGGCCGCTCCGCCGCTCCGCCACCAGCCCGGCGTCCCGGAGCACGCGCAGGTGCTGGGAGATGGCCGGCCGGGTCACGGAGAAGGACGCCGCCAGGTCCTTCACCGGTTGCTCCCCCTGGGCCAGCAGGTCCA
>DATCLE010000022.1:0-3135 GCA_036564075.1 Dehalococcoidia bacterium
CCCGTCCGGGGTGATGACGGGCAGCAGCCGGTTGGTGCGGTCCTCCCGGGTGAAGACCTTCTGCTCCACGGACGGCGGCAGGTCCCGTTCCCGGGGGATGATCCACATCTGGATGAACCGCATGGGCTCCGTCTGGGAGCCGTTCATCTCCGAGTGCATCATGCCGGAGCCCAGCGTGGCGCGCTGCACGGAGCCCGCCGGCAGGACGCCGCCGTTGCCCATGCTGTCGCTGTGCTGGAAGGTGCCCTCCACCACGTAGGTGAGCCCCTCAATGTTCCGGTGGGGGTGCATGGGCCAGGCCACGCCGGGGCGCAGCGTATCGTCGTTGAAGACGCGCAGCGTGCCGAAGCCCATGTTGGCGGGATCGTAGTACTCGTCGAAGGAGAAGTGCCAGTTGGCGGAGAACCACCCGCCCTCCTTGTGGTAGATGGTCTCCCTGGGCCGGACGTCGATCATCGGTTCCTGCTCCCGTGCGGGGCGTGGTCTGCCGTCCTTCGCCCCCATGGTACCGCACGCCTCCGGGGCCGGGAACCGGGGCCGCCGCCCTCGATCCTGCGCGCGGCGGCGGCTAGAATAGGGGTGAGGGCGCCGCAGGCGCCCGTAGGAGGGAGCAGTGGCGCGGTACTGGTTCGCCTTCGGGGCGCTGCTGGCGCTCCTGGCCGTGGGGGCCGGGGCGTTCGGCGCGCATGGCCTGGAGAACCGCCTGAGCGAGGACGACCTGGACCTCTGGCAGACGGCGGCGCGCTACCACGTCTACCACGCGCTGGGGTTGCTGGCGGTGGCCTTCGCCGCCGACAAGTGGGGCGGGCGCGGGCCGGACGTGGCCGGCTGGCTCTTCGTGGCGGGCATCCTGCTCTTCTCCGGCAGCCTCTACCTGCTCTCGTTGACGGGCGTGAAGTGGCTGGGCGCCGTCACGCCCCTGGGCGGTGCCGCGTTCCTGGGCGGCTGGGCCGTCCTGGCGGTCACCGCGCTGCGCGCCTCTTAGGCGCCCTGGGTGAGACCCGGTTCCATGACGCACGATCCGACGCCCGCCCGCCGCGACCCCGACGACGCCGCTATCGCCGGGATGGCGGACGTGGTGACCGTCCGCCGCAACGTCACCAACTGGTACCAGAACGCCACCTTCGTCTACCCGCTGCTGGCCGCGGTGGTGACCGGCGTCGCGGGCCTGCTGCTGGACAGCTTCGAGCTGAAGGGCTTCAGCCTCTTCCTCTTCGCCGTCACCGTGGCCATGTTGCCCATCGTCTACATGACGTGGGTTGCCACGCCCACCGCCGTGGTCTTCACGCGGGACGCCGCCGTGACCCTCCACCGCGGCCGGGAGATGAAGCGCATCCCGTGGTCGCGCGTCCGCGCCGTCACCATGCACGACACGCTGGGCAACGTCCGCTGGAAGATCGTGGACGACGAGGGCGACCACCTGACCATCGACAAGGACATCGAGGACCCGGAGTCGCTGGTGGAGGAGGCCCGCCGCCTGGCCGGACTGGCGGGCGGGGCCTGACGGACGGAAGGGGCGTTGCCACGCGCGTCCGCGGCGTGAGCGGGGTGGGCCTAGGGGCCACGGACTGGGGCGCCGGGAACGGCGAGCGGTGGTGCGACGTCCCCCGGACCCGGATGGCAACCGGCTGGAGATCGAGGAACTGCCGGACCGGGCGTGACGGGAGGCGGAACCTTCTGACGGAGGCGAGGTGACATGGGTCGGGAGCAGCTTGAGGCGCTCATCCGCGTGCTCCAGCAGCAGCTGGAGGCCGGGACGGACGGCGTGGTACTGGGGACGTGGACCATCCGGTACGACAAGGAGCGGACCGCCTTCTACTTCGACAAGTGCGAGTACGAAGGGTACTGTCAGGAGCGCCCGGCTGTGATCGCCGTGACCGGCGAGGTGCTGGACCCCGGCGGGCCGCTGTTCGACGCGTAGGCCGCCGGGCGGAGAGGAGGCGCCGGTGACCCCGGACGCGGGGGCCCCCGTGGTGCGGGAGGCCCGGCCCCAGGACCTGCCGCGGCTGGCGGCGCTGCTGCGGGAACTGGCCCAGGGGGGCGAGCACCCGGAGCTGGAGCCGCCGGGGCTGACGGACGGCCACCGGTCGGCGTTCCGGGCGCTGGCGGCGGACCCGCGCGCCCGCGTGCTGGTGCTGGAGGCGGGCGGGCAGGTGGTGGGCACCCTCACGGTCTACCTGCTGCCCAACCTCTCCCACGGTGGGCGACCCTTCGCGTTGGTGGAGAACGTGGTGGTGGCGGACGGCGCGCGGGAACGCGGCTACGGCCGGGCGCTCATGGAGCGGGCCGTGGCGCTGGCGCGGGAGGCCGGCTGCTACAAACTGGCCCTCACCAGCAACCGCCGCCGGGACGCCGCCCACCGCTTCTACGAAGGGCTGGGCCTGAACCACACCCACCGCGGCTACACGCTTGAGTTCACGGACTGAGCCCTCTGACGCGCCCCGTGCACGCAGGCCGCCGACGCGGTATGATGCGCACAGCCTGAGCAGAGCGAGGCGAACGGCCTTGTCCGCTGCCCCGTCGCAGACCGAGCCCTCCCCCAACAGGGCCCGCCCGGTGCTCGTGTCCGTCCGCCCCGTGGCCGACGCCGACGACGCGCTGGCCTTCGTCATGGCCCTCCAGCAGTCCGGTGTGGTGGTGGACGTCCAGCGGTACGAGGTGGAGGACGGCGGCCTGGTGGTGGCCCTGGTCCCCACCTCCCGCGACGCGCTGGCCGCCGCCCTGCGGGAGGCGGCCGCGGACCGGCGGGTGATGCTGGACGGCCGGCCGCTGCCCGCCCCGCCGCCGTCTCCGGCGGAGCCGGAGGCTCCGCCCCCGCCGCCGGCGCTCGAGCCTCTCGAAGCCCCGCCTGCCCCGGAGACGGTTCCGGCGGTGCCGGAGGCCCCGGTTGCCGTGCCCGCCCGTCCGGGCCGGGCCTGGGGGCTCCTGGCGTACCCGGCGCTGGCGGCGCTCCTGCTGGCCGCTGCCACCGCCTTCCTCCTCCAGCCCGGTCGCGACGCCCCCGCCGCCCGCTCCTCCGTCCCCAGCGACGCGGCGTGGTCGGCCTTCGTCTACGGGCGGAGCCTGGCGGAGGGGGCCAGGCTCTCCTTCACCGGGGAGGGCTGGGACGCCGGCTTCGATAGCCCGGCCTGGAGC
>DATCLE010000023.1:0-14621 GCA_036564075.1 Dehalococcoidia bacterium
CCTCCAGGGAGCAGCGGGCGTACACCTCCACAAAGCCGGCGCCGTCCGCCTCCACCGCCCGGCGGACCTCCGCCCGCACGTCCCGGTAGGGGCTGATGGCCGCCGTCAGCACCGCCACGCCGTTGCGGGCCAGCAGCCGCGCCACGTAGCCGATGCGGCGGATGTTCTCGTCCCGGTCCTCCTTGGAGAATCCCAGGCCCTTGGAGAGGTTGGTCCGGACCTCGTCGCCGTCCAGCAGCTCCACCCGCAGGCCCCGCTCCCGCAGGACCCCCGCCAGCGCGTTGGCCATGGTGCTCTTCCCGGCGCCGGACAGCCCCGTGAACCACACCACAAAGCCCTGCTCCTGCCGCGCTCCCGCCATGCACCCTCCTCCCTACTGGCTGCCGATCATGGACCCGGATGCGCAGCGGCCACCGCCGGCGGCGGGCCCGGGCGTCGCCGGGCCCTGTTCCGCCTCCTGCCAGTATTCGCCGCGCCCCAGGGATTCGCTATGAGGGGAAACCCTGCCGCCGCGCCCGGGCGGCCCCAATTCCACCGGCCCCGCCTGCCGCGGCCGGCGGCCGCCCTCACGGCACGTGCAGGCCGCACTCCGTCTTCCCAAACCCCTGCCAGCGGCCGGCATGGACCGGGGCCGTACCGGGGTTAGCCACCGATGGCCACGCTGTCCACCACCACACCCCCCGGCCGCACGGCCAGCGTGATGGCCGCGCCCTCCGCCTCCAGGGACACGGTGAAGTGCCCCAGCGTCCGCATCGCTACGGTGACGCCCAGCAGCGTGCGGCCAGCCAGGACCCCCAACGCGCGATTCACGTCCTCCAGGTGCCGGACCACCTCACGGCCGGCCGGCGTCCGCCGGAAGAGGTCGGTGAGGATCCGTTCCCCTTCGGCGGTGTGGCGCCGCCGGGCACGGCCGGTCTCCAGGAGCATGGCCACCACCCCCTCCAGGGTGCCCACACGGTCGGCCGGCACCTGCCCCGCAGCCACGGCCTCCGCCAGGGCCTGGTACTCGTCGCGCCGCGGCCCCACGGCTGCGGCGGTGAGCGCCTCCAGCTCCGGGCCGAGCACCGCCTGTTCCTCCGAGCCAAGGGTCAGGGCTGGATCCTGAGACATACCGGTCACCGGTGGAGTTCCGCAGCCTCCTTCAGAATGGCCTCCGCCTCGTGCTCGAAGCCGCCCGTCTCAATGGGGCAGTGGATGCCGCACTCCTTCGGCGCGTTGAGCTCCCACCACCAGCGGCCCGCCCGGTGGTCCTCGCCGGGCTGGATGGGGCGCGTGCAGGGGTCGCAGCCGATGCTGGTGTAGCCCTGGTCATAGAGCGGGTTGTAGGGGACGTTGTGCTCCCGGAGGTAGTCCCAGACCTCGTCCTCCGTCCAGTCCGCCAGGGGGTTCACCTTCACAATCCCGCCGTGGTCGTGGTCCAGCTCCACCTTGCGGATGGCAGCGCGGGAGGCCCACTGGTCGCGCCGGAGGCCGGTGAACCAGGCGTCCAGCCCCTCCAGGGCGCGCACCAGCGGCCGTACCTTGCGGATGTGGCAGCAGACCAGCCGGAGGGGCACTGACGCGTAGAAGAGGTCCGGGCCGTGCCGCCGGGTCATGGCCTCCACCTCCACGGCGTCCGGGTGGAGGATCTCCCAGCGCGCCTCCTTGTACCGCTCCTGGACGGCGGCCAGGTAGTCGTACGTCGCCTGGGGAAGCCGCCCCGTGTCCACCGTGATGACGCGGACATCCGGCCGGATGCGGTACGCCATGTCCAGGACGGCCATCCCGTCCGCCTGGAGCGCCGTGACCACCGCCACGCGGTCACCGAAGGTCTCCAGCGCCCAGGCGATGACCGTCTGGGGCTCCTGGTCATCGAGCTCCACGGCGATCTCGCCGATCTCCAGATCATCGAACACGATGCGGTGTTGCTGCACGTCCGTTCCCTCCGCGTGGTCTAGCCGCCGGACATGGCCATGAGCACAGACAGCTCGTCGCCGGCCCGGAGCGGTGCGTCGAGGCCTCCCAGGCCGCGGATGTCGTCGTCGTTGAGGTAGACGAGGAAGGCGGGCGCTACCTCCCCCTCCTCCGTCAGCAGGTTGGCGACCAGCTTGGGGAAGCGCTGCGCCACCACGGCCAGCACGTCCCGCACGGTGCCCGGCTGCACCTCCAGGTGATCGATGCCGCCGGTGAACTCCAGCAGCGGGCCCGGGATGCGGACCACGGCCACGTCCCGCGGCTCCTCCGCCGCCGGGGCCTCCAGGGCGATGCGCTGGAGCTCTTCGTCGCTCCGCTCGTCGCAGAACGCCCGGAAGGTGTAGTCATCGTCCTCCCGGCGCTCCCGCTCCTCCAGCCAGGCGCCCACCAGGCGGATCAGGACCTCCGTGACCTCATGGGTGGGCACGCGCCGCAGGAGCGGCCGCCCGATGGCGGCGCCGGGCCCCAGCCCGCCGCGGAGCGAGACGTCGTACGCCTCGATCTTGCCGGTGGGGGTGGGCACCGTGGTGCCCTGGAGGCCGATGGCCCCCACCCAGTGGTGGGCGCAGGCGTGGGGGCAGCCGTCCACGTAGACGGTCAGCCCCTCCACGGCCGGGCCGAAGCGGTCCGCCAGCACCTCCACAATCTCGTCCAGCTTGCCCTTGGTCTCGGAGACGGAGTAGTTGCAGAACTCGTGGCTGGTGCAGGCCGTGGACGTACCGAAGAGCTTGTGACGGTCATGCGGGAAGCCCAGCGCCGCCACCTGCTCCAGCAGCCAGGGGAGCCGGTCCTCCGGCACGTTGCCCACAATGAAGTTCTGCTCCCGGGTGAAGCGGATGTCCCCGCCCACGGTCTCCACCACGTCCGCCAGGGCCTGCATCTGCGCGCCGGTGAGCCGGCCGCTGGGGACCGGGAAGCCCACGTAGACCAGCCCGTCCTGCTTCTGCGGGTGGATGCCCAGGTGGTCCGAGGCGCCGCGGGGGGCCGGCGCCGCCCCATCGGCCAGCCGCCGTCCCAACCGCTCCTCCACCAGGGCGCGGACCCCGTCCGGGCCGTAGTCGTCCACCAGGAACTTGATGCGGGCCTTGGCCCGGCTCATGCGGTAGCGGAGGTGGTGCTGCCAGACGTCCGTGATGGCCTGGAGCACCGGGACGGCCTCCTCCACCGGGACAAAGACGCCCAGGTCCCGGGAGATGCGGGGCGTGGCGGAGAGGCCGCCGCCCACCCGGACCGCAAAGCCCGGCGTCCCGTCCTGCACCACGCCCACCAGGGCGATGTCATGGATCTCCGGGGCGTTGCACTGGTCCGGGCAGGCGCTGATGGTGAACTTGTGCTTGCGCGGGAGGTTGGAGTACGCGCGGTTGCCCCAGAAGAAGCGCGCCGCCGCCTCGATGACCGGCCGCACGTCGAACAGTTCGTCCCGGTTGATGCCGTTCACCGGGCAGCTCGTGATGTTCCGGACGGTGTCGCCCTCGGCGCCCACGGTGGTGAGGCCGGCCGCCGCCACCGCGTCCAGCACCTCCGGCAGCTTCTCCATCCGGACCCAGTGGAGCTGGATGCTCTGCCGGGTGGTGAGCTCCCCGTAGTTGCGCCCGTAGCGGAGGGAGATGGCGCCCAGGGCCCGGAGCTGGGCCGGCGTGAGCAGGCCGCCCGGCACCTTCAGCCGGACCATGAAGGTGCCGACCTTCGGCTTATCGTGGGCGATGCCCCACCAGTACAGGCGGACGATGTCCTCCTCCGGCACCGCCTCGTACCCGCGGGCGATGAGCTCCGGCAGCTCTTCCACCACGTCCAGGGGGAACCGCTCCTGCTTGAGCCGCTCGATGCTGTTGCGCCGCAGGACAAGGTCCCAGGACGGCTCCTCCGCTCGGAGGTTGGGGGGTGAACTCTGGGCCATGGCGCGTTCCTTCCTGGTCTCGCCGGGTCGGTGGCCCGGGGCCTTGTTGACTACATCCCTCAAGAATCTCAACTATCCTACCCGGGCCGGCGGCGCCCTGTCAAGCCGGCCGGGCGGTGCGGGAACCATTGTAGAGTAGCTGATTGATTTTATCAAGATTATCGGCGCCCAAAAGGAGGGGCCGGAGGGGGCGGCCGGGCCGCCCCCTCCGGCCCCTCCTGCCTCCGCCGGCGGGCCGCTACGCCCCGCCGGCCACCGCCGGGACGATGCTCACCTCATCCCCCGCCTTCACCGGCGTGGCCAGCCCGGAGAGGAACCGCACGTCCTCCCCGTTCACGTAGACGTTCACGAACCGTCGCAGCTCGCCGGAGTCGTCGCACAGCCGCGCCTTCAGGCCCGGGTAGCTGCTCTCCAGCGCTTCGATGACCGTGGACAGGTCGCTGCCGTCGGCGGAGACGGTCACCGTCTCCTGGTCCTGGGTCAGCGACCGCAGCGGTGTAGGAATCCTCACCTTGATGCTCAAACCCCTAACCTCCTGCGCAACCTTCCTGCGTCCCGGACGGGACAGCCTCGTTCAGCCCTCCACCACGTCGCCCGTGACCGGGTCCACCCGCACGCCCTGCTCCGCCACCCACTGCAGGCCGCGGTCGATCTCCTCCGGCTCGCCCTCCAGCTCCAGGATGACCCAGCCGAAGTCCCGGCCCACGTCCGCGAAGCGGATGTTGGTGATCACCGGGAACTTGTGGCCCAGCCAGTAGATGATGGGCTCCGTCACCAGGTCCTGGGGGAACGTGAACTTGACGCGCTTCTTCGCCACCGGCCACCCCCTAGCCGGCCACGCCCGTCTGCTCCCGCTGCGCGCCCAGCGCCTCCTCAAAGCTCTTGATGCTGGGCTGGATGTGCAGCGGCGCATCCACGTGGCCGGCCACCGCCTCCTGCGTCTTCAGGCCGGCGCCGGTGATGAACGCCACCGTCAGCTCGTCCCGGCCGATGTGCCCCTGCGCCACCAGCCGCTTCAGGCTGGCGATCACCACCCCGCCGGCGGTCTCCGCGAAGATCCCCTCCGTCTCCGCCAGCAGCCGCATCCCCTCAATGACCTCTTCGTCGGAGACGGCGGCCGCCGCGCCGCCCGTCTCCGCCAGCACCCGCAGCGCGTAGTACCCGTCCGCCGGGTTGCCGATGGCCAGCGACTTGGCGATGGTGTTGGGCTTCACCGGCCGGAAGTTGAAGGTCTTCTCCGCCCACGCCGTGGCCACGGGCGAGCACCCGGCCGCCTGCGCCCCGGACATTTTGGTGCGGGGCTGCGGGATCAGCCCCAGCGTTGCCAGCTCGTTCAGCCCCTTCCAGATCTTGGTGAACAGGGAGCCGCTGGCAATGGGCACCACGCAGTGGTCCGGCGCCCGCCAGCCCAGCTGCTCCGCCACCTCGTACCCCAGGGTCTTGCTCCCCTCCGCGTAGTACGGCCGCACGTTGATGTTCACGAAGGCCCACCGGTACTTATCGCCGATCTCGGCGCAGAGGCGGTTCACCTCGTCGTAGCTGCCGTCCACGGCCACCAGCGTGGGGCCGTAGATGGCGGAGCCCAGCACCTTCCCCTGCTCCAGGTCCGCCGGGATGAAGACGTACGCCTGCATGCCGGCGCGGGCGGCGTGGGCCGCCACGCTGTTGGCCAGGTTGCCGGTGGAGGCGCAGGCCAGCGTCTCAAACCCGAACTCCCGCGCCTTGGTGCTGGCCACCGCCACCACCCGGTCCTTGAAGGACCACGTGGGGTTCACGCAGTCGTTCTTGATGTAGAGGTCCCGCAGCCCCAGCGCCTCGCCCAGGTTCTTCGCCCGGAGGAGGGGCGTGTACCCGGCGAAGAGCTCCACCCGCTGGTCCGCGTCGCACGGCAGGAAGTCCCGGTAGCGCCAGATGGACGGCGGCCCGGCCTCGATGCGCTCCCGGCTGACGGCCCGGGCCATGGCCGCGTAGTCGTAGGTCACCTCCAGCGGGCCGAAGCAGAACTCACAGACGTGGATGGCCGTGAGCGGGTACTCCCGCTCACACTCCTTGCAGCGCAAGGCCTTCGCGAACGACATCTCCCCACGAACCTCGCTTCCTGGGTTACCGGGAGGGCCGGCTGACGTGGTGCCGGTGGGGAAGGGTGCTGGCGCGGATCCCGGACGGGGGATAGAGCAAAACCCCTTCTGCATGCATGAAGAAGGGGTTCTCGTCTGCCGTGAACCACCCTCTCATCTTGCAGAGAAACTCTGCCGGAATTGGCACCGCTTCGGTTGCCGCGCTGGGCGCGGCCGCCGCTCGGTTGCCGGGCTTCGTCGGGCCGTCTCCCTCCACCTCTCTTGATAAGAGGGGCTATTCAGTTGTCGGCGCGCATTCTACCACCGCGCGCCTCGTTCTGTCAACGCAGACGCGGCGCCGGGCCTCACGCCGCGGGCTTCCGCCGCGGCCGGCCGCGGCCCGCGCGCCGCACCGCCGGCGCCAGGACGTCCATGGCCTGCTCCACCTCCTCCGCCGGCATGGGCGGCGCGAAGTAGAACCCCTGGCCCAGGTCACACCCCAGCGCCCGCAGCTCCGCCACCTGGCCCGGCTCCTCGATCCCCTCCGCCACCGTCTGCAACCGCAGCGTATGCCCCAGCCCGATGATGGCGCTGGCCAGGGCCGACTCGTCCGCCGCGCTGCCCACCCCGTCCACGAAGGACTTGTCGATCTTCAGCACGTCGATGGGGAACCGCCGCAGGTAGCTGAGGGAGGAGTACCCCGTGCCGAAGTCGTCGATGGCGATGAGCACCCCCAGCTCCTTCAACTGCCGCAGCCGCCGGATGGTGGCCTCCGCGTCGCTCATCACCACGCTCTCGGTGATCTCCAGCACCAGGTGCTCCGGCCGCAGCCCGGCGCCGTCCAGCGCCCGCATCACCTGCTCCACCAGCCCGCCGTGCTGGAGCTGCCGGGCGGAGAGGTTCACGCTGGCCATGAGCGACGGCGCGTCCGGCCGTGCCTCTTGCCAGCGCCGCGTCTGCCGGCACGCCTCCTCCAGCACCCACTGGCCAATGGGCAGGATGAGCCCCGTCTCCTCCGCAAAGGGGACGAAGTCCCCCGGCGGCACCAGCCCCCGCGTGGGGTGGCGCCAGCGCAGCAACGCCTCCACGCCCACAACCCGGCCGTCCGCCAGGGAGACCACCGGCTGGTAGAAGAGGGAGAACTCCTCCCGCTGGATGGCCCGCCGTAGGTCCGCCTCCAGGTTCAGCCGCGCCACCGCCCGGGCGTGCATGCCCGGCTCAAAGATCTCATACCGCCCCTTGCCGCGGCCCTTGGCGGCGTACATGGCCACGTCCGCGTTGCGGAGCACCTCATCCGCCCCGTCCCGGCCGCCCGCCGCCACGGCAATGCCGATGCTGGCGCCGACGAAGACCTCCTTGCCCTGCAACGTGAAGGGGCTCCGCAGCGTCTCCAGGATGCGGCGGGCGGCCCGCACGGCCTCCTCCTCCCCCGCCTCCTCCAGCATCACCGCAAACTCGTCGCCGCCCAGCCGCGCCGCCGTGTCCGCCGGCCGGAGGGAGGCGCGGAGCCGCCCCGCCACCGCCACCAGCATCTGGTCCCCCGCCGCGTGGCCCAGGCTATCGTTGACGGTCTTGAAGCCGTCCAGGTCCAGGAACAGCACCGCCACGCCCTTGCCGTACCGCCCGGACCGGGCCAGGGCGTGCTCCACCCTATCGCGGAAGAGGGCGCGGTTGGCCAGCCCGGTGAGAGGGTCATGGAACGCCTGGTGGGTGAGCTGCTCCTCCAGCGCCCGGCGCTCCGTGATGTCCCGGTAGTTGACCACCACGCCGCCCACCGCCGGGTCCCGCAGGAGATTCGTGGCCCGCACCTCCAACCAGCGCCAGGAGCCGTCCCGGTGGCGGGCCCGCAGCTCCGCGGTGCGGAACCCTCCCGACTCCGAGAAGATGCCCCGGATCACCTCCTGGGCGTCCGGCACGTCCTCCGGGTGCACCATGTCCCAGCTGTTCATGCCCAGCAGCGCCTCCGGCTGGTAGCCCAGCATCCCCTCCACGCTGGGTGAGATGTAGCGGATCACCCCGCCCGGCTCCGCCACCAGGACCACATCTGAGGAGTTCTGGACCAGGGAGCGGAAGCGCGCCTCGCTCCGTTGCAGCGCCGCCTGGGTCCGCCCCAACCGGCCGGACACCCAGGAGAGGATCTCCCCCACCAAGAGGCAGACCATGGCCGTGTAGGCGGCGGAGCTGAAGGCCCACGGGGGCGCGTCCGCCAGGTACAGCGGGACGAAGTACGCCACCAGCATGACCGGGAGGAAGGCCACGGAGGTGCCCTGCCGGTGCCCCAGCCCGATCCAGGCGAAGGTGACCACGTAGAAGATGCCGTAGCGGTAGGGGTCCGCGCCGCCGAAGTGGTTGTGCAGCGCAATGAGGAGGAAGGCCACCGGCACGCCCACCAGCGTGGCCGTCCGGGGCCAGCGGTCCCACGGCAGGAACCAGATGACCGCACCCACCACCACGGCCGCGGCGCCCACGGCGTGGACGCCGGTCCGGTCCATGTGCGGCGGGCCGGGCAGGAACGGGCTCAGCGCCGTGACCAGGCCGCTGACCACGTAGAGCGCCGCGGCGATGCGCCCCACGACACGCCGGGAGAGGGGTTCGTCCGGGCCGAGCGATCCCCTCCCCATGAAGGCGGCGGCCCGTCCCGCCCCCCGTTCGGCTGCGTCGCCGCGAACTCGCCAGCGGCCGGACATGCGCACGCCACTCCCCCGGCACTCAGTGACCGCCCGGTGGTGCGGGCGCCTCACGCCCGCGGGGCAGGCGCGGCCGGCCGGCCGCCCCCGCCCTTCTCTATGTACTATCGGCCGGGAAGGGGTGCGGCTTGAAACCGGTGCGAATGAAAGGTGCGGGGAGGGGCGAGGATCAGCCGGCCGCCAGGCGTCGGGCCAGCTCCCGCCGCAGCCGCGCCGGGTCCACCGGCGCCCGCGCCAGCTCCTCCCCCTCCAGCTCAACCACGGGGATGAACCAGTCGTACCGCTCCAGGAGCGCCGGGTCCTCCTGGATGTTCACCTGGCGGACCCGGAAGGCCAGCTCCCGCTGGAGCGCGCGGAGGTGGCCCAGCGCCTCCTCGCACAGGTGGCAGCCGGGCCGCAGGTAGAGGGTCACCGTCCGCACGGCAGCCTACCGCCGCACCCGCAGCCGCGCGGCCTGCCCGCCCCCGGCCCCCGTCCCGGCGGCGGGCTTGCTGACGTACGCCACCAGGAAGCCCACGGCAGAGACGGCCAGCACCCCCAGGGCAATGGCCTGCGGCACGCTGAAGTCGCCCACCCGCGCCTCGTCGATGCGCAGCTCGCTCAGCCCGAAGCGGATGAGGGCGTACGCCGTCAGGTACGTCCAGAAGACGTAGCCCTTGCCCACCGTCACCCAGCGGCGCATGAGCACCAGCCCGGCCGCCACCAGGATGTCCAGCAGCATCTCGTACCCGCCCACCGTGGGGTGGACGGAGACGCCCAGCTCGCCCAGGGTGTTGGGGTGGACGTAGCGCACGGCCCACGGGAGGTTGCTGGCGGTGGCCAGGTGCTCGCCGTTGATCAGGTCGCCAATACGGCCCACCCCCTGCGCCAGCAGCGCGCCGGGCGCCGCCGCGTCCGCCGCCAGCCCCTTGGGCAGGCCGCGCACCAGGGCGTAGAGCCACGCCCCCAGGACGGCGCCGATGACGGCGCCCCAGACGGAGATGCCGCCTTCGTTCACCGCCAGGATCTCCGCCAGGCCGTCCATCTCCCGCCAGTGCTCCAGCACGTAGAGGGCGCGGGCGCCCACCACGCCGGCGGGGATGGCGGCCAGCGCCATGCCGTAGGCGTCGTCCTCGCTGAAGCCGCTGCGGCGGCCCAGGGTGATGGCCAGCCACACCCCCACGGCGATGCCGATGGCCGTGAACAGCCCGTGCCAGCTGATGACAAACGGTCCGAAGGTGGCCAGGTCCGGGTCGATGTTGATGGTGATGGCCAGGACGGCCTGGGCAGGCGTCACGCGCGGCCCTCCTTGGACTCCCCGGCCCCCCGGGCTCCCGCCGCGCCGGCCGGCGGCTCCGGCTCCAGCGCGTCCGGCGAGCCCGCCTCCGCGCCGATGCGCCGCAGCTCCTCGCCGAACTTCGCCGTCCGGTCCGCGATGCCGGCCAGGTACGTCCGGTCCGGCGTGATCTTGGCCCACAGCCGCCGGCGGGGCAGGTAGAAGGTCATCCCCAGCCCCACCATCATCAGCGCCGTGGCCACCCAGATGAAGCTGGCGCCGGGGTCCTTCCGCACCGTGATGCCGGAGAACGCCCGCGGCCCGCCGAACTCGTACGTGACGCCGTCCACGGTAGCCGGCTGCCCTGCCGGGAGCACCAGCGGCTCCCGGTCCGGGAGCAAGAGGATCATGGAAGCCGCGCCGCCCGCGTCCTCCAGGGTCTGCACCAGCACCTGCTCCTCCGTGACGCCCGGCAGGCGGTCCAGCACCCGCGCCTTAGTGGCGCCCATGGAGGCGAAGGTCACCGTGTACCCGTCCACGGCCGCGCTCTCCCCGAACCGGAGCTGGTGGAAGCCCCCACCCGGGCCCACCACGCCCAGCGTGAAGGGCGGCCCGGCGGGCTGCTCCCCCTCCGCCGGGGCGTCCTGGCGGGTGGCCACCCAGAACGTCCGGTCCGTGTTGGGGATGGTCAGCGTTGCCGCCGCCACCCGCTCCGCCGGGAAGGACGTGGGGGCCAGGAAGCCATCGTAGACCACGGCGCCGGCGGCGTCCCGCACCACCAGGCGCGGCGCCGGCAGCCGGTCAAAGACCTCGATCACCTCGTCGTACAGGGCGCGGCCCGTGGCGGCCTCCCGGACGGTGAGCGCCGCGCCGTCCTCGGAGAAGGCCGCCTGGTGGAACGTGTAGCCGTTGTACTGGAAGGGGTCGTTCACGGTGCTGCTGCCGCGGGCCACCTCCCGGCCGTCCTGGTACACCACCAGTTCCGTCCGGTACTCCAGGTCCCGGCCCTGCCCGTCCGTGCGGCGGATGAAGTTCAGCACCTCCACCTGCATGTGGTCCGGCGACCGCACGTCCAGCACCGGCCGCGTGGTCCCCTCCGCAATGAGCACGTCCTCCCGGTAGCCCAGGCGCCACGTCACCAGCCCGCCCGCCAGGAAGATGAGCAGCGCCAGGTGGCTGGCGAAGGTGCCCAACTGCGCCCAGGAGAAGCGGTCCGCGTACAGGTACCGGACGCCGTCCTGTACCGTCTCCTCCACCTTGTAGCGCTGCTTGCGCAGCACGCGGACCAGGGCGTCCGGGTCCGGCGGCGTGGTGAAGGCGGCCCGGTGGTGGGCCCGCTGGAAGTACTGCTCGTTGACCCGGCGCGGCGGTCGGCGGATGGAACGCCAGATGGGCGGGAAGCGGTTGACGGTGCAGACGGAGACGGAGACCAGCAGGACCAGCAGCCCCGCGTTGAACCAGTAGCTCTTGAAGACCTCAAAGAGCTGGAGCCGCTCCATGGGCCCGGCCAGGGCCCCGTAGCGGGCAGCCTCCGTGGCCAGCCACTGCTGGCGCTGCGCCTCGCTCTCCCGCACGAACTCCGGCATCTGCGGGAAGACCACGCCCAGCAGCGCGCCCACCGCCAGGAAGCCGATGAGCCACAGGGCAAAGCGCACGGAGGTCAGGAGGCGGAAGAGGGGCAGGAACGGATCCCACCGCCCCAGCGCCGCCGGGCTCCGGTCGCGCGCCGCCTGGGTCCGCGCCACGGCCTACTCCTCCCCCCGCTCCAGGATGGTGGTCAGCCGCTGGGCCAGGTCGCCGGCGCTCATGCCGCCAATGGCCTTGGAGCGGATCACGCCCTCCCGGTCAATGAAGTAGCTCTCCGGGAACTGGTACGTGCGGTAGCGGTCCGCCACCTCGCCCCGGACGTCCATGGCCACCGGGAAGTCCAGCCCGAACTCCTCCGCGAAGGCACGCGCCTGCCCCTCCGACTCCCGCACGTTCACCGCCAGGATCACCAGGCCCTGGTCCTGGTGTGCCTGGTGGGCGTCCACCAGGAGCGGCATCTCCTCCCGGCAGGGCGGGCACCAGGTGGCCCAGAAGTTGATGACCACCGGCCTGCCGCGCAGGTCGCTCAGGCGGACGGTGCCGCCGTCCAGCGTGCGGAGCTGGAAGTCCGGCGCCGCGCGGTTCACCTCCGGCGCGGCCGGCTGCCCCGTGGGGTTATCCGGCGGCTCCGCCGGCACCTGCTCCGAGGCCGCGCCGCCGTCCGCGCCGAAGAGCTTCAGGTCCGTGGCCGCCGCGTACCACACGAAGGCGATGACCGCCGCCACCACCAGCAGCGGCACCACCACGCTGCGGAAGCCGCCGGACCACTCCCGGCGCCGCTGGGGCCGCTCGTCCACCTCCTGGGGCTGCACGTCCCCGGGCTCAGCCATGGCGCGGCCTCCCGGCCGGGGCGCGGGCCTCAGTCGAAGTCGAAGAAGTCTTCGAACCAGCTCCGCTTGCGGCGCCGCTTCCCCTCGTCGCCGGAGCCGCCGTAGTCCCGACGGCTCCGCTCCCAGAAGTCGTCATCGTCATCGTCAAAGTCGTCGTCGCGGTCGTAGCCGGGCCGCCGCCGCAGGCCGTACTCCGCGGGCTCCTCCGCCGGCGCGCCGGCCAGCAGCTTGTCCAGCTCGCCGCGGTCCAGCCACACGCCGCGGCACTCGGGACAGACGTCGATGTGGACGCCGCGGCGGTCCACCTCCCGCATGGTCACGTCACACAGGGGACATCGTACGCTCACGGTGCCTCCTTGGCGCGGGGGCCGGACTGGCCGGGCGTCCGGCGCCGACCTGGCCCCCGGATCCAGTATAGGCCCCGGCGGGGAATCGCGTCGAACATCACAAGCACGCCCGCTGGCGCGTCCCCCTAGGCACGGCCGCTGACGGGGTAGCCCTCCTCCGCCATGGCCCGCTCGATGGCGTCCAGCGAGGCCTGGGCCTCGTCGTACACCACGCGGACCTGCTTCGTCTCCGGGTCTCCGTCCACGGCCCGCACGCCGGGGACCGCCGCCACCGCCTTCTTGATGGCGCTCACGCAGTGCTCGCAGGAGATGTCCGGCGCCGTCAGCGTCACTTCCGCCATGGATTCCTCCTCCAACTCCTGCCGGCGGGGCCTCACCGCCGCCGGCCCTTCCGCTCCGCCGCCGCCGCGGCCGCCCGGTGTGCCGCCTCCTCCAAGGCGTCGTCCAGCGGGGGCAGCGTCCCGTCGCCGTAGCGGCGCCGGAGCGCCAGCGAGATCAGCCGGTCTGCGAACCGGGGGTTCTTGGGCAGCAGCGAGCCGTGCAGGTACGTGCCGAAGGCGTTGCCCCGCACGGCGCCCTCCGTGCCGTCCTCCCCGTTGTTCCCGAATCCGATGCGCACCCGCGCCAGGGGCCGCGTCCCCGGGCCCAGGTACGTCCGGCCGCCGTGGTTCTCGAACCCCACCAGCGTGCCGTCCTCCCACTCCGCCACCACGTTGCCGATGCACCGCGGCGCGTCCTCACCGGGGTGGACCGTCTCCATATCGAAGATGCCCAGCCCCGGCAGCTCCTCCCCCTCCGCCGTGCGGTAGAACCGGCCGAAGAGCTGGAAGCCGCCGCACACCGCCAGCGTGGGCGTGCCCGCTTCCACCGCCTCCCGCACGGCGGCGCCCTTGCCCCGCGTCAGGTCCTCCGCCACGCGCCGCTGCTCCCGGTCCTGCCCGCCGCCGATGAACACCAGGTCGTAGGCCGCCGGGTCGAAGGGGTCACCCAGGCCCAGTTCGTCCACCACCAGGTCGATGCCCCGCGCCTGGCAGCGGCGCTGCAGGCAGAGGATGTTGCCCCGGTCCCCGTACAGGTTCATGAGGGAGGGGTAGAGGTGCGCCAGCCGCAGCGTCCGTGTCCCGGCCATCACTCCTCCTCCCAGTAGTGGCCCAGGTTGCCCCAGCCCGCCAGGCGCTCCCGCACGTGGAGCATGGCGGTGTAGGTGGGGAGCACGTAGAGCGTCCCGCCCGGGGGCGTGGCCTCCACCGCGGCCCGCAGGACCGCGTCCACGTCGCGCTCCACGGCCCGGAGCCGGTCCCCCAGGCCCGCGTACTTCAGCCGCAGGCCCATGTCCGCCGCCCGCGTGCCGCCGGCCCAGACGTCCTCCACGCGGCCCGCCAGCAGCTCAACGTCCACGTCCCAGATCCAGGAGACATCCTCGCCATCGGCGATGCCGTCGTTCAGGACCAGCAGCACCCGCACCGCCTCCGGGTCCGCCAGCACCGTGCGCAGCACCTGGTTGGTGCCCGCCGGGTTCTTGCACAGCAGCACGCGCACCGTCCGGCCCCACACCGGGATGCGCTCCTGCCGCCCGAAGGCCGCCGTCACGCCGCTGAGCCCCTCCTGCACGGCCTCCGGCGGCAGGCCCAGAGTCAGCCCCGTAGCGGCGGCCGCCAGGGCGTTGTACACGCTGTAGAGGCCGGCCAGGCCCAGGCGCACGTCCAGCGGCCCGGCGGGGGTCTCCACCTGCGCCGCGCCGCCCTCCGGCGTCAGCGTCACCCGCGTTGCCCGCACCTGCGGCTCCGGCCGCGCCGCGCCGCAGCCGGGGCAGTACCAGTGGCCCACGTGGCCGTAGAAGTTGACGCGGTAGCCGTACTCCGCGCCGCACGTCCCGCACCAGCGGGAGTCCGCGGCGTGCTCCGGCGTGGCCAGGGCGCAGGCCGCGTCGTCCACGCCGTAGTAGAGCACCGGGCCACGGGCGCGGCCGCCCAGCGACGCCACCAGCGGGTCGTCGGCGTTCAGCACC
>DATCLE010000024.1:0-5482 GCA_036564075.1 Dehalococcoidia bacterium
GGGCGAGGTGCGGCCCCCGACCCCGGCCCCTCCCCCGAACTCGGGGGAGGGGTGCAGGGGAGGGGGTGACGTCCGCCCGCATGTCATCCTGCGTCCTTCCCCGGCGGTGGAAGGACAGGGAGCGAAGGAGCTGGCGGAGCGCCACGGCCGCAGGCTTGTCAGATGCTTCGCCCTTCCTGACGGAAGGGCTCAGGATGACACAAGGGGCGGCGTGGTCAGGGGGGTGGACGGCCGCCGCTACGGCGGGTAGTGGGGCGAGGCCGGCCCCTCCCCTAAGCGTGGGGGAGGGGTGCAGGGAAGGGGCACACGCGCCGCCCGTTGTGGACCGGTCAGCGCATCTGGACGTGGTACCGGCTGGGGCCGTCCAGCTCCTCCAGGGCGGAGCGGGCGGCCTCCCGGGCCACGCCGCCCAGCATGCGCTGGAGGAGCGGGCGGCGCGGCCGGATGAAGCGCGGCCGGGGTTTGATGCCGGCCAGCCCGGCGGCCACGTCCACGGCGCGCTCCAGGTCCCCCAGGTCGTCCACCAGGCCCAGGTCCCGGGCGCGCACGGCCAGGTAGGCCTCGCCGGTGGCCAGCTCCCGCACGCGCTCCTCCGGCAGGCCGCGGCCCTCCGCCACCGCGCGGACGAAGATGTCGAAGACGTCCGTGGCGAGCTGGGTGTTCTTCTCCCGCTCCTCGTCGGTGATGGGGAGGAACGGCACGTTCATCCCCTTGAGGCGGCCGGTGCGCACCACCTCCGTCCGGATGCCCAGGCGGTCCAGGAGCCCCAGCACCTCCGCCCGGGCGAGGATGACGCCGATGGAGCCCACCAGCGCCGAGGGCAGGGCGACGATGCGCCGGGCCCCGCTGGCCAGGAAGTAGCCGCCGGAAGCCCCCACCCCGCGGATGAAGGCCACCACGGGCTTGCGCTCGTTGAGGCGGCGGATGCCGTGGTAGAGGTACTCGGAGACCTGGGCGGAGCCGCCGGGGGAGTCGATGTCCAGGACGACGGCGCCCACGGTGGGGTCGTCCGCCAGCTCCTTGAGCATCCCTTCGTACTGCTGGGACGTGATGGCGCGGCCGATGGTGCCGTGCATCTGGAGCACGGCCACGCGGCGGCGCCGGAACGGCAGGCGCAGCATGGTTCCCTCCTTCCGCTTGGGCGCGGGATCCCCGGGCCGATTATACGCCGGGCGGGGGTGGCGGCCCGCCCCGGAAGGAGGTAGAGAGGCGGGGCGGCCCTCCCGGGAGGGCCGCCCCGCCTGCGGGTTGTGGTGGGTGCGGCGTCAGCCGCCCTGCTGCGGCACGCGCGGCCGCCGGCCGGGGATCTCCAGGTCCGGCGGCGGCGGGGCCGGGTTGGGGATGTCCCGCATGAGCTGGCTGGGGACCACCATGGAGAGCTCATCCAGCGTCCACATGCCGTTCTTGTGGATGGTCCGCCGGGGCGACTCTTCGTAGGCCACGGAGACGGCGCCGCCCGCCACGTAGAAGATCTTGCCGTTCACGTTCCAGGCGTCGTCGCTGGCCAGGTAGACCACCATGGGGGCCACGTCCTCCGGGTCGCCCATGTTGGGGTTGCGCGGCCGGTTGCCGTCGCCGCTGCCGACGCCGGGGATGGTGGCGATCATGCGGGTCATGGCCGCGGGGGCGATGGCGTTGCAGGTGACGCCGTAGCGCCCCAGGTCCCGGGCCACCACGCGGGTGAAGCCGGCCACGCCCGCCTTGGCGGCGCCGTAGTTGGCCTGGCCCGCGTTCCCGCCCAGCCCGGAGATGGATGAGAAGTTGATGATGCGGCCGTAGCGCTGCTGGCGGAAGATGACGGAGGCCGGCTTGGTGCAGGCGAAGTGGCCCTTGAGGTGGACGGCGATGACGGCGTCCCACTCCTCCTCCGTCATGTTGAAGATCATGCGGTCCCGCAGGATGCCGGCCACGTTCACCAGGATGTCCAGCCGTCCGAACGTGTCCAGCGCCGTGCGGATGATGTTCTCGCCGCCCTCCATGGTGGCGACGGTGTCGTAGTTCGCCACGGCCTCGCCGCCGGCGGCCTTGATCTCGTCGGCCACCTCCTGGGCGGGGCCGCTGGAGGGCTGCGTACCGTCCACGTTCACGCCGTAGTCGTTGACGACAACCTTGGCGCCCTCCTCCGCCAGGGCGAGCGCCACGGCCCGGCCGATGCCGCGGCCGGCGCCGGTCACCACTGCTACCTTACCCTGCAATCGGTTTCCCATGGCTCTGCTTCCTCCCCTCCGTGCCTAGGACGCGGGCGCCTGCTGGGCTTGTGCCGGGCGACCCGGGATATCGAGGTCGGGCGGCGGGGGCGCCGGGTTGGCCAGCCCCTGCAGCAGGACGGCGGGGACGGCTTGGAGCAGCTCGTCCACGGTCCAGCGGCCGTTCTTGTAGATGGTGCGGAACGGCAGCGGGTGGTTCAGCAGGGAGATGGTGCCGCCGGAGACGGCGAAGATCTGGCCGTTGATGTTCCACGCTTCGTCGGTGCAGAGGTAGGCCACCATGGGGGCCACCATCTCCGGGTCCCGCATGGACAGTCCGGCCGGCCGCTGCGCCCCGGGGGCGCCGATGCCCGCCCGCTCCCGCAGTTCCCGGGCGCGATCCGAGACGGTGGCCGTCATGCGGGTGGCGGCGCCGGGCGAGATGGCGTTGCAGGTGACGCCGTAGCGCCCCAGATCCCGGGCGACGACCCGCGTGAAGCCGGCGATGCCGGACTTGGCGGCGCCGTAGTTGGCCTGGCCGGGGTTGCCCGTGAGGCCGGAGGCGGAGGAGAAGTTGATGATGCGGCCGTACCGCTGCTGGCGGAAGATGACGGAGGCCGGCTTGGTGCAGGCGAAGTGGCCCTTGAGGTGGACGGCGATGACGGCGTCCCACTCCTCCTCCGTCATGTTGAAGACCATGCGGTCCCGGAGGATGCCGGCGTTGTTCACCAGGATGTCCAGCCGCCCGAAGGCGTCCAGGGCGGTCTGGATGATGCGCTCCCCGCCCTCCATGGTGGCGACGGAGTCGTAGTTCGCCACGGCCTCGCCGCCGGCGGCCTTGATCTCGGCCACCACCTGGTCGGCCGGGCCGTTGTCGTGGCCGGTGCCGTCCACGTTCACGCCGGGGTCGTTGACCACGACCTTCGCCCCTTCCTGCGCCAGCAGGAGGGCGATGCCGCGGCCGATGCCCCGGCCGGAGCCGGTAACGACGGCGACCTTGCCTTCGAGCCTGTTACCCACGGTGCTGCCTCCTGATACACGTGCGAAGGGGCCGGTACTACGGCCCCAGAATTGATGGATTCCCTAGCCCCGGCTGGGGAGGGCCACCACGGCGGAGCCGGGGGTGGTCTTCTGTCCCTCCGGGTTCTCGGTCCAGATCTCCAGCTCTACCAGGTTCTGGCCGTTTTCCTGGCGCTTGGCCTTCACCACGCCGCGGCAGTGGATGTCCTGGTTGGGGTAGTCCATGCCGCGGTAGGAGCAGCCGAACTGGATGATGCGGCCCTTGCGGCCCACCCACTCGTGCAGGAGCTGGCCCAGGAAGGCGTTCTTGAGGGCTCCGTGCACGATGATGCCGGGCAGGCCGGTGGACTTGGCGAAGTCCTGGTCGTAGTGGATCTGGTAGAAGTCGCCGGAGGCGGCGGCCCAGAGGACCAGTTGCTGGGTGCTGCAGTTCTTCTTGAGGGCGGGGATCTCGTCGCCCACCTGCACGTCCTCGAAGTACACCTGCGTGTCGGCCATGGCGATGCCCCCTTAGTAGTTGATGGTGGTGCCGCGCATCTTGGCGACCACCTGATCGCCCCGCTTGTAGGTGGTCTCCCGCACGGTGATGAGCATCTTGCCGATGCTGCCCTGGCGCTCCTGGAGGTCCACGATCTTGGTGGTGGCGGTCAGGACGTCACCGGCGTAGATGGTGTCCAGGTACTCGTACTCGGTGCCGCCGTTGAGCACGCGGCGCAGCCGGGGGTTGAGGCTGCGGACGGGCGGTCCGCCCTCTGACGCATCCCGCGGGCGGTACTGGGGGGTGCCCAGGAAGCCGGGCGGGGCGGGCAGCGTCTTGTAGCCCTGCTCCTTGGCGTAGGCCTCGTCGTAGAAGATCAGGTCGGTGTAGCCCACCGCCCGGGCGAACATGCGGATGCCGGTCTTGTCCACCTCCAGGATGGTGGGAGGGGACTCCTTGCCGATCTGGGCGCGCATCTCGTCGGTGATGAGGGATTCCTCAGTGGTCATGCCTGCCTCCTGGTGGGACGTGGGGGCGATCCTTTACGTTAGCGTTCACGAGCATACATCCCGGCCTTTGGGGTGTCAAACGGTGCGGGGGTCAGCGGAGCGCGACGCCGGCCCGCAGGTCCACGGGGTAGAAGCGGCCGGCCTTGAGCTCCCGGATGAGGTCCCGCACGTCGTGGATCTCGCGCTCGAAGTAGGTGGCCACCTTGCCGATGTCCGAGACGGCGTGGGAGTCCGTGCCGGCGGTGCCGGGCATGCCCATGAGGCCGGCCAGCCGCTGGGAGAAGGCGTTCTCCTTGGCGCTGCCGCGGCCGTTGAGGGTCTCCAGCCCGGCCACGTACTGGTAGGCCGGGTTGCGGGCGGCGCGCTCCAGCGCCTCCTGGTACTCCGCCTCGTTGCGGATGAACCAGGGCATCTGCCGCCGGTAGGGGTGGGCGGCCACCATGGCGCCGCCTGCGGCGTCCACGTGCCGGGCCAGCACGTCTGAGCGGTGCATACCGAAGACGTAGCGGTCGATGCCGTAGGCGAGGATGTGGCCGTCGTCGGTGCTGACCTCGATGCCGGGGAGCACCAGGAAGTTGTGCTGGTGGCAGAGCTCCTCAATGGCCTTGGGGTCCCAGAGGGCGTCGTGCTCGGAGAGGCAGATGGCATCCAGCCCGGCGCGCTTGGACCGTTCGATGAGATCGTGGACGCTGATGACGCTGTCGTAGGAGCCGGGCCAGGTGTGCGTGTGCAGGTCGATGAGCATGCGCGCTCCGTGGGCGGTCAGTCGGTGTCGGAGTCGTCGCCGGGGCCGCCGCCGTAGCGCCACGCCAGGAGCGCCAGGACGGCGCCGGTGATGGCGACGAAGGCGACGATCCAGACGAGCACCAGGACAGCGATGCCCAGGGCGTCGCCGCTGTGGGGCGCCGCGTGGAGGACGGGCAGAGCCGCGCCGGGTGCCGGGTCCATGGTGCGCTCCCGCCACCGGCCCCCTGCCTCCCGGGCCGGGGGCATGAAACCGGGGCCCTGACCCCGGGCCCCGTGCTGCGGCGGGTGAGCCTCCCCCTGTGCTGGATGCTACGGCGGGGTCAGGGCGGTGTCAAGGCGGCGGGGGGCGGAGGCCCATGGTCGTGCTGCGTCCTTCCCGGGAAGGACGCAGCATCTGAGGGAACCCAGCAGCTCCTTCGCCAGAAGGGCGAAGGGCTCGGGATGACACAAGCGGGACCGGGGCGGGTCTCCAACCGGCCGCGATGGGGTGGTGGGACGGGGTGGTGCCGTGGCGTCCCGTCAGGGACGATGGCCCCCACCCC
>DATCLE010000025.1:0-11548 GCA_036564075.1 Dehalococcoidia bacterium
CCGTCCGCCCCACGGGCGGCCAGGTAGTGTGGCTGGAAGCCGTAGGTCTCATGGAGCACCCGGAGCCAGGCCGTGCTGTGGAAGACCGTGGCCTCCGGCTGCGCCGCGGCGAACTCCTCCCACGACGGGTCAGACAGCGGGTTGATCGTCTCGATGCGCATGGTTCTCACCTCTTCTGGGGGTCCCGCCCGGGCAGGTCAGGAGCGCCTGGTGGACGCCCACGTAGTCGGCCTTCATGGCGGACCAGGCGGAGCGCTGGTAGACGGCGCGCGCCGCCGCCGCCATGCGGGCGGCCCGCGCCGGGTCCCGGTAGAGCTCCAGGATGTGCTGGGCCAGGTCGCGTTCGTCGTCGGCCCGGAAGTACGCTACGGCGTCGGCGTCGAACACCGCCTGGAGGGCGGGGGTGGCGGAGGCCACCACCGGCTTGCCCATGGCGGCGTACTCGAAGAGCTTGTTGGGCAGCAGCCACGGGGCGGAGACGGGCACCAGGCAGACGTCCGCCTGGGCGATGTAGCCCGGCACCCGCTCGATGGGCACCCACCCCACGAAGCGGACGTTGGCCTCCACGCCCAGCTCCCGCGCCAGTGCCGCCAGCGGCTCCCGGTACTCCCCGTCGCCCACGATCCAGACCTCCACGTTGGGGATCTCATCCCGCAGCAGCGGCACCGCCCGGATGAGGGTCTGGATGCCGTACCGCCGCAGCAGGCTGCCGTGGGTCATGATGCGGAAGGCGTCCCCCCGCGCGACCGGCCGCGGCGCGAAGAGCGCCTCATCCGGCACGTTCAGCACCAGCGCCGGCTCCGTCCGCGGCCCGCTGCGCTCCCGCACCACCTCCCGCTGGTGCGGGCTCACCGTGATGACCCGGTCCGCGAAGCGGACGGCGCGTCGCTCCAGCCACAGCGCCAGCCGGTACAGCGGGTGTGAGGGCGCCAGGCCGTACTCGTGGCGTACCTGCTCCGGCATCATCTCGAACAGGTAGAGCACCACCCGGGCGCGCCGCAGGCGGGCGGGCAGCGCGGCGAAGACCAGGAAGTCCGGGATGCTGTAGACCTCCACCACGGCGTAGCGGCGCCGCAGGCTGAGGGCCGTCAGCACGCCCAGGGCCATGAGGAAGAACGCCGCGTACTCGAAGAGGTACCGGAGGCGGCCGCCGCGCTTGTGGCGGAGCGGCAGGCGGTACACCCGCCCGCCGCGGTAATCGTCGCGGGCCGGCTCGCCCGCGTCCCGCAGACAGATCACGTCCACCTGGAAGCCCGCGTCCACCAGCGCGTCCACGTTCTTGCGGACGTGGGCCTCCTCCGGGAAGTAGTTCTGCCGGACCACGCAGATGCGCCTGGCCATCTACCCGTTCGCCCCTTCCGGCTCCACCGCCGGGGCCTCCGTGCCGCGCCGCCGGCCGCCGCGCCAGGAGGCCAGCGTCCGCCGGTACACCTCCAGCACCCGCCGGCCGATGGCGTCCAGGTCCATGGCCGCCACGTCCTCCCGGCCGGTGGTCCGGCCGCCGTGCGCCAGCGCCAGCTCCAGCTTCCGGGCGATCTCCGCCGGGTCTTGGCTGGTCACGTAGCAGCCCGCCGTGCCGCCGATGACCTCCTCTACGTCGCCCACGGGCGTGGCCACCACGGGGATGGCGCAGGCCATGGCCTCCTTCACCACCATGGGCGAACCCTCCGCGTCCGAGGTGAGCGCCAGCACGTCACAGGCGTTCATGTAGCGCGGCACCCAGTGGTACGGCTTGCCGGAGAGCACGACCAGTTCCACGTCCGGCCGGCGGGCCTTCAGCAGCTCCATGGCCTGGGTGATGAGCTCGAACCGCTTCTCCGGACGCTGGAGCTCGCCCGCCCAGAGCACCAGCCGCTTGTCCAGGGGCAGGCCCAGCGCACGCCGGCACTCCTCCTGGGGCGCCGGGCGGAACTTCTCCATGTCGATGCCGCAGGGGATCACGTGGGCGTAGGGCACCTTCAACCGGCGCCGCATCTCCTCCGAGACCACGATGACGGAGTCGAACCAGCGGGTGAACAGCCGGCACAGGTACTTCTCCCAGGTCATGAAGACCTCCGGCCCGTGGTGGGTGAGCACCACCGGCCGGCGCCGCTGCGCCCGCGCCACGATCCCGGCGAAGATGTAGTGGGCGTGGATGACGTCGTACTCGCGCTCCCGGAGCCGCTTCCACAGCCGGGGGAAGGCCTTCAGGTAGTTCAGCTTGCTGGCCCGCCCGTCCATGAACAGGACGTCCACCTCCACCCCCAGCCGCCGCAGGGACTCCGCCTGCTCCTGGACGAAGATGCCGAAGTGCGGCCGGTCCGGCGTAGGGTACATGTTGGTCACGATCAGCACTCGCACGGTCTCATCTCCTCTCCGCCGGCACGGGCGCAGACGGCGCCCCCGCGCCGGCCCGACGGCGCTCCCAGAGCTCCAGGTACAGCCGTTCGTACGCCTCCACCATGCGCGCCAGGCTGAAGCGGGCGTGGAACTCCTCCCGGCCCGCCTCGCCCAGCGCCCGGGCGCGCGCGGGGTCCCGCAGCAGCGTCAGCATGCGCCCGGCCAGGGCCTCCGGGTCCCGGCACGGCACCAGGAAGCCGGTCCGGCCGTCCCGGACCACCTCCCGGTTGCCGCCCACGTCCGTACAGACGGCCGGCTTCCCCAGGCCCATGGCCTCCAGCAGGAAGTTGGAGCAGCCCTCCACGTCCACGGAGCAGAGGACTGCCACGTCCAGGTTGGCGATGACGGGCGCCACCCGCACCAGGCTGCCGGTGAACCGGACGAAGGGGGCCACGCCCAGCTCCGCCGCCAGGCGCTCCAGGCGCTCCCGCTCCGGCCCTTCGCCCACCACCAGGAAGTGCGCCTCCGGGCACGCCCGGCGGACCAGCGCGGCCGCCCGCAGGAACGTCTCATGGTCCTTCTCCGGCGCCAGCCGCGCCACAATGCCCGCCACCCGTGCCTCCGGCGGCAGGCCCAGCTCCCGGCGGGCGGCCGCCGTCTCAGCCTCCGTGGCGCTCACGCGCTCCGGGTTCACGCCGTTGTAGATCACCATGGTCTTGCCGCGGGGGACACCGTGGGCCACCACGTCCTCCCGGCCCGCCTCGCTGTTGGCCACCACCACATCGGCGGCGGCGCGCATGAGCCGGTACTGGCTCCACTCGTAGAGCCAGGCGCCGGGGCCGCCGCGGTCCAGCCGCACGCCGCCGCTGCGCTCCGTGGCCACGCGCACGGGCGTGCGGGCGGCCAGGCCGGCGCTGAGCCCGAAGAACGTGGCCGGCGTCAGGTACGGCTGGATGACGTGGACCCCCTCCCGCCGCAGCAGGCGCGCCAGCGACGCCACGGTGGTGAAGTCGAACCGGCCGCGGCGGTCCAGGGAGACCAGGCGCACGCCGGCCTCCGCCAGCTCGCGCTCCAGGGGGCCGCCGGGGTAGAGGACCGCTACGACCGGCTCGAAGCGGCGGCGGTCCAGCCCGCGGGCCAGCTCCACCAGCTGTCGCTCCGCCCCGCCGATGCCCAGGGCGTTGGCCAGGAACAGGACGCGGAGCCGTTCGCTCATGCCGCCGTCACCTCCCCGGGCGCCGTCCGTGCCTCGTCCTCCGCCGCGTCGGCCAGCACCACCGCCAGGCCCGCCAGGAACCAGAGCGTGAGGGTGCTATCGAACAGGTTGTGGAAGCAGGCGTTGACCACGAAGGCCACCAGCGCCCCGGCACCGCCCACGGCCAGGCCGCGGAGGGCCGGGTCCCTCAGGGTCCGCGCCGCGAAGGTGAAGCACCGCGCCACGCGCGCCAGCAGCAGCAGGTAGAGGGCCAGCGCCGGCGTCCCGAAGGAGACCCAGATGTTCAACAGGTCGTTGTGGGGGTCGAAGCGGCCCAGCACCCGGGTCTCCAGCGTGGCGTGGGCCGGCGTGGCCACGGGGCCGCCGCCCAGCTGCTGGGAGACGTCCATGAACTGCGCGAACCCGATGCCGAACAGCGGGTGGTCCAGCGCCAGCCGGATGGCCGTGCTCCAGAGCACCGGCCGGGCCGCGGCGCTCCCTTCGGCGTCGTCCCCCAGGTAGCGGCCGCCCACGTGCCCGGAGACGTAGACGAAGATGAGGCCGCCGGCCAGCAGCGCCACCAGCAGGTGCCGGGGGATGCCGCCGTGGAGGATCATGCCCATGGCCAGCGCCGCCGCGGCCGCGCCCATTACCCAGGACCGCGTGAGGCTGAGGTAGAGCGCCAGGGCCATGAGGGCCGCCAGGAACAGGCACCAGCGGGCACTCCGCCGGGGCAGGCCCCGCGCCAGCAGCACGCCGGCCAGCAGCAGGAAGACCAGGCCCAGGTCATTGGTGAGGTAGATGGGATTCTCGGAGAGGCCCAGAGCCCGCCCGCCCCAGCCGGAGAACGGCACCGTGGCGCCGGCGTGGGGCACCACGGCCAGGCCCGTCACGGAGAGGCCTTGCAGCACCGCCAGGGCCGCCGAGGCCGCACCGATGGTCAGCGCCACCCGGCCCAGGCGCAGCAGGTCCCGCCGCCCCCGCACCAGGACCATCACGGCCAGCATGGTCACGCCGCAACTGGTCATGAAGCGGACGAAGGCCGCCGCGCTGCCCGGCCCGCCGCTCATCGTGGTGGCGCCCGCGGCCACCACGGCGAAGGCCGCCGCCGTGAACGCCACGGAGCGACCCCGGCGGCTCAGGACCCCGGGCTGCGAGAGGAACGGCAGGACCACCACCACGGCGATGCCGGTGAGGGCCAGGCGATTGCTGATCTGGAGCCCGCCCAGCGGCAGCATGTAGTTCCGGGCCGTCATCTCGGAGAGGAAGAGGGCCCCCACCACCCAGAGGGGGTTGCGGACGGCCATGAGCAGGAAGATAGCTTCCATGGCCAGGACGGTTGCCTGGAGTCCGCCGGGGGAGAAGCCCGCCAGCGGGAGGATGCCCAGCGCCAGGAAGGGCAGCCACGCCTGGTCCAGCAGGCGGGTCCACGCCAGCAGCCCGGCCCTCCCGTTCCGCCCGCCGGCCGCCGGCACGCCGCCCTCCGGCGCCCCGCCCGGCCCGGACCCGGCGCGGCCGCCGGCCAGGATGCCCGCCATGAGGGCGTTGCTCCAGGAACCCAGCGCCATGGCTACTCCACCCCCACTGTTCCCGGCCGCAGCAGCGCCCGCGCCGCCCGCAGCGAGGAGGAGACGTCCGCCCGCCGGAGCATCAGCACGTCCTGCAACGGCTTGCCGGTGGCCCGCAGGAAGCAGACCAGCACCACCGCCGCGTTGGCGCCGTACGCCGCCACGGAGGTGAGGGCCGCGCCGGCCATGCCCAGGGACGGGATGAGCAGCAGCCCCAGGGCCACGGTGAGCGGCGCGGAGACCAGGCCACCGTAGAGGCCGGCCTCCGGCATGCCGCGCGCCGCCAGGGCGTTGCTCAGCACCTTGTAGACGGTGTAGAGCGAGGCCGACGGGAGCAGGATGTAGAAGGCGGTCACCGCCGGCTCAAACGCACGACCGTACAGCAACAGGATGAGCGGCCGGCCCAGCAGCAGCAGCGCCGCGCTGGCCGCCAGCGTGACGAACAGCGCGCGCCGGCAGGTGACGGCCGCCGTCTCCGCGCTGGCCTCCGGCCCCAGGGAAGCCACCTTGGGGAAGAACACCACCCCCAGCGCCAGCGGGATCTGCCACAGCAGCTCCGCCGTGCCGTAGGCCACCGTGTACTGACCCAGCACGGCGGACCCGGCGAAGGCCGCTACCAGGAAGACGTCCAGCCGCTGGTTGGCCGCTTGGAGGATGAAGCCCAGAGACCCCCGGATGCCGAAGGAGAGCTGCGCCCGCAGCAGGTCCGCCCGGAAGGCCGGGCGGAGCCGGACGCGCCGGGAGAGCAGCCAGAGGGCCAGGGCCGTGGCCGCGGCCACCGCCAGCAGCCAGCCGGCCAGCACGCCCGTGACGCCCGCGCCCAGCGCCAGCAGCCCGCCGATGATGAAGACGGCCCGCAGGAACGGCTGGACGAAGTCCACCACGTTGTAGCCCAGGACGCTCCCCGTGGCGATGATCAGGTCCTGGGTCAGCACCAGCAGGAGCAGGAGCGGCCCGCCCGCGGCGATGATGGCCAGGTGCGCCTTGCTGAAATCATCGGAGAGGAGGTCCGGCTTCAGCAGGCCCACCAGGAGCACGCCCGCCAGCCACGGCGCCCCCAGGACCAGCGCCCACGCCAGGTTGCTGGAGGCCACCTGCTGCCGCGTGTACCGGCCCTGCCCCAGGAGGTACACCCCGGCCTTGGACATCCCCAGCTCCACCACCGCCGCGTACACCATGGCGATGGTCACCGCCAGCCCGTACACGCCACGGCCCTCCGGCCCCAGCGCGCGCGCCAGCACAATGCCGGTCACGCCCGCCAGCCCGTAGGTGGCCACCTGGGTGGCCAGCGTGAAGGCGGACCCCGTGAACAGGTTCAGGTCCCGCGCGGAGTCCGCGGATGCCCTAGGAAACCGTTGCAGCCGCATCCTTCCCCTCCGGGAGGGACCGCGCCCGGTACCACTCCACGAACCGCCTGACCCCTTCCTCCACCTCCACCCGCGGGCGGAAGCCCAGCACCCGGGCGGCCCGCGTGATGTCCGCGAAGGTGGTGGCCGGCTCTCCGGCGCGCGCCGGCCGGAAGCGGACCCGCGCCTCCTTCCCCAGGTGCCGCTGGATGACGTCGATGAGGTGCAACAGCTCCACCGGCCGCGCGCCGCCCAGGTTGAAGGCTTGGAAGCCGCCCGCCGGCAAGTCCAGGCACGCCGCCACGCCGTCCACCACGTCCGAGATGTACGTGAAGTCGCGGCGGCTGCTGCCGTCGCCGTAGACCTCGATCTCCCGCCCCGCGTCGATGAGCTCCGTGAACCGGCGGATGGCCATGTCCGGCCGCTGCCGCGGGCCGTACACGGTGAAGAACCGCAGGGCCACCACGGAGATGCCGTAGAGGCTCGCGTAGGTGGAGCAGAACTGCTCCGCCGCCGCCTTGCTGGCCGCGTAGGGAGAGAGGGGCCGCAGCGGCGCCCGCTCCGGCACCGGCAGGCCACCGCTCTCCCCGTAGACCGAGGAAGAGGAGGCGAAGAGCAGCCGCCTCACACCGGCGGCCCGGCAGGCCTCCAGCACGGCCACCGTGCCCGCCACGTTGATCTCCACGTAGGGCCGCGGGTCCTCCAGCGAGGGCCGGACGCCCGGCCGGGCCGCCAGGTGGACCACCGTCTCCACCCGGTGCTCTTCCAGGACGCGGCGCAGCAGCGCGCCGTCCCGCACGTCGCCCTCCAGGACGGGGACCGGGCGGCCGCCCAGGGCCTCCTGGAGGTTCGCCTCCTTCTGGCGGCGGTCGTAGTGCTCGTCGAAGCTGTCCAGGCAGACCACCGGCCGCCCCTGCGCCAGCAGCCGCTCCACCAGGTGCGAGCCGATGAACCCCGCCGCACCGGTAACCAGCACTGCGCCGCTCATGACGCCACCCCTTCCCGGTGGGAGCCTTCTGCCGGCTCCAGCAGGATCTCCACGCGGTCCCGTTGCGCCTCCACCAGGCGGTGGGGGAAGGCAGCCAGCCCCCGTAGCTGCTCCGGGAGGTCCTCACCGCCGACCACGTCCACGGAGAGCTCCAGCACCCGGTTCACGAAACGCTGGATCCGGGCGTCCGCCACGCCGGGCAGCCGGCGCACCGCCTTCTGGAAGGCGTAGAGGTCCCGGAAGCTCCAGAGGGGGTACGCCACCAGCAGCACCGGCCGGGTAGCGCCGTAGAGGCGCGGCACCGCGGGGGCCGGCGCCAGCGCCGCCACTGTGCCGCGGTCCTGCCGCCCCCGGCGTTGCCGCACCACGGCCTTCGGCGCCAGGAACTCCGTCATCCCTTCCGCCCGGCCGCGCCGCAGGCCGCGGCCGTTCCGGGCGTACTCGGCGGCGTTGGCCACCACCCAGCCCAGCACCAGGCCGCCGCCCAGGCCGCCCACCATGAGGTCCAGCTTGCGGAGCGAAGGACCGGAGCGCGTCTGCACCGTCTTCTGCGGCTGGAGGACGTAGACCGCCTGCCGCTGGCCGGGGAACTGCAACGCCAGGTCCTGCTGAGCGGCCGTCAGCTCCTGCTCCAGGATGTCCGCCTCCGCGTTGAGCTGGGCCAGCGTGCCGTCGCCGGAGATGCGGGCCAGGTTCTCCACAATGCTCTTGAAGGAGTCCGGCTGCTGGCGCATGAGCAGGTCCAGGGTGACGCCGTACCGCTCGATCCCCATGAGGAACAGGTGGTCCGCCCGCTGGCGGTAGACCTGGCTCAGCCGCGTCAGGATCTGGGACGTGCGCTCCTGCGCCGTGGCGGCCACGTCGCCCCGCACCTGCTCCGCGCGGGCGTTGGCCTCCTCCATGAGCAGGTTGGTCATCTCCTGCACCAGGAGCTCCGCCTCCCGCTGGGTGGGGGCCTGGGCCTCGATGGTGACCTGAGGCAGCCCGGGGTCCGGCTTCACCTGCACCTTGTCCGGCAGCTCTGCCTCGGAGTACACCAGCCCCTGCGCCGCCAGGTTGGCCTGGAGTCGGGAGAGGAACTGGGAGCTCTTGGCGATGCCCGCCACCGAAGCGGCGTAGCTGGCCAGGAGCGCCTGGTCCGCCTCATTGGCCGACTGGGGCGAGAGGAACGGTGTCACGCCCAGCGTGGTGCTGCTGTCGTAGGCGGCGCTGCGGAACACCACCGGCAGCAGGAACACCCCGCCGACAGCACCCAGCACGCCGAAGACGATGAGCAACCAGAACCAGCGCCGGAGGAGTTGCAGGTATCGCTCGTGCATGGCTCACCTTACTTTCTGGCGGCGGCCGGCGCGGCCTGCCGCCGGGACCGGCGCTGGCGCCGGCGCAGGAAGTCCCGGATGCTCTGGGAGACGAAGCTCACCTTGTCCAGCGTCAGCTCCGGGTACATGGGCAGCGAGAGGATCCGCTCCACCAGCGCCTCCGTCACCGGCAGGGAGCCGGCGGGGTAACCCAGGCCCCGGTAGGCCTCTTGCAGGTGCACCGGCGTGGGGTAGTGGATCCCGGTGGCGATGCCGTGCCGCTTCAGCCACTGCTGGAGCGCGTCACGCTCTGCCGTCTGGATGACGTACAGGTGGTAGACGTGGCTCACGTGGCTGAGCTCCGTGGGCGTGACGATCTCCTCCAGGTCCGCCAACTGGAGGTTGTAGTGCCGCGCCCAGTTCCGCCGGAGGGTGTTCCAGCGGTCCAGGTGGGGCAGCTTCACCCGCAGGATGGCCGCCTGGATCTCATCCAGCCGCGCGTTGTAGCCCAGCAGCGCGTGCTGGTTCTTGGCCTTGGAGCCGTGGTTCCGCAGCATCTGCATGCGGATGGCCAGGGCGCGGTCGTTGGTGACGGCCATGCCGCCCTCGCCGTAAGCCCCCAGGTTCTTGGAGTAGTAGAAGCTGAAGGCGGCCGCGTCGCCCAAGGAGCCCACGCGACGGCCCCGGTAGGTGGCCCCGTGCGCCTGGCACGCGTCCTCCAGCACGAACAGGCCGTGCCGGCGGGCCAGGGCCATGACCGCGTCCATGTCCACCGGATGGCCGTACAAGTGGACCGGGATGATGGCGCGGGTCCGCGGGCCCACGGCCGCCGCGGCCTGTTCCACGTCCATGGTGTAGGTGACGGGGTCCACGTCCACCAGCACCGGCCGGGCGCCGGTGTAGAGGATGGCCTCCACCGTGGCCGCGAAGGTGTGCGCCACGGTGATCACCTCGTCCCCGGGGCCGATGCCCGCGGCCCGCAGGGCCAGGTGCAGCGCCTCCGTCCCGGACCCCACCCCCACGGCGTGCGAGACGCCGCAGTACCGGGCGAACTCCTCCTCCAGGCGGTACACGTTCTCGCCCAGGAAGAGCTCCATCCCCTCCAGCACCTGCTCGATGCTGGCCAGGATCTCGCCCCGCAGGGACTCGTACTGCCGCTTCAGGTCCATGAGCTCCACGTTCATTGCCGCCACTCCTGTACCCCCTCCTCCTTGTTTCAGACGGCCGAGCCGAGCCGCAGCTCCACCGGCCGCGCGAGGTCCATCTGGTCGAACGGCTCCATGACGCCGCCCGCCGCCGCGGACCGCTCCAGCGCCTCCAGGATGCGCACCACCTCCAGGCCGTGCCGGCCGTCGCTCAGGGGACGCTCGCCGGTGCGGATGCACTGGAGGAAGTGGGCGCACTGCGCCTGGAGCGGTTCTACCTCCTCCAGGTGCGGGATCCGCACGTCGCCGAAGGAGTAGTCCACTGGTGGGGGGGCGCCGTTCTTGGCGGGCCGCGGCGTGACCTTCCGGTCGTAGATGCGGACGGCCTCGCCCGCCGCCACGTCGTCGTACACGGCCATGCCCGCGGAGCCCACAATGGTGAGCCGGCGGACCTTGGCCGGGTGGAGCCAGCTCACTTCCACGTGGGCCAGCACGTCGTCCCGGAAACGCAGGTCTGCGTGGGCCACCTCCGGCAGCGCCGCGCCGGTGCAGTGCACCACGCGGGCGCCCAGGGAGACGGGGACCTGGTCCAGGACGTAGGAGATGATGGCCAGGTCATGGGGCGCCAGGTCCCAGAGCACATCCACGTCCTGCCGCAGCAGCCCGAAGTTCAGCCGGGCGCTGTGGATGTAGAGGGGACGGCCCAGCCCGCCGCCCTGCACCAGCTCCCGCAGGAAGCGGACCGGCGCGCTGTAGAGGAAGGTGGAGCCCACCATGAGGGTCAGGCCGCGCTCCTCCGCCAGGTGCACCAACTCCAGCGCCTCCTCCGTGCTGGCCGCCATGGGCTTCTCCACCAGCACGTGCCGCCCGGCCAGGAGCGCCTGCCGGACCAGCGGGAAGTGCGTGTTGGCCGGCGTGGCCACCACCACGGCCTCCACGCCGCTGGCCAGCAGATCATCGAAGCTCTGGGTGGGCAGCGCCCCGCCGTAGCGGGCGGCTGCCTTCTTCAGTTGCGCGGCGTTCGGGTCGCAGATGGCGGCCAGTTCGCTCTCGGGCAGCTCGTCCACCACGCGCAGGTGCTTGCTGCCCCAGTACCCGCACCCCGCGACGCCTACCTTGATGGCCATGTCAGACACCCTCCTAGAAGGCGCACCGCTTGAACAGCACGACGGGAACGGTGGCTAGCAGGATCTTCAGGTCCAGCCAGGGTGAGACGGATTGGATGTACTCCACGTCCTGCCGGACCATGTCCTCCAGACTGGTCTCTGGCCCCCGGCGCACCTGCCAGAGGCCGGTGATCCCAGGGGGCACGGCGAACCGCCGGTAGTGCCACTCCTGGTAGTGCTCCAGCTCGTACGGGATGGCGGGCCGCGGCCCCACCAGGCTCATCTCGCCCCGGATGACGTTGATGAGCTGCGGCAGCTCGTCCAGCCCGGTGGTGCGGATGAAGCGGCCCACGCGGGTGATCCGCGGGTCGTCCGAGGGCTTGTACTGCGGCTTGCCGTCCACCACGGCCACCGGCCGCCCGGCGGCGAACTGCCGCACCGCCCACCGGTGGACGGCCTCGTCCGCGTCCACGTACATGGACCGGAACTTCAGCACCGTGAACGGCCGCCGGTCCTTCCCCAGCCGCTCCTGCCGGAACAGCGCCGGGCCGGGGGAGTCCAGCCGCACCGCCAGCGCCACCAG
>DATCLE010000026.1:0-3811 GCA_036564075.1 Dehalococcoidia bacterium
GGAGCGGCTGCGCTCCGCCTACGCGGCGGTCCATGGGCGGGAGCCACCCGCTACCTTCCCCACGCCGCTGAGCCGGGAGTGGGGCGAGTTCTCCGTGGTCATCGACTACATCTTCGTGAACGACCTGGTGACGGTGCACGACGCCTGGGTGGCCTTCGACCGGGTCTCGGCGGAGGACCCGCGCCTGGCGCCGTCGGACCACTACGGCCTGGCCGCGACCGTCTCCGTCCGGCCTGGGGAGTGAGGCCGGGCACCCCCGACTGCGCGGTATCGAGCGTCAAGCTGCCTCCCTGTCATGTCGGCTCTCCTGTCCAAGATGAACGGACGACGGTGGCTGCTGGCGCCGGCGTGGGCCGTGGCCGGCTGCTCGCGGCGGTCCCCGTTGATCTGTTGACACGGCCGCGCTAGACTGGCTATAGTACAGCCCACAACCGAACAGAGCGGAACGACGGCGAACGGGAAGAGTACGCCGCCAGCGGGCCTCAGAGAGCCGGGGAAGGTGTGAGCCGGTGGTCGCGCAGCGGTCCCCACGTGGGGGTTCCGTCCTTTCCCGGAAGGGCGGAACGGAATGGGCCCGGGAGTCGCAACCCGAACGGTCCAGGCGGACTCAGTAGGCGTTGCCGGAGCTGGCACCGTTATCAGAGCCTAGGGTATCGCGCCGCGCGGCCGCAGGTCGGGCCCGGCGCCGTACCCGAGAGAGGTGATCCGCCGCCGGCGGATCAACTAGGGTGGCACCGCGAGGACGACCCCTCGCCCCTGGATGGGGCGAGGGGTTTTTCAGTTGCGCCCGCCTGCCGGCGGGGAAGGAGGGGAGCCGTGGACCAGTACAAGATCCTGCTGCCGGAACGGGACCTGCCGGAGGCGTGGTACAACGTCATGGCGGACCTGCCCGCACCGCCCCCGCCGCCGCTCCACCCCGGCACCAAGCAGCCGGTGGGGCCGGAGGCGCTGGCGCCGCTGTTCCCCATGGCGCTCATCCAGCAGGAGGTGAGCACGGAGCGGTACGTCCCCATCCCGGAGCCGGTGCGGGAGGTCTACAAGCTGTGGCGACCCACGCCGCTCCACCGGGCGCACCGGCTGGAGCGGGCGCTGGGGACCCCGGCCCGCATCTACTACAAGTATGAGGGCGTCTCCCCGGCGGGCTCCCACAAGCCCAACACGGCGGTGGCGCAGGCGTACTACAACGCCCAGGCGGGGGTGAAGCGCATCACCACGGAGACGGGCGCCGGGCAGTGGGGCAGCGCCCTGGCCATGGCGTGCAACGCCTTCGGGCTGGAGCTGAAGGTCTACATGGTCAAGGTGAGCTACCAGCAGAAGCCGTACCGCCGCTCCATGATGCAGGTGTGGGATGCGGAGGTGGTGCCCAGCCCCAGCCCGGACACGGAGGCCGGCCGCCGCATCCTGGCGCAGGACCCGGAGTCCGCCGGGAGCCTGGGCATCGCCATCAGCGAGGCGGTGGAGGACGCCGCCTCCCGGGAGGACACCAAGTACTCCCTGGGCTCCGTGCTGAACCACGTCCTCCTGCACCAGACGGTCATCGGCCAGGAGGCGCTGAAGCAGGTGGAGCTGGCGGACGCCTTCCCGGACGTGGTCATCGGCTGCACGGGCGGCGGCTCCAACTTCGCGGGGCTGGCGTTCCCCTTCGTGCGGGAGCGGCTGGTGCACGGGCGGCGGATCCGCTTCCTGGCCGTGGAGCCGGAGTCCTGCCCCAGCCTCACCCGCGGCGAGTACCGGTACGACTTCGGCGATACGGCGGAGATGACGCCGCTGGTGAAGATGCACACCCTGGGCCACACCTTCATGCCGCCGGGCATCCACGCCGGCGGGCTGCGGTACCACGGCATGGCGCCGCTGGTGAGCGCCCTGTACGAGCAGGGGATCATTGAGGCGAAGGCGTACCACCAGACCAAGGTCTTCGGCGCGGCGGTGCAGTTCGCCCGGACGGAGGGCATCATCCCGGCGCCGGAGAGCTCCCACGCCGTGGCCGCCGCCATCGACGAGGCGCTGGCGGCGCGGGAGGCCGGGGAGGCGCGGACCATCCTCTTCAACCTGAGCGGCCACGGCTACCTGGACCTGGCCGCGTACGATGCCTACCTGGCCGGCCAGTTGGAGGACTACGCCTACCCGGAGGAGAAGGTGAGGGAGGCCATGGCCCATGTACCGCAGGTGTAGGTGCGGCCACGGCCGGAGGTGACGAGCGCAATGGAACGGAAACGGCTGCTGACGGGCGACCGTCCCACGGGCGCCCTGCACCTGGGCCACTACGTGGGGTCGCTGGAGAACCGCGTGCGGCTCCAGGACGAGTACGACTGCTACTTCATCATTGCGGACCTGCACACGCTGACCACGCGGCCGGAGAAGGAGCACGTGCGGGAACTGCCCCACACCATCCGGGAGGTGGCGCTGGACTACCTGAGCGTGGGCATCGACCCGGAGCGGTCCACCATCTACGTGCAGTCCATGGTGCCGGAGACGTACCAGCTCAACCTGCTGTTCGAGATGCTGGTGACGCTGCCGCGGCTGACCCGGCTGCCCAGCATCAAGGACATGGCGCGGGCGGCCAATCTGGAGCAGCTTCCCTTCGGCCTGGTGGGGTACCCCGTGCTCCAGGCGGCGGACATCCTGACGCCGCGGGCCCACGTGGTGCCGGTGGGCAAGGACAACGTGGCCCACGTGGAGATCACGCGGGAGATCGCCCGGCGGTTCAACCACCTGTACGGGGGGAACGTCTTCCCGGAGCCGGAGGCTCTGGTGGGCGTGGTGCCCACGCTGCCCGGCATCGACGGGAAGGCGAAGATGTCCAAGTCCCTGGGCAACGCCATCTTCCTCTCCGACGACGCGAAGACGGTGGAGCAGAAGGTCATGCGCATGTACACGGACCCCACCCGCCTCCGCGCCACGGACCCCGGCCACGTGCGGGGGAACCCGGTCTTCGTCTACCATGACGCCTTCAACCCCAACAAGGAGGAGGTGGAGGACCTGAAGCGCCGCTACCGGCGCGGCCGGGTGGGGGACGTGGAGGTGAAGCGGAAGCTGGCGGCCGCCCTCAACGCCTTCCTGGAGCCCATCCGGGAGCGTCGCGCCCGCTACCAGTCCCGGCCCCGCTTCGTGGAGGAGATCCTGGTGGAGGGCACGCGCCGGACCCGCCGCATCGCCGCGGAGACGCTGCACATGGCCCGGGAGGCCATGGGCCTGGAGTACGACCTGTTCCGGGAGCCGGCGGGGAGCCGGTAGGAGTGCACACCATGTACCACCCGACGCTGGAGGAGGCCCGGCGGCTGGCCGGACGGGGCAACTATCTGCCGGTCTACCGGGAGGTGACGGCGGACCTGGAGACGCCCGTCTCCGCCTACCTGAAGGTGGCGCGCGGGGGCTACTCCTTCCTGCTGGAGAGCGTGGAGGGCGGCGAACGCTGGGCCCGCTACAGCTTCATCGGCGCGGAGCCGTACCGCGTCCTCCGCACCGGCGGGCCGGACGGCCCCGCCGTGGACCCGCTGCCCGCCGTCCAGGAGGAGCTCTCCCGCTTCCGGGTGGTGCCGGTGGAGGGCCTGCCCCGCTTCACCGGCGGCGCCGTGGGTTACCTGGCGTACGACGTGGTGCGCTACTTTGAGCGGCTGCCCGCGCCGGAGACGGACGCCCTGGGCGTGCCCGAGTCCGTCTTCCTCCTCACGGACACGCTGCTGGTGTTCGACCACCTGCGGCACACCATCAAGGTGGTGACCCACCTGCGACTGGACGGCGACGTGGACGCGGCGTACCGGCAGGCCGTCCGGCGCATCGACGCGCTGGTGGCGCGGCTGGCGGAGCCGCT
>DATCLE010000027.1:0-4305 GCA_036564075.1 Dehalococcoidia bacterium
GTGGAAGACGTCGGGACGGTCGGTGCGTCGGGCAGCGTTCATGGCCCGATGATAGGTAAGCGCTTCCTTTCCCGTCAACCCCGGGCCGTAGGCGCCGGCGCTACCCCCGGCGGGCCCGCTGGAGCAGGTTCGTCCAGAAGGGGTCCAGGCGGGCGTCGGGGCTGTGGGCCAGGACCGTTTCCAGCAGGCGGGCCAGCGTGGGGCGGCTGAAGAACGCCAGGTTCAGGCGGATCCCCAGCCCGTCGGACCGGCGGAGGATCATGGTCGCACCGCCGGCGAAGAGCGCCGGCAGCACCCGCCCCTGCACCGAGGCCACCGTGGACAGCGTCATGACCCGCCGTTGCAACCCGAACCAGGAGTCGTAGACCAGGCGGCCGCTTCGCACGGCCACGCGGGTGAGGGCGCGGTTGGCGGTGGTGAGCAGGGCGTACACCGCGTAGAGGGAGAAGACCAGGCCGTTCAGCGGCGTGTCCGGCGCTCGTTGCAGGACCAGCAGCAGCACGGCGCCGGCGGCCGTCAGGAAGGCCGCGTAGAGCGCCAGCAGGCGGAAGTCCGGCCGGAAGACGGCGTCCTGCGCGGCCCCGGCCCGCGGGCGCGGTGGGGTCCCCGGCGCCGCGCGCCGCCGCCGTCTCTGGCCGCGGCCGCTCATGGCGCGCCCGCCGCGCCCGGTCCGCGCTCCTCCGTCCCGCGCGCCGCCTCCGGCCTCGGCACCACTCCCAGGTCCTGGAGCAGGGTCACAGAGCGGGCCACCGCCCAGTCCGGCTGCCGCTGGTTGATCTCGAACACGTAGAGGGGCCGCGTGACCACGCCCTGCCGCAGCCCGTCCCAGCGGATATCGCCCAGCCCCACCGCCCGGTGGTCGGTGATGCCGTCCACGTCGTGCAGGTGCATGCCCACCAGCCGGTCGCCCAGCACGTCCAGCCAGCGGCCCTTGGGGATGAAGCCCAGGCGGTCCAGCACCTCCACGTGGCCCGTGTCCAGCCAGAAGCCGACCACCTCCGGCGGGTAGCCCGCAATCAGGGTCAGGCACTCCTCCACGTTGGGGAACTCGTGGAAGTGGAAGCGGCTCTCCAGGCCAATGGTCACGCCCCGCCGCGCCGCGTGCTCCGCCAGCTCCGCCAGGCTTCGCTCCGCCTGCGGGAAGTAGCGGGGCGCCTCCCGGCGGCGGCGCTCCGCCGCCCGGGCCCGCAGCTCCGCGCAGCGCGGGTCGTCCGCCTGGCGGCACTCGTGCAGGCGGCGCAGCTCCCGCTCCTCCTCGAACATCGCGCCGTCGCCGATGTGCCCCAGGTGGACCACCACCGCGCTCCCGCCCGCCTCCGCCGTCACGTCTATGGTCCGCTTCGTGTACGCCACCATGGCCCGGCGCTCCTCCTCGTCCCGGGAGGCCAGGTTGAGGGTGTGGTTCCAGCGGCCGTCGCGGTGCTTCACCAGGGGTGCGGGGGCGTGGAGGCTGGAGATGGGCAGGATGCCGCCGCGCACCAGCGTCTCCACCTCCTGCGGCGGGATGGCGTAGTTGACCTCGATGTGGGTGAAGCCGTGGTCCCGCGCGAAGGCGGCGAAGCCCAGGATGCGCTGGCCCCGGAAGCGCTCCTGCTGCGCCCACATGGTGGAGAGCGCAATGACCGTCACGGCGTGCCGTTCCCTCCTTTCCGGCCGAAGGTCCCGGCGGCCAGGGCGGACGCGAGCGCCGCGGCGAAGGCGGCGGGGATGCTGAGGAGGACGCCGGAGGCGTCGCGCAGGCCCAGCAGGGGCACCAGCAGGCCGCCCAGGACGGCGCCGGCCAGCGCCGCGGGCAGCAGGGGCAGGGTCCCGACGCCGCGCCGGCGCACCGCCGGGACCAGCCACGCCAGGAGGCCCGCCGCCAGCCAGAGGGCCAGGTAGCCGGCCAGGAAGAGGAGGGCGGCCGGCATGGGCTCAGCCTGCCGGCTGCGCCTCCATCTCCGCGATGACCTTATCGCCTTCCTCAATGAGGGCGGAGAGGAAGTCCTTCTCGTCCACCGTGCGGACCACCTGGCCCTTGCGGAAGATGACGCCGCGGCCCTTCCCGCCGGCGATGCCGATATCGGCCTCCTTGGCCTCGCCGGGGCCGTTGACCACGCAGCCCATCACGGCCACGGTGATCTCCTTGCCCAGCCGCCGGAAGTGCTCCTCCACCTTGTTGGCCAGCGGGATCAGGTCGATCTCGATGCGGCCGCACGTGGGGCAGGCCACAATGGTGGGCCCGCGGCGCCGCAGGTTCAGCGATTGCAGGATGTCCCAGCAGACGGGCACCTCTTCCTTGGGGTCCGCCGCCAGGGAGACGCGGATGGTATCGCCGATGCCCTCCGCCAGCAGGATGCCGATGCCGATGGCGGAGCGGACGGCGCCGCTGCGCGGCGTCCCCGCCTCCGTGACGCCCAGGTGGAACGGGTAGGGCACCCTGTCCGCCAGCGCTCGGTACGCCTGGACCATGGTGGGCACGTCAAAGGCCTTGAGGGAGACCTTGATGTGGTCGAAGCCCATCTCCTCCAGGATGCCGATCTCCCAGAGCGCCGCGTCCACCATGCGCTCCCAGGTGGGCGGCGGCAGCTCCCCCTCCTCCAGCGCCCGGATGGGCGGCAGGCTGCCGGCGTTCACCCCCACGCGGATGGGCGTGCCGCGGGCCTTGGCCTCCCGCACCACGGCGCGCACCTTCTCCGGGTCCCGGATGTTGCCGGGGTTGAGCCGCAGGCCGTGGATGCCCGCCTGGAGCGCCGCCAGGGCCAGGCGGTAGTCGAAGTGGATGTCGGCGATGAGGGGCACCGGGGTGCGCCGCACCAGGTCCGGCAGCGCGGCGGCGGCGTCCTTGTCTGGCACCGCCACCCGCACGATCTCGCACCCCAGGTCCGCCAGCTCGTGGATCTGGCGGAGGGTGGCCTCCACGTCGGCGGTGTCCGTGTTGGTCATGGACTGCACCACAATGGGCGCGTCCCCGCCGACGGTCACGCTCCCTACGTGAACCGGCTTCGTCTTCCGGCGAGGCTTCGGAATCATCGGATGATACTCTCCTCGCTAATGATGCGCAGCACGTCGAAGTAGGTGATGATCACCACCAGGCTCAGGAGCACTACGAACCCCACCAGGTGGACCAGCCCTTCCTTCTCCGGCGCCAGGCGCTTCCCCCGCCGCGCCACCTCAATGAGGACGAACATCACGCGGCCGCCGTCCAGCATGGGCAGGGGCAGCATGTTGATGATCCCCAGGTTCAGACTAAGCCCTGCCGCCACGGGGATCAAGGAGCGCCAGCCGCTCTGCTCCACCACCTCGCCCGTGGCCTGGGCAATGCCCACCGGCCCGGCCACCTGCGGCTGGCTGCCGCCCTTGAGCCAGACCGTCACCTCGTTCTTCATGAGGATCAGGGACTCCCAGGTGGTGCGCAGCCCTCGGGGCACCGCCTCCCAGGGCGGGTAGGCCTCCGTCTGCGTCTGCACGTCCTGGTCCGAGATCATGATGCCCGTGGGCCCCTGCCCCTGGGGCGGCGTCCAGCGGGCGTGGACGCGCGTGCGGAAGACGCGCTCCTCCGCGTTGGGCCCGGTGCCCATGAGCCGGCTCACCGTGAACTCCGGCTCCCCGCCCAGGTTCAGGCGGATGAAGTAGCTCAGGTCCGCCAGGTTCCGCACCTCCCGCCCGTTCACCGCCAGGATGACGTCGCCCGGACGGAGCCCTGCCTCCGCGGCGGGCGAGCCCGCCGCCACCTCCTCCACAACCACCTGGCCCACGGCCACCTCCCGCGGGATCATGAAGGCGGCGGCGAAGAGGAACACCGGCAGGATCAGGTTCATGACGGAGCCCGCGGACAGCACGGCGATGCGGACCCACCGGGGCTGCGCCGCCAGGCTGCGCGGGTCGCTGGGGTCCTCTTCGCCCAGGAGCCGGACGAAGCCGCCCAGGGGCAGCAGGTTCAGCGTGTACTCCGTCTCCCCGAAGCGCCGGCCGAAGACCCGCGGCGGGAAGCCGATGCCGAACTCCAGCACTTTCACGCCGGCCAGCTTGGCCGTCACGAAGTGTCCCAGCTCGTGGACGACGACGAGGACCACCAGGATCCCCAGGAAGGGGAGGGCCGCTTGGAGGAAGTCACTCATGCTCTGGCCTTGACCCAGTCCTCCGCCCGGGCGCGCGCCCGGCGGTCGGCGTCCAGGACCGTCTCCAGGTCCGGGTCCGCCGTGCCCGCGTGCGCGGCCAGGGCGTCTTCTATGATGCGGGGGATGTCCGTGAAGCGGATGCGCCCGGCCAGGAAGTGCTCCACCGCCACCTCGTCGGCGGCGGCCAGCACGGCGGGGTACGTGC
>DATCLE010000028.1:0-8732 GCA_036564075.1 Dehalococcoidia bacterium
GTTCGAGAGCCCGGAGGAGGGGTTCAAGGGAGTGGTGCTGAACTTCCCCGGCAGGCAGCTCCAGTTGGAGATCCTGGAGCCGCTGGGGGAGGACAGCTTCCTCCACAAGTTCCTCCGGGAGCGCGGCCCGGGCTTCCACCACATCACCTGCGAGGTGGAGGACGTGGATCGGGCGGCGGCGGAGCTCCGGCGCTTCGGCATCGAGCCGTTCCGGGGCGTCTACTCCGATGGCGCCTGGCGCGCCACCTTCATCCACCCGCGGGACGGCTCCGGCATCCTGTGGCAGCTCTTCACGCCCCTGCCGCCGGACCAGCGGGAGCGGGGCCCCAAGTGAAGGCCCGCGTCACGCCCCAGGAGGGCACCCTCAAGCTCAACGGCCTGCGCATCCACTACCTGGACTACGGCGGGCCGGACGAACGGCCCCTGGTGCTGGTCCACGGCCTGCGGGACTACGCCCGCTACTGGGACGACCAGGCCCGCCGCCTCACGGACGCCTTCCACGTCTACGCCTACGACCAGCGCGGCCACGGCGAGAGCGACCACGCGCCCGGCGGCTACCTGGTGTGGGCGCTGGCGGAGGACCTGCGGGCCTTCGTGGATGCCCTGGGCCTGGAGCGGTTCGACCTGGTGGGCCTCTCACTGGGCTCGCGGGCGTCCATGGCCTTCGCCCGGGAGCACAGCGCCCGCATCCGCCGGCTGGTGCTGGTGGACATGGGCCCGGAGATGGCGCGGGCCGGCGCCCAGGGCATCCAGCAGTCCATGACGGCGCCCCGGCCGGAGCGGACGGGGCCGCCCGGCTACGCGGACGAGGAGGAGGCGCTGGCGGCCTTCCGCCGGCAGTGGCCTGCCCTGGACGACGAAACGCTCCGGGGCCACGTGCGCAACGCCCTCACCCCCAACGAGGAGGGCCGCCTGGTCCGCCGCTACGACCGGCGGCTGGCGGACATCACCGGCCGGTCCGCCATTGTGGAGATCCCGTTCCTCTGGGGCTCCCTGGAGCGCATTGCCTGCCCCACCCTGGTGATCCGCGGCGAGCACAGCGAGATCCTGTCGCGGGAGATCGCGGAGCGGATGCTGGCGGCGCTGCCGGACGGCCGGCTAGTGGAGGTCCCCGGCACGGGCCACCAGTTGGTGATGGAGCAGCCGGAGGCCTTCGCGCGGGCGCTGCGGGAGTTCCTGCTGGGCTAGCGGGCCGCCGGCCCGCTAGCGGGCTGCGGCGAACCGGGCCAGCTGCTCCACCGCGCCCTCCGGCCCCAGCACAATGAGGCGGTCACCCGCCGCCAGCGTCACGTCCCGGGACGTGCCCACCACCACGCGGCCGTCCGGGTGGAGCACGCCCAGCGGGGTGACCGGCACCCCCTCCGGGCACGCCTCCGCCACGGAGCGGCCGGCCATGCCGGAGCCCTCCGTCACCTCCAGTTCCGCCAGGATCTGCTCGCGGCCGGGGCTACCCATGAGGGTCTCCAGGAAGTCCACCAGCAGCGGTTGCAGGGCCAGGAGCGCCATGCGCCGGCCGCCGATGGCGTAGGGGGAGATGACCCGGTCCGCCCCGGCCTGTCGTAGCCTGGGGGCGCTGGACGGGTGGTCCGTGCGGGCGATGATGCGGAGGTCCGGGTTCAGGGAGCGGGCGGTGAGGGTGACGTAGGTGTTGGCCGCGTCCGACCCCACCGCGGCGATCAGCCCCCGTGCGCGGCGCACCCCGGCCGCGTCCAGGGTCTCTTCATCCGTGGCGTCCCCAACCAGCGCCAGACAGCCCGCGGCGCGGGCCTCCTCCACCCGCGCCGCGTCCGCGTCCAGCACCAGGAAGCTGATGTGCCGCTCCCGGAAGTCCCGGGCTATCTCCTCCCCCACGCGCCCGAAGCCGCAGAGGATGAAGTGATCCTTCAGGTGCGCTACCCGCTCCTCCATGCGCCGCCTCCCCACTGCCTCCGCCAACTGCCCCTCCAGCACCGTCTGGACCAGTGCCGTGAACGTGTAGAAGAACGTCCCCACGCCCAGGACAATGAGGGACGAGGTGAACAGCTTCCCGGAGCCGTCCAGCGGCTCCACCTCCCGGTACCCCACGGTGGTGACGGTGATCACCGTCATGTAGAGGGCGTCGGCGGGGGACCAGCCCTCCAGCAGGACGTAGCCCAGGGTCCCGTAAAGGAGTAGCGACAGGACCAGGAGGCCTGTCGCTACCAGGCGTTGCCGCAGCCGCATGGCCGGCCCCGGTCAGGCCGAAGCGATCCGCTTCCGCTTGCTGGTGACGTAGTCCACCAGGATGTACTGGCCCAGCTTGTCCGGCGTGGTGTAGAACACCCGCCCCTTATTGATCTTGGCCACCTGGTTCACGAACTCCTTCAGGTAGTAGTTGCGGTCCAGCATGAAGGTGTTGATGGTGATCCCCTTCTGGGTGCACCGCTTCACTTCCTTCAGGGTCTCGCGGATGGTGATGGGGCTGGGCGGGTACGCGAAGTAGGACCGCCCGCGCTCCAGGTGGGCCGTGGGCTCACCGTCCGAGATCATGATGATCTGCCGCGTGCCGGACTTGTGCTTGGCCAGCAGGTTCTGGGCCAGCATGAGGGCGTGGTGCATGTTGGTGCCCAGCACCGACTCATCCCACCGGACGTACGGCAGTTGCTCCGGCTTCAGCTCCCGGGCGTACGCGGAGAAGCCGATGATGTAGAGGCTGTCCCGCGTGAACTGGGAGCGGATGAGGTTGTTGAGCGCCAGCGCCACCTTCTTGGCCGCCTGGAAGCTGCCGCGCAGTGCCATGGACCAGGAGAGGTCCAGCATCATGACGGTGGCGGTCTGCGTCAGCTCCTCGGACCGGTAGACCTCAAAGTCGTCCTTGTCCAGGCGGACGGGGACGGCCGGCCCCTCCCGCCAGACGGAGTTCATGACCGTCTTGGAGAGGTCCAGGTGGAACGGGTCGCCGAACTCGTACTTCTTGGTGTCGTCGGTGCGCTCGCCGGCGCCGCCGGGACGGCGGAGGGGGTGCTTGCCGGCGCTGCTCTTCTTGAGCTGGGCGTAGATCTCCCCCAGCGCCCGCTGGCCGATCTTCCGCGTGCCGCGCGGGGTCAGCTCCCAGCCGTTCCCTTTGCGGCGGATGTACCCGGCGTCCTCCAGGATCTCCAGGAACTGCTTGAGCTGCCGCAGCGTCTCCGCGGCCTCCGGGCCCAGGATCTCCTCCAGCCGCCGCTCGTCGATGTCCTCCACATCGCCGCCGTACTGGGTCCGCTCGATCTGGCGCTCCAGCTCATCCATGCCCTGCATGCGGTCCATGAGGCGCATGGCTTGGGAGAGGTCCAGCTCCTCATCGCCGCGGAAGGGGTACTGGTTCCGCAGGTCCCGCATGGGGTAGAGGAACTCCAGGTTGGCCGCCAGCTCTGAGAGCTCCGACTGAAGCTCCGGGTCCCCGATCTTGTCCATGAGCAGGTCCTGGAGCTGCTGCCGCATCTCCGCCGGCAGGCTGTCCAGGAGGTTCTGCATCTGGGCAATCTGGTGCTGCATCTGCGCCACCAGATCCTCCAGGCTCTGGGGCGGGTTGTCCCCGAAGAGATCCCCGTACTGCTGCATGAACTGCTGGAAGTCCGGCTCCCCGCCGGCCATCTTCTCCTGGAGCATCTGGTTCAGGTCCCGGACCATGTCCTTCAGGCGCTGCATCTGCTCAGGAGACATGTTGGCGATCTGGTTGTACATGTCCTTGAAGAAGGTCTCCGTCATGGCCTTCTTCAACATCTCCATGAGCTCCTGGAAGTCCGCCTGTGCGTCCGGGTCCATGAACTCGTAGTTCTGGAGCTCCTTCACCCGGCCGGCCAGGTCGTCCGGCAGGTTGGAGAGGAAGTTCTGCTTCCGCTCCGCGATGGTGCGCAGCATCCGCGCGAACTCCGATTGCTGCCCGCCCTGGCCGCCCTGCCGGTTCCCCTGCTGGGCGCCCTGCGGCTGGCCGGCCTCCCCGGCCTGGGAGCCGCCCGCCTGCTCCTGCTGGCCCGCCTGGCCCTCCCCGTCCCGGGGCTGGCCCTGCTGCCGGCCCTCCGGCCCGCCGGGCTCCGCCTGGGCCTCCGGCGCTTCCCCGCCGGAGGGCGCCTGCTGCGCGGGACCCTCCTCCTGGGCCAGCGCCTCCTGGAGCCGCCGCTCGATGGTCTGCCGCTCCCGGGCGACGATGTCGTCCAGGCGGTTCTTGATGTCGTCAAAGACGGAGCTCAGGTTGTAGCGGTCCAGCGCCTGCCGCCGTTGCTGGCGGAGCTGCTGGAGCAGGTCCCGCAGGCCCTGCATGCGCTGGCCCATGGGCGTCCGCATCCCGCGCTGGAGCAGGTTCCGCAGGGCGTGCTGCAGGTCCCCGAAGTTCATCAGGTCATCCGTGAGGTTCTCCAGGATGTCGTCCGGATTGAGCTCGGGGAGTTCCTGGGACCCGTCCCACTGGGAATAGCGGTAGATCTGCATGAATTACCCCCGGTACTGCACGCGCCCGGACACTTTGTCCTTGTTGAGCCGTTTGTTGAGGTGCAGCCCCTCCAGGACGAACTCGATGGCCGACGCCACCTGGGCGGGGTCCTTGCCCGCGTCCAGCTTCTGCACCGGCTCCGCCAGTGCCTCCACCTGCTTCAGCAGCCGCAGGTAGTCCGCGGAGGACATGGTGTCACCCACCTCCACGGAGATGCCGGACTTGAACTTGGCCACCACGGGCTCCAGTTCCCCAACGTTGAAGTATCGGTTGAAGACGGAGACCACCGCACCCTGGATGAGCTTCTCCAGGATCTGGTCCTCCCGGCCGTCCTCCACCGTCTCCAGCTCGATCTTGCCGCTGATGCTGGGGATGACGTAGGGCAGATCGCTGACGCGCGGCACCACCCGGTCCTCGTTCAGGCGGATGGAGCGGCGGAGGGCGTTGGCCAGCAGCGCCTCATAGTCCGCAATGGAGGCGCGTACGGAGACGCCGGACCGCTGGTTCACGTCCGGGCTGCGCCGGGCCAGCCGCGTGATCTCCGCCACGATCTCCTTCATGTACTGCGGGACAATGACCTGGTAGTCGTCCGGCAGGGGCATCCGCTCCCGCTCCATGATGTCGATCTCGTGGTCGACGTTGCGCGGGTAGTGGGTGCGGATCTGGGCCCCGTACCGGTCCTTCAGCGGCGTGATGATGCGGCCGCGGTTGGTGTAGTCCTCCGGGTTGGCGCTGGCCACAATCACCACGTCCAGCGGCAGGCGGATGCGGTAGCCGCGGATCTGGACGTCACGCTCCTCCATGATGTTCAGCAGGCCCACCTGGATGCGCTCCGCCAGGTCCGGCAGCTCGTTGATGCAGAAGATGCCCCGGTTGGTGCGCGGGATGAGCCCGTAGTGGATGGTGAGCTCATCCGCCAGGTAGCGGCCCTCCGCCACCTTGATGGGGTCCACCTCACCGATGAGGTCGGCGATGGTGATGTCCGGCGTGGCCAGCTTCTCCCCGTACCGCTCCTCCCGCCCCAGCCACTCGATCTCGGCGTCGTCCCCGTACTCCTCCAGGATGTCGCGCCCCGTCTTGGTGATGGGGTTGAAAGGGTTCTCCGGGATCTCGCAGCCCTTCAGCACGGGGATCTCCTCGTCCAGCAAGGAGACCAGGGAGCGGATGATGCGGGACTTGGCCTGGCCGCGCTCGCCCAGGAAGATGATGTCCTGCCCGGCCAGGATGGCATTCTCCAGTTGCGGGATGACCGTGTCGTCATACCCCACGATCCCGGGGAACAGCGTCTCCCCCCGCCGGATCTTCTCGATGAGGTTCTTCCTCATCTCCTCCTTGACGGTGAGGACCTTGTACCCGGACTCCCGTAGCTCTCGAACGGTTCTTGGTTTCTCCACCACCACGGTACCTTCTTCTACCTCCTTCCGCTCCTCGGCGCCGGAAGGCGCCCGCCGGATGCCGCCTGGCAACCCCGGCCGCACGGCCGCGCCCCGGGCGTGAAGCCCGGCGCAGGCCGCTGAGGAGGTCTACGTTACCCGGAGACCGCCGCCTCGTCAAACCAGCGCGCCAGTTCGTCCCGCGGGAACCGCGGGAGCGGGACCGGCCCCGCTGGCGTCCGCATTATAGTCCCTTCCGCTGCCGGGATGATACGCCCAATCTGAGTAGTGCGCACCCCGGCCGCCGCCAGCCGCTCCGTCAGGCGCCCGGCCTCCTCTTGGGGTACGGTCAGGAGCAGGGCGCCGGATGCCAGCAGCCCCAGCGGGTCCAGCCCCAGCGCCGCGCAGACGGCCTCCGTCTCCGGCAGCACCGGTACCGCCTCCCGGTCCAGCGCCACGCCCACGCCGGCGGCCTCCGCCAGCTCGTGCAGGGCGGTGGCCAGCCCGCCCTCCGTGGGGTCATGCATGGCGTGGACGGCGCCGCCGGCCGCCGCCGTGGCTGCCTCCGGCACCACGCTGATGCCCGGCGAGAAGAGGAGGCGGGCCGCGGCGTCCACCACGGCCGGCGGCACGCCCCGCGCCAGCAACGCGTCCCGCGCCTCCCGCGCCAGGATGGCGGTGCCCTCCAGGGCCAGCCCCTTGGTGAGCAGCACCGCGTCCCCCACCGCAGCGCCGGCCGCCGTCACCAGCCGCTCCCGCGCCGTCTCCCCCAGCATGGTCCCGGCCACCACCGGCCGGTCCAGCCCCGGCGCCACCTCCGTGTGGCCGCCGATGAGCTCCACGCCCAGGTCCCGGCAGGCGTCACGGATCTGGTCCAGGACTGCGGCCGCCAGGGACGCGTCGGAGGGGTCCGGGAGGAGCACCGTGGCCAGGAACCACCGCGGCCGGGCGCCCAGGCAGGCCACGTCGTTGGCGTTCACGTGCACGGCGTACCAGCCTACCTGCTCCGCAGCGAAGGTGACCGGGTCCGAGGCGGCCACCAGCGCCCGCCCGCCGAAGGCCACGGCGGCGGCGTCGCGGCCGATCCCCGGCCCCACCAGCACCCGCCGGTCCGTGTGCTCCACCCGCGCGAGGAGGCGCCTGAGGAGGTCCTGCGGCAGCTTGCCCGCGGGCAAGCGGGTCGGAGTTGTAGACATATTATTGCCCACGAGTTCACCCGCATCATACCCTATCCGGGGTCCGTGTCAAGCACGGTGGGGCACCGGGCATCCGTGAGCGCCCGCGCACCGGTCCGGCCTGCGGTTCGTTTGCACGTGGCGGCGTGGGGGCCGTATAATTTCGGCGGGACGAGAGCACCGCGATCCCGCGGAGGTGATCCGTTGGCCTATAGCATCATTGAGACGTGCATCGGCTGTACGGCCTGCACGAAGCGCTGCCCCACCGGTGCCATCTCCGGTGAGCGGAACAAGCTGCACGTCATCGATCCTTCGCTGTGCATCGACTGCGGCGCCTGCGGCGTGGTCTGCCCGCCGGAGGCCATCCTGGACGAGACCGGCGCCCAGTGCCGCTCCCTCCCGCGCAAGGCGTGGCCGAAGGCGGTGGTGAACGAGGACAACTGCATCGGCTCCGGCTGCGAGCTGTGCATCAACGTCTGCCCGTTCGACGCGCTGTCCCTGGAGTACCCCGAGGAGATCTCCGACTTCTACGGCGTGGCCACGGTGAACGAGAAGAACTGCACGGGCTGCCGCCTCTGCGAGGACGTGTGCGGCTGGGACGCCATCCACATCTACCCGGCCCGGCCGGACCTCAAGAAGCTGAACGAGTACGGCATTCCCATCTACCCCGTGCGCCAGCCGGCGGCGGCCGGCGCCTGACGGGGCCCGCAGGCCCGGAACCACGGCGGGGCCGCCCGCGGCGGCCCCGCCTCTTTGTACCCCCCGCCGGAGACTACAGGCGCGCCAGGAAGCCCTCTACCAGCTCCCGGAACCGCTCCGGCGCCGTGAACATGACCCCGTGCTCCGCCCCCTCCACTATGGCCAGCTCCGCGCCGGGGATGCGCCGGGCCAGGATCACGGAGCCACCCACACCCGCCACGCGGTCGTGCTCGCCGGCCAGCACCAGCGTGGGGGCGGTCACGCGCCCCAGGTACGGTGTCAGCGGCTGCTCGCAGGTGCTGGCCACGCAGTAGCACGCGCGGGCAAAGGCGCGGGCCTCCTCCGGCCCCGGCGCCTCCGTGACCAGGTCCAGCGGCCAGTCCAGCGCCGCCAGACCCTCGCGCTCCGCGGCGTCGCCCAGTTGCCGCCAGCGGGCGGCCGCCGCCACGTTCACCTCGCTGGAGGTGCTGTCCAGGATCAGCGCGCGCACCAGGTCCGGGTGATCCAGCGCCAGCTTCAGCGCCAGGACGCCGCCCCAGGAGATGCCGTAGACCACGGCCGGCCCGCCGCCGACGTGCCGGATCAGCGTCGCCGCGTCCCCCGCGAAGCGGTCCAGCGTGTACCGCTCCGCCGGGCCGGAGCGCCCCCAGCCGCGGTTATCCCACGTCACCACGCGGAAGCGGCCGGACCACACCGGGACCTGCTCCCGGAACCGGCGGGAGGTCTGCCCCAGCCCGTGGTTGAGGACCAACAGGTCTCCCTCCCCCTGGATCTCGCAGTAGATGCGGACGCCGTCCTCCGCCGTCACGTCCATGCGCCGGACCTCCCGTCCCTCCGTCTCGCCCAGGGCGGCCAGGCCATTCTACCGGCCGCGGCGGGACCGGGCAACGAAGTGTACTGTTCCAGGACATGTGAGACAGCAACGGTCTTGCCATGTCAAGGGCAGGGATCGGTGAGGTGCGTCGCGACCGGGGGGCGCCAGGGCGTCCGATGCTTGAGCACGGCGTTCAGGATCGTCAGCAGCTTCCGCATGCACGCCACCAGCGCGAGCTTCTT
>DATCLE010000029.1:0-3696 GCA_036564075.1 Dehalococcoidia bacterium
GGTGGACCGGCGGGCGCTGGTATCGCTGGCGGTGCGGTTCCCCAGCGCCCGGCTCATCGATAACACGGTGCTGGAGCCGTGAGGGCGAAGCGGCGGCCTTGCGGCCCGCCGCCACGCGGGCGGTCGACACCTGGGTCCGGACCTCCCCAGGCTGCGGCCGGCACGCTGCTGCGACGGGCCTGACTCGGGGAAGGTGTCCGGCAGGAGCTGGCCGTTCACCACCCGGGACCGCACCGGTTCCGCGATCAGCCAGCCGTCGTAGGGGTGCAGGCGGAACGGGTACTCCTCTGCGGGAGCCCCGCCAGATGCTTCGGCCTTCCTGGCGGAAGGGCTCAGGATGACGACACGGCCCCCACCCCCGGCCCGAACGCTGGCACGGCGCGGCCCCCTCCCCTGCACCCCTCCCCCAAGTTTGGGGGAGGGGCCGAGGGTGGGGGCCGGTCATGTTGCGACCTTCCCCTGCCAGGGAAGGACCGGGAGCGATGCAGAGCGACGGCTCGTGCCGGCAACCGGTGTCGGGAGACCTTGTGCCCGGCCTTGTGGACGGGCTCAGGGTGACGGAGGGGAGGGCCGGCGGTGGGGGCCGGTCACGGTACGGAACCCCCGCCATCCCTCCCTCGGGCCCCGGAGAGGCAGCGGCTGCCTCCCCTTTTGACCCCGCTTGAGCGCCGGTGCTACAATTGAGCAGGTTACGTAGCGATTCGGAGGGCGTATGGCAGGCCATTCCAAGTGGGCGCAGATCAAGCGGCAGAAGGGCGTGGCGGACGCCCGCCGGGGGGCGCTGTTCACCAAGCTGGCGCGGGAGATCACCGTGGCGGCCCGCCAGGGCGGGGGCGACCCGGACATGAACCCCCGGCTGCGGCTGGCGGTGGAGCGCGCCCGGGACGCCAACATGCCCATGGACAACATCGAGCGCGCCATCAAGCGCGGCGTGGGCGAGACGGACGCGGCGGCGCTCCAGGAAGTGACGTACGAGGCCTACGGCCCGGGCGGCGTGGCCATCCTCATCGAGGCCCTGACGGACAACCGGAACCGCACGGTGGCCGACATCCGCTCCATCTTCAACAAGTTCGGCGGGAGCCTGGCGGAGGCCGGCGCCGTCACGTGGCTGTTCGACCAGCGCGGCGTGGTGGTGGTGGGTGACGTGACGCCGGAGCGGGCCGAGGAGCTGGCGCTGCTGGCCATCGACGCGGGGGCGGAGGACTTCCGCACCCAGGACGGCAGCCTGGAGGTGTACGCGGACCCGTCCAGCCTGGACGCCATCCGCCGGGCGCTGTCGGAGGCGGGGGCCAGCGTGGCTTCCGCGGAGATCTCTATGGTGCCCAAGTCCATGACCCAGCTGGACGAGCGGCAGGCGGAGCACCTGCTGAAGCTCCTGGACCGGCTGGATGAGCTGGACGACGTGCAGCGGGTCCACAGCAACGCGGAGTTCCCGGACGCCGTCCTGGCGGCGTACAGCGCGTAGGCGGGCGCGCCCCGTGGCCGTGGAGACGGGCAACAGGCGGGAGGACCGTCCTTCCCCGGGAGGGACGGGCCTTCTTGTGCTGGGGGTGGACCCAGGGCTCAACGTGACCGGGTACGGCCTGGTGCGGGAGGTCCCCGGCGGGCTGGCCTGCGTGGCCTACGGGGCGGTGCGCACGGCCGCGGGCCAACCGCGGGAGCGGCGCCTGGCCCGCATCCACGGTGCGCTGACGGCGCTGCTGGCGGAGCACCGGCCGGCGGCCGTGGCCCTGGAGGAGCCCTTCGTGGCGGTGAACGTGCGGTCGGCCTTCGCCATCGGCGAGGCGCGGGCGGCGGTGATGCTGGCGGCGGCGGGCGCGGGCGTGCCCGTCTACCAGTACCCGCCGGCCACGGTGAAGCAGGCGGTGGCGGGCTACGGGCGGGGTGGGAAGGCGCAGGTGCAGGAGATGGTGCGGCTGCAACTGGGGCTGGCGTCGGCGCCGCACCCGGCGGACGCCGCCGACGCCCTGGCGCTGGCCATCTGCCACCTCGCCCACCGGCGGGCGGTTGCCGCCGAGGAGCGGCGGGCATGAGCCCCATTGCGCAGGTCCACGGCGTCCTGGCGGAGAAGCGGGAGGACCACGTCATTGTCATGGTGGGCGGCCTGGGGCTGCTGGCCTACGTGCCCGGCAGCACCCTGTCGCGGCTGCCCGCCGTGGGGGAGGAGGTCCAGCTCCACACCTACCTCCACGTGCGGGAGGAGAGCCTCTCCCTGTACGGCTTCCTCACCCGGGAGGAGCAGCGGCTGTTCGAGATGCTGCTGGGGGTGGCGGGCGTGGGCCCCAAGGCCGCGCTGGCCTTCCTCACGGCCCTCAGCCCCTCGGAGCTGGCGGGCGCCATCGCCGCGGAGAACGTGGAGGTCCTCACCCGGGTGCCGGGCATCGGGAAGAAGCTGGCGGCCCGCCTGGTGCTGGAGCTGAAGGGCAAGCTGGACGCGTACGCGGGCGCAGCGCTGCCGGCCCCCGCCGCCCGGTCGGACGAGGTGCTGGCGGCGCTGGTGGGGCTGGGCTACTCCTCCAGCGAGGCGGCGGAGGCGCTGGCGCAGGTGCCGGACGCCTCCCGCCTGAGCACGGAGGAGCGGATCCGCCTGGCCCTCCGCTACTTCGCAGAGCGGAACGCCTGATCCCCGGTGCAGCGCCTAATGGAAGCGGGGGTTCCTCCGTTAATGTAAGTGGAGGAATCAGCGCTTCATGACCAGGCTTCCCCTACAGCACTCCCTCACCGCGGCGGGCGTGGTGGCGGCCGCGGCCGTGGTGGCCGCCGGCAGCCTGCTGGCGCCGCCGGGCGGCCTTGCCCACGGCGTGCGGCTGGACGCGGTCCTGCTGGGGCTGGCCGTGCTGGCGGCGTTCGCCGTGGCGGGGGCGCTGGCGGGCGCCCGCTCCAGGGCGGAGCAGGACCGGCGGGTGGCGGAGCTGGAACTGGAGCTGCGCCGCCGGGCTGAGGACCTGGAGCGGCTGGCAGAGCGGGACGCCCTCACGGCCGCCTACACCCGCCGCCACTTCTTCGAGCGGCTGGGGGTGGAGGTCCGCCGCGCCCGGCGGTACGGTCGCGCCGTCTCCTGCATCCTGCTGGACGTGGACCGGTTCGCCGCCGTCAACCGGGAGCAGGGCCAGCAGTTCGGCGACTTCGTGCTGGCGGAGCTGGCGCTGCTGCTGACGGGCGACCTGCGGGAGAGCGACCTGGTGGCCCGCTTCGAGGGCGACGAGTTCGCCGTGCTGCTGCCGGAGACGGGCCCCGCCCAAGCGGCGGCGGTGGCGGACCGGATCCAGGCGGCCATCCGCGCCTACGTCTTCGACGACGGCGTGGCCCAGGCCCGGCTCACCCTCAGCCAGGGCATCGCCTCCTTCCCTGACCACGGCGTGACTACGCCGGAGGAGCTGGTGCAGGCGGCCGCCGCGGTGCTGCGCCGCGCCAAGCAGGCCGGCGGCGACCAAGTCCAGGTCTTCGTGGCCGGCGGGGCCATGGCGTAGCCTCCGGACCCGGCCCCGGCCCCTCACCGCCGCCCTCACGCGTCACCGACAGCTGGGATTGCTCCCGCACGTCTCCTGGAAGGTTGACAGCAACGGTCTTGCCATGTCAAGGGCAGGGATCGGTGAGGTGCGTCGCGACCGGGGGGCGCCAGGGCGTCCGATGCTTGAGCACGGCGTTCAGGATCGTCAGCAGCTTCCGCATGCACGCCACCAGCGCGAGCTTCTT
>DATCLE010000030.1:0-4224 GCA_036564075.1 Dehalococcoidia bacterium
CGCCCCCAGCGGGCGCCCGGTGAAGACCGTCCCGTCCTCCAGAACCAGCAGCGCCTTGTCCGTCATGCTCCTCTCACGTCCGTCGTTACGCCGGCGCCGTCGGCGTCACGTCCCCACGCGCTCGGCGGCGTAGACCAGGCGCCCCCCGGCCACCGTGGCCACCACGCGGCCCCGCAGCCGGACGCCCGCCAGCGGCGTGTTCCTCCCCTTGGAGGCGAAGGCCGTCGGGTCCACCGTCCACTCCTCGTCCGGGTCGAAGACCGTCACGTCGGCGGGGGCGCCCTCCCGCAGGGTCCCCAGGCCCTCCACCCACCGGTCCAGCCCCCAGGCGCGGACGGGCCCGGCCGTGAGCCGCTCCACCAGCGCGGGCAGGTCCAGCAGGCCGGCGTGCACCAGGGTCAGCACCTGGGCCAGCGCCGTCTCCAGGTTGCTGATGCCCGGCGCCGCCAGGTCGAACTCCACCTGCTTGTCCACCAGGGCGTGGGGCGCGTGGTCCGTGGCCACCGCGTCGATGGTCCCGTCCCGCAGTCCCTGGACACAGGCCTCCACGTCCGCCCGGCTGCGCAGCGGCGGGTTCACGCGGGCGTTGGTATCGTAGCGCAGCGGTCCGTCCGCCCCGTCCGGCCCCCAGGCCACCGCCTCATGGGTCAGCGTCAGGTGGTGGGGGGTCACCTCCGCCGTCACCGGCACGCCGCGCTCCTTGGCCCGGCGGATGAGCTCCACGGCCCCCGCCGTGCTCACGTGGGCAATGTGGACCCGGGCGCCGGTCAGCTCCGCCAGTTGCAGGTCCCGGGCCACCATGCTCTCCTCCGCGGCGGCGGGCTGGCCGCGGAGCCCCAGCCGCGTGGCAACCCACCCCTCATGCATGACGCCGCCGCGGGCCAGCTCCGGCGTCTCGCAGTGGTCCGAGACGGGCAGCCCGAAGGCGGAGGCGTACTCCAGCGCGCGCCGCATGAGCCCGGCGTCCGCCACGGGGCTGCCGTCGTCGCTGAAGGCCACGGCGCCGGCCTCCGCCAGTTCGCCCAGCTCCGCCAGCTCGCGCCCGGCGCGGCCCTTGGTCACCGCCCCCACCGGCAGCACCCGCACGTGTCCCGCCTCCGCCGCCCGCCGCAGCACGAACTCCACCACGGAGCGGGTATCGGCGGCGGGTTCCGTGTTGGGCATGGCGCAGACGGTGGTGAAGCCGCCCCGTGCCGCCGCCAGCGTCCCCGTGGCGATGGTCTCCTTGTGCTCCAGGCCCGGCTCCCGCAGGTGCGTGTGCAGGTCCACGAAACCGGGGCAGACCACCAGCCCCGCCGCCTGGATGACCAGGTCCGCCCGGCCCGTCTGGGCGGGGCCCGCGGCGACGACACGTCCGTTCCGGATGAGGACGTCGCCCACCGTGTCCAGGCCGCGACCGGGGTCCAGGACGCGGCCGCCGCGGATGAGGATGGTGCTGGGCGTCCCGCTCATGCCGTCCCCCGCAGCAGGAGGTAGAGGACCGCCATGCGGACGGCCACGCCGTTGGCCACCTGCTCCTCCACCACCGATTGCAGCCCGTGGGCCACGTCCGGCGCGATCTCGACGCCCTCGTTCATGGGGCCGGGGTGCATGACCAGCGCGCCGGGCCGGGCCAGGGCCAGCCGCTCCGCGTTCACCTGGTAGCGGCGCGCGTACTCCCGCAGGCTGGGCAGGTAACCGCCCTGCTGTCGCTCCAGTTGGAGGCGCAAGGCCATCACGACGTCGGCGCCGGGCAGGGCCCGGTCCAGGTCCGTCTCCACCCGCACGGGCGGCAGGCCCGCCTCCTGCTCCGGGTTGGGGCGGCCCAGGCCGGCGGGCAGCAGCGTGGGCGGGCCCACCACCACCACCTCCGCGCCCAGGGCCGTCAGTCCCCACAGGCCGGAGCGCGCCACCCGGCTGTGGGTGATGTCGCCTACAATGACCACCTTGCGGCCGCGCAGGTCGCCCAGGCGGGACCGCATGGTGTAGAGGTCCAGCAGCGCCTGGGTGGGGTGGGCGTGCCAGCCGTCACCGGCGTTGACCACCGCGCACGCCGCGTGGGCCGCCGCCAGGTATGGCGCGCCGGACATGCCGTGCCGCATGACCAGCGCGTCCACGCCAATGGCCTGGAGCGTCCGCACCGTGTCCACCAGGGACTCCCCCTTCTCCACGCTGCTGCCGCTGGCGGAGACGTTGATGACGTCCGCGCCCAGCACCTTGGCCGCCAGCTCAAAGGAGGCGCGGGTGCGGGTGCTGGCCTCGTAGAACAGGGTGGCCACGGTACAGCCGCGCAGCGTGGGCACGCGCGGCACGTCCCGGGCCAGCACCTCCTTCATGGCGTCCGCGGTGTCCAGCACCAGGCGGATCTCCTCCGGCGTGAAGTCGTCCAGGTCCAGGACGTGGCGGTGCCGCCAGCCCTCCGCCGCCTGCGGGTGCTCCAGGCGCGGCTGGACCGTGGCCGTGCCGGCCTCGCGTCGCTCTGCCATGGCTACTCGCCCTCCGGCGCCACGAGGCAGACCTCGTCGCGCCCGTCCGTCTCCTGCAGGTGCACCTGCACCTCTTCGTCCCGCGAGGTAGGGATGTTCTTCCCCACGAAGTCCGCGCGAATGGGCAGCTCCCGGTGGCCGCGGTCCACCAGCACGGCCAGCTGGATGCGCTCCGGCCGGCCGTAGTCGATGAGGGCGTCCAGCGCCGCGCGGACGCTGCGACCCGTGTACAGCACGTCGTCCACCAGCACCACCCGGCGGCCGGTGACGCCGGGGTCCGGGATGGAGGACGACTGGAGCCGCACGCCGCGGATGGCGATGTCGTCCCGGTGGAGGCCGATGTCGATGGCGCCCACCGGCACCTCCACGCCCTCGAAGCCGGCGATGGCGGCGGCGATGCGCTCCGCCAGGGGGACGCCCCGCGTCCGCATGCCGATGAGCACCAGGCCGTCCGCCCCGCGGTTCCGCTCCACGATCTCGTGGGCGATGCGGACCACGGCGCGGCGGATATCCTCAGCGGAGAGCACGGTCTTCCGGCTCACGGCCGGACCTCCCGGATAAGAAAAACCCTCTTGTCCGCCGCATCAGGACAAGAGGGCGTTGGCCGTTCGCAGGTTGTAGGGAACCCGTTGCCGGGGACGTTGTTCACCGGTGCGTCTCCTTGCCGGCCTCACGGGACCGGCTTAAAGGTGCAGCCGCAGTGCCTGTGTTCCCACCCAGTATAGCGCCCTCCGGCGGCGCCGGCAACTCCTCTTGGGCCGTGGCGGCGGGATAAGGTCGACCGCGGCGGCCGGAGTGTGCTAGTATGCGTGGGAACTTTCACCTGCTCCGGCGGGGCCCGGGGCCGGCGCCGGAACGCGGCGCCGCCGGGCCGGCGTGCGTGCAGGGACGGCGGGGAGGGACGATGACGGCACAGCCTGTCTCACCTGAGACCTCTGAGGAGGTCAAGGACCGGATCATCCACAGCTCGTTGAAGCTCTTCGCCCGGAAGGGCTACGCGGCCACGTCGCTTCGGGAGATCGCCGAAGAGGCGCGCACCACGAAGCCCATGATCTACTACTACTTCGGCAACAAGGAGGGGCTGTACGTCTCCCTGCTGAAGGACCAGCTCCAGGGCCTGGGCGAGGCCATCGAGCGGGCCATTGACCCGGCGGCCGACATCGAGACCAACGTGCGCAACTACGCCTCCGCCTACGTGGACTACATCCTGGCCCAGGAGGAGTGCATCGCCCTGCTGCTGCGGGAGATGTTCGGCCTGGGGGAGCAGGTGGTGCGGGAGTTCACCGTGGCGCTGGAGGCCCAGGTGCGCTCCCACCTGCGGCGGCTGCTGGAGAAGGGCATGGAGCAGGGCCGGTACCGGGACATCGACCCGGAGGCATGCTCGCTGGCCATTAACGGCATCATCCACACCTTCGTCATGCGCCGGGTGTACCGGGACATCCGCATCGACAAGGAGCGCGTGCTCTCCCAGGTGATCGACTACTACGTGCGGGGGCTCATGGCCCACTAGGCCGGCCCCCGGCCCCGTGCCGGGGCCTCCCGAGCAGCGTCCGGGGACTGGATCGGCCTCCGGCGGCCGGGAGGCCGCGTTGACAGCCTCTGAGGGGGGTGGTACGGTAGTGGTGTAGGTGGTGACGCCTGCACAGGGCACGGTCACCAACTGAATACGGCACGGGAGCTCGGGGAGCCGGGCTGAGAGGGCGGCCGAATCCGCCGCCGACCGTTGAACCTGACCTGGGTAATGCCAGCGGAGGGAAGG
>DATCLE010000031.1:0-6475 GCA_036564075.1 Dehalococcoidia bacterium
ACGGCCACGGCACCTACGTGGCCGGGGAGATCGTGGCGGCGTGGAACAGCAGCGGCGTGGCGGGCCTGGCCCCCGGTGTCCGCCTCATGGTGGTCCGGGCGCTGGACTGCAACGGCACCGGCTTCACGAGCGACCTTGCCAACGGCATCGCCTACGCGGCTGCCGGGGGGGCCCGGGTGGTGAACCTCAGCCTGGGCGGCCACCAGCCGGATCCGGCGCTGGAGTCCACCATCAACGCCGCCGTCGCCGCGGGCGTGGTGGTGGTGGCCGCCGCCGGCAACTGCGGGGACGTCACCTCTCCTGTGCCCGGCTGCCCAGCGCAGAACGCTCCCATGTATCCGGCGGCGTACCCGGCCGTCATCGCCGTCAGCGCCTCTGACGGCCCCAGCAACCCGGATGGCCGCGCCAGCTTCAGTAACTGGGGGGACTACGTGGACCTGGCGGCGCCGGGGGTGGGGGTCTGCAGCACCACGCGGGGCGGCGGGTACGCGTGCAATCTGGTCGGCACCTCCATGGCGACGCCCCTGGTCTCCGGCGTGGCGGCGCTCCTCCTCTCCGCCAAGCCGGGCCTGAGCCCCGCCCAGGTGGCCGATCATCTGAAAGCCTTCGCCGTGAACCTCCCGGACGGCTCCACCCCCAACTGGGACGGCGCCGGCCGCGTGAACGCCATCGCCGTCGCCCTGCCCTACCGGGCAGCGGCCCCCGGCGTAGCGCGCTGAGCCGCCGTCACTCCCCCAGCTCCCGCTTGGCCCGCTCCCGCAGCTCGTACAGCCGCGTCAGCGCCTCCAGCGGTGTCATCCCGTCCACCTCCAGCGACGCCAGCTCCCGCACTAGGTCCGGCGGCGCCGAGAACAGCGAGAGCTGCGCCGCCGGCTCCCCCCGACGCCCCCGGCCGCGACCCCGCCGCTCCAGCTCCGCCAGCAGCTCCTGCGCCCGCGCCACCACGGGCCGCGGCAGCCCCGCCAGCTGCGCCACGTGGATGCCGTAGCTGCGGTCCGCGCCCCCCGGCACGATCTTGTGCAGGAAGACCACGCGGCCGCCCTCCTCCGTCACCGCCACGTTGTAGTTGCGCACCCGCGGCAGCACCTCCGCCAGCGCCACCAGCTCATGGTAGTGGGTGGCGAAGAGCGTCTTGGGCCCCTGCTCCCGGTGGTGCAGGTACTCCACCACCGCCTGGGCAATGGCCAGCCCGTCGTAGGTGCTGGTCCCCCGGCCGATCTCGTCCAGGATCACCAGCGACCGCGGCGTGGCGTTGTGGAGGATGTGCGCCGTCTCCAGCATCTCCACCATGAAGGTGGACTGGCCGCTGGCCAGGTCGTCCTGGGCGCCCACCCGGGTGAAGATGCGGTCCACCACGCCGATGCGCGCCGCCCGCGCCGGGACGAAGCTGCCCGCCTGCGCCATGAGCACCATGAGCGCCACCTGCCGCAGGTACGTGGACTTGCCCGCCATGTTGGGCCCCGTGATGACGGCGATCTGCTCCCGGCCGGAGAGCCGCGTGTCGTTGGGGACGAAGCTCCCCTCCGGCAGCATCCGCTCCACCACCGGGTGCCGCCCGTCCTCGATCTCCAGGACGTCGCCCCCGTCCACCTCCGGCCGCACGTAGCCGTGGCGCGCCGCCGCGTCCGCCAGCGCCACGTACACGTCCAGCTCCGCCACCGCCGCCGCGCACGCCAGCACCTGCGCCCCCGCCGCCGAGACCTGGCCGCACACCTGGCGGAAGATCTCCTCCTCAATCTCGCCCATGCGCTCCCGGGCGTTCAGGATCTGCGTCTCGTACTCCTTCAGCTCCGGCGTGATGAACCGCTCCGCGCCCACCAGCGTCTGCCGCCGCTGGTAGTCCGCCGGCACCAGGGAGAGGTTGGCGTTGGAGACCTCAATGTAGTAGCCGAAGACCTTGTTGTACCCCAGCTTCAGCGACCGGATGCCCGTCCGCTCCCGCTCCTGCCGCTCCAGCTCCGAGAGGTACTGCCGCGCGTCCCGGGAGACGCGCCGCAGCGCGTCCAGCTCCGCGTGGAAGCCCGCCCGGATCACCCCGCCCTGGTCGAAGGTCGCCGCCGGCTCGTCCTCCACCGCCGCCGCGATGAGCTCCGCCACCTCCGGCAGCGGCCGCAGCCCCGCCAGCAGCCGGTCCCGCACGGCGCCGGGCTCCGCCTCCTCCAGCACGGCGCGCAGGGCCGGTACCTGCTCCAGCCCCCGCCGCAGCGCCACCAGGTCCCGCGGCGTGGCCACGCCGGAGCTGACCCGGCTCAACAGCCGCTCCAGGTCCGGCACCTTGGAGAGCACGCCCTGGAGCCGGGCCCGCCGCACCGCGCTCTCATGGCAGAAGGCCACCGCGTCGTGCCGGGCGCGGATGGCCGCCACGTCCAGCAGCGGCTGGCCCAGCCACCGCCGCAGCAGCCGCGCGCCCATGGCCGTCTTCGTCCCGTCCAGCACGCCCAGCAGGGAGCCCGCCGCCGTCCCCTGCCGCAGCGTGGCGAAGATCTCCAGGTTCCGGCGCGCGTGGGCGTCCAGCGTCATGAACGCCGAGGGCGTGTAGGAGGCCAGCCGCGTCACGTGCCCCAGGACCGAGGCCTGGGTCTCCGCCAGGTAGCGCAGCACAACGCCCGCCGCCGCCACCGCCAGCGGCCGCCCCGCGATGCCGATACCCTCCAATGACCCCGCCTCGAAGTGGCGCAGCAGCTCCTCCTGGGCCTCCTCCGGGTCCGCCCACTCCGGCCGGACCGCCGTCACCGGCCCCCTGTACGGCTCCGGCGCCTCCGACCCCTCCGGCAGCAGCAGCTCCGCCGGGGCCAGCCGCGCCAGCTCCGCCGGCGCCTCCGCGGCGGGCAGCTCCGTGGCCGCGAACTCCCCGGTGCTCACGTCCGCGTAGGCAATGCCGCTGCGGCCGCCCTGGGTGACCAGCGCCGCCAGGTAGTTGTTGCTGCGCTGGTCCAGCAGGTTCCCCTCCAGCACGGTGCCGGGGGTCACCACCCGCACCACCTTCCGCTCCACCAACCCCTTGGCCTTGGCGGGGTCGCCCATCTGCTCGCAGATGGCCACCTTGTACCCCTTCTGGATGAGCCGGGCCAGGTACGTCTCCACGGCGTGGTAGGGGATGCCCGCCAGCGGCACCCGGAGGTTCTTGCCCATGGGCTTGGAGGTCAGCGTGATCTCCAGCTCCCGGGCGCAGATCTCCGCGTCGTCGTCGAAGGTCTCGTAGAAGTCGCCCAGGCGGAAGAAGACGATGGCGTGCGGGTACCGACGCTTGATGTCCAGGTACTGCTTGCGGATGGGCGTGAGGGACACGGAGCGGCTCACCGGTCCTGGCGTTTCTGCCATAGTACCGCAGCCGCCGGGGTCCCGGAAGGCGGCGGCAACGTCACCCCCCGTCATCCCCCGCCCTTCCTGGCGGAAGGGCGGGGGATCTGGTGCAGCTCCGGCGGGCGCCCCGGCCCCCCTTCAGCCCTCCCCACCCTCCGGCCCGGCTGCCCCAGGGTCCCGCCCCCGGTCCCACGGCCAGCGTCCCTCCAGCTCCACCTCCAGGGAGAAGCTCAGGACCGTGCGGATCAGCACGATGAGCCCCAGCACGCCCACGCTCTCAAAGCTGGGGGACACGGCCACCGTGCGGATGATATCGGCTGCCACCAGGAACTCGAGCCCCAGCAGGATGGCGCGGCCCAGGCCCTGCCGGTACTGCCGGTACGCGTCGGCCGGGGGGTGCTTCTCCCACAGCCGCCACGCGAAGAGGAGCGTCGCCAGCCCCGCGCCGCCGACGATGGCCGCGACGCCCACGAGGTCGATGGCCTTGCCCGCGGCCTCTACCGTCTCCCGAAAGTCCATGGGGGGAGGCTACGGGCACCCGCCCCCGCGCGCCATGCCGCAGTCGGGCGATGGCCGCCGCCCGCCGACCTGGCCCTCCGCCGCCACCCGGCGGTGCACCGCCGCCGTGCTGGAGCGCCGTCCTCGCCCGGGCCTTCCCTGGGGAGCGGATGGGTGCGGGGAAAAGGGGAGGGCCCGGGGGACGTCCCCGGGCCCCGTCCTCTGAACTCGGAACCTACCGCCGCGTGTAGGGCCAGCCGGCCCCGGCGCGCACGGCGCCGACCGGCGTGCCGCCGCCCTGTTCGCCCGGCGTCACGGCGTCCACCATCCGCACCGCCTCCGGCGCCGCGTCCTTGCAGGCGTGGCACTTGATGCACAGCGCCTGGTTGATGAAGCGCGTCCCCTCCGCGTCCCGCTGCACGGCGCCCGTGGGGCAGATCTCCTCCGCCGGGCCCGCCTGGTCCGCCTTCGCCGGGTCGATCTCGTAGCGGATGAGCCCACGGCAGACCCGGGCCGGGCAGCGCTTCTCCAGGATGTGGGCCTCGTACTCGTCCTGGAAGTACTGGAGGCTGTTCATCATGGCCGTGGGCGCCGCCTGCCCGTGCACGCAGTTGGACCAGCGGAGGGTGTCGTTCAGCAGCCGCAGCAGGTCCAGGTCCGACATCCGCCCCTGTCCTTCCGACATGCGGCGGATGACCTCCACCATCCGCTGCGTGCCGCCGTGGCAGGTGGTGCAGCGGCCGCAGGACTCGTCCTCGGCGAACCAGGAGAAGTAGATCACCATGTCCAGGATGCACGTGGTGTCGTCGAAGACAATGAGCCCGCCGGAGCCCATGAGCACGCCCTTCTCCCGGAACGGCTCCGGCTCCAGCGGCAGGTCGATGGCGTCGCTCGGCAGGATGCCGCCCAGCGGGCCGCCGGGCTGGATGGCCTTCACCGTCCGGCCCTCCGGCGGGCCGCCGCCCGCCTCCAGCAGCAGCCGGCTCATGGGCATGCCGAAGGGCACCTCCAGGACGCCCACCCGCTGGATGTCCCCGGACAGGCTGAACATCTTGGTGCCCTTGTTCTTCTCCGTCCCCTCCGCCGCGTACCAGGCCGCCCCGTGCCGCATGATGAGCGGCACGTTGGCGTAGGTCTCCACGTTGTTCACGTTGGTGGGCTTGTAGAAGACGCCCGCCTGGGCCGGGAACGGCGGCTTGATGCGCGGCATCCCCCGCGAGTCCTGGATGGAGGCAATGAGCCCCGTCTCCTCGCCGCAGACGTAGCTGCCGGCGCCCCGCACCACCTCCAGGTCGAAGCGCAGGCCGGAGCCCAGGACGTCCTCGCCCAAAAGCCCCTTCTCATAGGCCTGGGCCACCGCCTTCCGCATGCGGGCCACGCAGAGGGGGTACTCGTCCCGGATGTAGATGTAGCCGTAGGCGGCGCCCGTGGCGTGGGCCGCCACCACCATCCCCTCGATGATCAGGTGGGGGTCGCTGTCCATGAGGTTCCGGTTGACGAACGCCCCCGGGTCCCCTTCGTCGGCGTTGCAGATGAGGTACTTGGGTTCGCCGCGGGCCGTGCGGAGGAAGTCCCACTTGCGCCCCGCCGGGAAGGCGGCGCCGCCGCGACCCCAGAGGCCGGAGTCCAGGACCTCCTTGATGACCTCCTCCGGCGCCATGGCCAGCGCTTTGGCCAGCCCCTCGTAGCCGCCCCGGCCCAGGTAGTGGTCGATGTTCTCCGGGTCGGCCACGCCGCACCACTCCATGAGCCGTCGCGTCTGGAGCTTCCAGAAGGGCAGCTCACCGATGGGCTGGATGCCCGGCGCCTCCCCCTCCAGGACGGCCAGCGCCAGCTCCGGCGCGCGGGTCCCGTTGACCAGCGCCTCCTCCACCAGCCTCGGGGCCCGGTCCGGCGTGACCCGCGCGTAGAGCACCCGCGTGCCGTCCGGCCACGCGATGGTCACCAGCGGCTCCTCGTAGCAGAGCCCCAGGCAGCCGGTGATGCCCACCTCCACGTCCAGGCCGCGCTGCGCTACCTCGTCCCGGAGGACGGAGAGGGTCTCCTCCGCGCCTTTGCCGTTGGCGCAGGTGGCGATGCCCACCGTCACTAACGGCCGCGACGGGCGCAGCCACGCCTGCCAGACCGGCTCGGCCGCCTGACGGAGTTCCTGGTACGCGCTCATACCTCCGCCTTCCCCGTCTTCAGCTCCCGGGCCAGCCGCACTGCGTCCGCCGCCGTGAGCCCGCCCACAATCTTGCCGTTCACCCAGACCAGGGGCGATTGGTCGCAGCTCCCGTCGCACTGCGCCAGGTGCAGGCCGATCTCGCCGTCCTCGCTCTGCTCCTCCATGCGGAGGCCCAGCACCGTCTCCAGCACCAGGCGGATGTTGTCGCCGCCCTTCAGCCGGCACGCCGGTCCGCTGCACCAGTTCACCTGGATGCGCGCCGGCGGCTCCGTGCGGAACTCGGAGTAGAAGGAGAGCGCCCCGTACACCTGGGCGGCGGTCATGCCCAACTGCCGTGCCACCTCCGGCACGGCCCCCACCGGGACGTAGCCGAACTCGTGCTGGATGGCGTGGAGCGCTGCGAGGAGATGGCCCGAGTTGGGCCGGTAGGGCGCCAGGATCTCGCGGTATCGCTGCGTGGTCTTGAGGTCTGGCATGGAACGGGCGTGCCGCCTCCTCCGGCCGGCG
>DATCLE010000032.1:0-1893 GCA_036564075.1 Dehalococcoidia bacterium
CCTCGGGGTCGTCCAGGGCGTCCAGGAGGGCGAGGGCGTCCCGCTTCGTGTTGACCACTGCCAAGGCCTGGGGCTCACCGCGCAGGAGGTCCGCGACCTCAGCCCACGCCAGCGGGGGACCGGCGTGCCACTGGTACTCCACGCGCGCCAAGCTCCGGAAGAAGCGGGCGGGCTCCGGGACGATCTCGGTTGCCCGGAGGTTCCGGAAGGCGGGGATCGCCTCGAAGGCGGGCTGGGTGGCGGTGGAGAGCACGGCCGTGACGCCGTAGTGGGCGGTCAGTTCCCGGAGTGCATCCAGGATGGGGTCCAGCAGGTGGGAGGGAAGCGCCTGAGCCTCGTCCAGGACGATGACGCTGCGGGCCAGCCGATGGAGCTTCCGGCAGCGGCCGGGCCGCGCGGCGAAGAGGCTCTCGAAGAGCTGCACGGTGGTGGTCACCACGATGGGTGTGTCCCAGTTCTCGGCGGCCAGGCGTGCCCATACCTCGCGCCGGCGGAAATCCTCACCGTGCGGATCCTCTAGCTCGGCGGCGCTGTGGTGCTCCAGCACGACCGGTGGGCCGCCGTCGGCCTCGAAGATGCGGCGGTACACGTCCGCCGTCTGCTCTGTGATGCTGATGAAGGGCACGGCCACGACGATCCGGTGGTGGCCGTGTCGGAGCGCGTGCCGCAGCGCGAACGCCATGGCTGCCCGGGTCTTCCCGCCGCCGGTGGGCGCCGTCAGCCGGAAGAGCCCCGGCGGCTGCTCAGCGGCCTCCAGGCAGGCCCGGTAGATGGCGTCCCGCGCCTGGATCACCGGCTCTTCCTGCCGGCCGGCCCGCCGCACCTCTGTCTCCAGCCTTGCCTGGTCTCGCTGGAACCGCTCCCACAGCTCTGCTACTGGTATGGCCGTCCCCCGGGCTATCGCGTGCTCCGCGCGGAAGTGCACTTCGGTGTCCAGGTAGTCGGCGTCTACCAGCGCGGAGAAGAGGAGGCGGAGGAAGAGCTCCGCGGCGTGGGGACCGGTGGTAGCGTGCGGTGGGATCGGGAGCGGGTCCGCCGGCTCTAGGTCCGGGATGGCGGCGCGTGCACGTTGCAGTGCCTCCTGCACGGCCGGGTCTCGCCCCCGCTCCTCCAGCCACGCCTCCAGGCTCGTCGGCGTCTGCAGGCCGCCGTGGTGCCCCTGCACGAGCAGCGCGGCCAACCCTGCGTGCCGCTGGGCCAGAACGGCCCCGGCGGCCTTGTGGTCGGGGCCATGGCCGCGGGCCTTGGGGTCCGCCTCGCAGGCCAGGAGGTAGGCCTGGAACGCGGAGTGGAACTTGCCCAGGTCGTGCCACAGGCCCAAGTAGCGGCCGAGGCGTTCCGCGCCCAGGTCCGTGGCGAACCTGGCGGCGAGCTCGGCGACGCCGCGTAGGTGTGCTACGAGGTCGTGTCGGCGGCCCTGGCCGTTTCGGGTGTGGGCGATGGGCGACCGGGAGGGGGGCGCAGGTTGATCTCGGTGCATGGCGGGGCTCCATTCCGGAGAGCGAGCGCAGAACCGTGAGAACGGGTGCGGATCACCGTACCACAGGCCAGGTGGTGGATACGTGCCCGCTGCTCTCGATTGTATCGACGGTTGTCTACACCGGAGGCGCGACATGAACTGTCGCGAGTATGACGCCGACAGCGCGACGTCACCGCCTGGCTCCCTGGCGTGCCCGCCTGCTTGCTGGGGGCGCGCCGCCGCTACGGCTCCACCACCACGTCCAGGTCGCCGCGGACGCCCAGCACCTCCACGGCGGCCGCCCCGCCGGCCATGCGCTGGAACCGGAGGTCCACGGAGGCGTCCGCCACCCGCAGGTTACGCACGTCCAGACGGTTGATGATGTCCGGCAGCACCGGCCGGACCACGCGCAGCCGCCGGTCCAGCCCCTCCGG
>DATCLE010000033.1:0-3631 GCA_036564075.1 Dehalococcoidia bacterium
GGCCGGGGGTGGGGGCCCGCTGTCATCCTGAGCGACCGTACGGGAGCGAAGGATCTCGCGGGCGCCTCAGCCGCAGGCGTGGCAGATACGCCCGGTCCGCCTCGCTTTGGGGGCGTGTCCGGGTCCGCGTCGCCGTCAGCCCGCCGTCTGTACCCGGTTCCGCACGTCCCGCACGCCGCGGGCGGACCGGGCCAGGTCTTCCACCCGCCGGCGGTCCTCGTCCGACATCACCGTCCCCGTGAGCGTCGCCACCCCGTCCTCCACCCACACCCGCACGTCCGCGCCCTCCAGTCCCGCGTCCACCGCCAGCGACCCCTCGATCTCCCGCCGGATCTCGTCGTCGCTGCGCAAAACCCGTCCGGTGCCGGGTGCCTGCGGCGTGGGGCCGGCCGTGCCGGGCCGGTCCGGGAGGGCGTCTCGCCCGGCCTCGCGGCCCCGTGGCCGTCCTTCTGCCTCCGGGGGCTGCCACTCCTCCCGCCCGCCTCGCTCGGTCGTGCCTCCCTCCTCACGCCAGGCCATGCCGGCACCTCCCTTCGCCCGCCGTCACGTGGCCGCCGTCAACTCGTTCCGCACCTCGCGGACGCCGCCCACCGAGCGCGCCACCTCCTCCACGCGCCGCCGCGCCCGGTCCGAAGGCACCGTGCCCCGCAGCGTCGCCACGCCCGCGTCCACCTGCACCTCGATGTCGCCCGCCTCCAGGTCGGCCTCCGCCGCCAGCGCCCGCTCGATCTCCCGTCGCAGCGCCGTATCGTCCCCGGCCTCCGGTGCACCCACCATCTCCGCACCTCCCCACTCCGCGGCGGGGTGTCCGGCGACGCCCGGTCCGCCGCCCGGGATCGAACCTAGCAGACGGGCCGGCGGCGCTGCATACTCCCTCCGCGTCAGCCGCCGTGTAACGCCCGGCGCCCCTGCATCGTTACCAACATCCGTGCAGAACCCTACGCTGGACGCGCCGATCCGCCGGGGCGGGGCGGCCGGCCGGAGCCTCCGCCGGGCGCTGGCCGCCGGCCTCACGCGCCGCGGGCTCCTGCTGGCCGGGATGGCGGCGGTGCACCTGCTCATGCTCTCCTCCCTGGTCACCGGCTGGCTCAACCCCGTCTTCGACGACCGGCCGGCCGCCGCCCTCCAGGCCCACGACTTCTTCAGCGTCTACGAGGCGGGCGTCCGGGTCCTCCGCGGTGAGAACGCGTACGCGCCGGAGTCCACGGGCGCCACGCCCCACGCCACCTACTTCCGCTACGTCCCGGCCTTCCTGCCCGCGGCCGCCGCCTTCACCCTCCTGCCGCCGCGGGCCGCCTACTGGCTGTGGGTGGCCGTGCTGGAAGGGCTCCTGGCCCTGAACGTCTGGAAGACGTGGCGGCTGGCGCCGGAGCCGGGGCTCCGGCTGGCAACGGCCGCCCTCTGGCTCCTCTCCGCCCCCTACTACTTCGAGCTGTACCTGGGGCAGTTCTCCTTCCTCATGGCTACCCTCCTCTTCTGGTCGGCCTGCGCCTTCCGCGAGGGCCGGGACCGGCGGGCGGGTGCCGCCTGGGCCGCTTCCCTCTTCGTCAAGACGTACCCGGTCCTCATGGCGCCGGGGCTCTGGCGGGCGGGCCACCGCCGGCTGGTGGCGGGCTCCCTGGCGGCGCTGGTGGCGCTCAGCGCGCCGTACCTCCTCCTGGTCCCCGGCGCGTGGGCGGGGTTCTCTGCCGTGAACGGCGGCTCCTTCTCCCACGTCACCCTGTCCCGCATGCACCACGGCGTCCTGGGCTTCCAGGCCTTCCTGCGGCACCTGAACCGCATCCCGGAGGTGTACTTGGGCATGTCCCCCGTGTGGGCGGAGATGGCCGTCCCCTTCCTCTGGGCGTGCGCGGTGGGTGTCGTCATCCTGGTCGCCTCCCTGGCGGCCAGACGGCCCGACCCCGTACCGGCCATGGCCCTGGCGGTGACGGGCTACTTCCTGATGTTCCGGGACGTGTGGGAGCACTACTTCGTGGTGATGGTGGCGGTCTGCGTAGCCCTGGCCCTGCTGCAACCGGACCTCCGCCGCTGGGCGCTGGCCTGCGGCGTGCTCTTCGCGCTGCCCACGCCCTACGCCCTGCTGGAGCTGGCCTACCCCACCGGCCCGGGCGCCACGGAGCACCTGGTCTGGCCCCTTGGGGTTGCCCTGGCCTACTTTAGTCTGAAGGCGGTGCCGCTGCTCCTCCTCTTCCTCCGCCTGGTCCTTGCCCTGGTCGGCCCCGACCGGTCCTCGCCCCGCCGGTAGCGGCCCGCGTCCTTTCGCCTGCCGGAGCGCGGTGGTATACTCCCCGGCGTACCGCGCAGAGGGAGGTGCCCACCCTGGAACGAAGCGACGGCCGCGCGCCGGACGAGCTGCGCCCCGTGACCATCACCCCCGGCTTCCTGGCGTACCCCGAAGGCTCCGCCCTCATCGAACTCGGCCGCACGCGCGTCATCTGCGCGGTGACGGTGGAGGAGCGCGTGCCGCCCTTCCTCCGCGGCTCCGGGTCCGGCTGGGTGACGGCGGAGTACGCCATGCTCCCCCGCGCCACGCTGGAGCGCACCGAGCGCGAGTCCGTCCGCGGCCGTCTGAGCGGCCGCACCCAGGAGATCCAGCGCCTCATCGGCCGCAGCCTGCGCGCCGTCACGGACCTGGCCGCCCTGGGGGAGCGCACCTTCACCGTGGACTGCGACGTCATCCAGGCCGACGGCGGCACCCGCACGGCGGCCATCACCGGCGCCTACGTGGCGCTGGTCCAGGCGCTGCGGCTGGTGGCCCGGCGCGAAGGGTGGGCGGCCCTGCCGGTGCGACAGGCCGTGGCCGCCACCAGCGTGGGCATTGTGGGCGGCGTGCCCCTGCTGGACCTCTGCTACGAAGAGGACGCCCGCGCGGAGGTGGACTTCAACGTGGTGATGACGGAGGACGGCCGCCTGGTGGAGGTGCAGGGGACGGCGGAACGGGAGCCCTTCGCCCGGGGGGAGATGGACCGCCTGCTGGACCTGGCAGTCGCCGGCGTTCACCGCCTGCTGGAGGCCCAGCGCCGCGCCGTGGCGGGCCTGCCCGGCTGACGCGCCGGCTCCCTTACGCGTACGGGCCCAGGTAAGTGCCGCCCAGCACGTGGACGTGGGCGTGGGGCTGGCTCTGCATGGCGTCGTACCCGAAGTTGGAGAGCAGCCGGAAGCCGTTGGGGCAGTGCTCCTGGCCCATCCGCACCGCCGCCCGGCCCACCTTGCCCATGTCCTCCCAGAGTTCGGACTGGCTGATGTGCCGCTTGGGCACCGCCAGCAACATCACGGGCAACCAGCGCAGCAGGTTGCGGAAGACAATGACGTCGTCGTCCTCGTAGAGGATGTCCGCGGGCTCCTGCCGCAGGATGATCCGGCAGAAGGTGCAGTGAGGGTTCAGCGGTGACTCCACGGCCGCCTCCTGGGCACGGCAAGGGACGGCTGGCGCCGTCCGTGCGCCCATTCTAGGGTCGGCCTACCTCTGGGTCAAATGCGCCCCTACGGGGGCTCTACGCTCGTTGGTGTGGATTCGGTTGAGGAGACTACGCAGATCGAAGGCACCTGCCGGTCCTGGTAGCCTTGGGGTGAACAAAACCACAGGCGGAACCAGGAGGGCAGGTGCGGATGGATCGTATCACGGTGGCCC
>DATCLE010000034.1:0-1599 GCA_036564075.1 Dehalococcoidia bacterium
GCGTGGTGATGTCCATCTCCTCCGTCATGCCCTGGAACCCGGCGACGATGACCACCTTCCCCCCTTCGATCTCCCGCAGGATCCGCTGGGGGTCCACGTTCAGGATGCGGGCGCGGCTGTACCGACGGTCCGTCCGGATGCCCGCCTGGGCGCCGGTGAGGCTGATGGCGGGCGTGCCCAGCTCCCGGAGCGCCATGGCCACCAGCGTGCTGGAGACCACCTCCCCCGTGGAGAGGAGGACGTCCAGCTCCCGGTCCTCCGGCCGCTCCGCCACGCTGCGGGCCAGCTCAAGGAGGCGGTCCGTGGTGTCGCCCATGGCGGAGACCACCACCACCAGGTGGTCCCCCTGGGCGCGGCGGGCGGTAATGCGACGGGCCACGTGCCGAATGCGTTCCGCGTCGCCCACGGAGGTGCCGCCGTACTTCTGGACAATGAGGGCCATGCTCCCGCTACGCTCCCGCGACCACGGCCGCGCCCCGCGGGCTGGGCCGGGTGATGATGGTGCGGCCGTCCACCCCCGCGCGGCGTGCCGCCTCCAGCATGGCGCCGGCCACGGCCTCCTCCCCGCCGCTGCACAGGGCGCAGATGCTGGAGCCGCCGCCGGAGAGGTAGGCAGCATGGGCGCCGGCGGCCCGCGCCGCGGCGAAGATGTCCGGCATGGCGGGGAAGAGCTGCGCCCGCGCCGGCTGGTGCAGGCGGTCCTCCACCGCCGTGGCCAGCGCGTCCAGCCGTCCCGCAGCCATGGCCGCCACCAGCAACGCCGCGCGCCCCACGTTGAAGATGCAGTCCTGCCGGTCCAGCTCCTGGGGCAGCAGGCGGCGGCTCTCGCCGGTGGGCATGTCCAGGTCCGGCACCAGCAGCACCGCCGTGAGCTCCGGCGGTACCGGCACGCCCACGTGCACCACCCGGCCGCCGTCCCAGAGCGAGACCTGGAGCCCGCCCAAGAGCGCGGGCGTGACGTTGTCCGGGTGTCCCTCCAGCTCTGCGCCCAGCGCCAGGAGCTGCTCCGGGTCCAGCGGGCGGCCCAGCAGCTCATTGGCGGCCAGGACGCCCCCGGCCCGCAGCACGGCGCTCACCCCCAGCCCGCGGGCAATGGGGATCTCCCCCGCGTACCGGGCGCTCAGCCCGGCGGGCCGCGGCCGCCCCGTGTGCACGAACACGGCCTGCGCCGCCCCCACGGCCAGCCGCAACATGGGGTCCGTGGTGGGCGGGGCCGGGTCCTCGCTGAGGGTGACGGTGACGTCCGCTGTGAGCTCCAGCGCCAGGCCCAAGCAATCGAAGCCGGACCCCAGGTTGGCGCTGGTGGCGGGCACGCGCACGGTGACGGATCGGAGGGTCATGGGAGCCCGGACGGTGTGTGCTCTGGCGCGGCGGGCCGCAGGAGGGAGTGTAGCACCGCGGCCCCGTGCGGGCAAGGCGGGCGCGGGCCGGCCCGCCGCGCCTCAAGCCATTGAACGGCCTTGGGAGCGCGGTGTAGCATGCGGGGTGTCTGGAGCCGCCCTGGCCGTGCATACGCCGGCCAGAAGGCCTTTCTCGGATTCATGTGAAGATAGCTGGCCTCAGCTAACAGGGAGTGGATGACGTGCGCGCGTTCTTGAC
>DATCLE010000035.1:0-6199 GCA_036564075.1 Dehalococcoidia bacterium
CTCCTGCACCACGCCCACAATCAGCCCGCCGGCCAGCGCGCCCTGCGGGCTGCCCAGGCCGCCCACGATGGTGGCGGCGAAGAGCGGCAGCAGGAGGGTGAAGCCCAGCTCCGGCTTCAGTTGCGACTGGAGGGCCAGGAGCGTGCCCGCCACGGCGATGAGCAGCCCGCTGAGCGCCCACGTCCAGCGCACCACCGCCTCCGTATCGATGCCGCTCACGCGGGCCAGCTCCGCGTTGTCGGCGGTGGCCCGCATGGCCTTGCCGGTGCGGGTGCGGTAGAGCACCAAGTAGACTAGGGCTACCAGCACCACCGTAGCCGCCAGGATGAAGAGCTGGTCCGTGACCACGCGCGGGCCGTACGGGATCTGGACGGTGGGCCGGATCTCGCTGGTGTAGGAGCGGCCGGTGGGGCCCCAGAGGCCCAGGACCACGCTGCGGAGGGCGATGGCGATAGCCAGCGAGGCGATGGCGAGGATGATGGGCCGGGCGCGGCGTCCGCGCAGCGGCCGGTAGACGGCGCGGTCCAGGGCCAGCAGGAGGCCGGCTGTGAGGACGGCGGCCAGGGGGATGGACAGGATCAGCCCGTAGCCGAAGGAGAAGTCCCAGACGGCGGTGGTGGCGCCGGGCAGGTCCTCCAGGCTCCAGGGCAGGGCGGCGTCGCCGGCCCGGGTCCCCACCACCCGGCCGGTGAGGAGGAAGAAGACCAGGTAGGCGGCCAGCATCATGGCGTCGCCGTGGGCGAAGTGGGCGAACTTGAGGACGCCGTAGATGAAGGTGAGCCCCAGCGCCCCCAGGGCCAGGATGCTGCCCACGATGACGCCGGTGACGAACGGGTCCGTGTGGGCCACCGCGGCCCAGACGCCGAAGGCGGCGATGGCGATCCACAGGAGCGGGGGGCCTGCCGTCTCGGCCGCGCGGCGCGCCTGCTGCCATGCCAGTTCGCGGGCTACGGGGTCGGCGGTCGGTGCTGCCATGGGCTCCTCACTCTCCCAGGTAGAGCCGCCGGACCTCATCGCTGTCCAGCAGATCCCGGGCGTTGCCTTCCAGGCGGTTGGCGCCGGTGGCCAGGACGTAGGCGCGGCTGCTGAGGCTGAGGGCGTGCCGGGCGTTCTGCTCCACCATGAGCACGGCGGTGCCGGCGGCGTTGATCTCCGCGATCTTCTCGAAGACCATGTCCACCATCTTGGGCGAGAGGCTGGCGGATGGCTCGTCCAGGAGCAGGACGCGCGGGTCCAGCATGAGGGCGCGCGCCAGCGCCAGGAGCTGCCGCTGGCCGCCGGAGAGGCGTCCGGCGCGCTCGTGGCGGCGCTGGGCCAGGAGCGGGAAGAGGCTGTAGACCCGGTCCAGGCGCTCCTGCGTGCCGTCCTTCCGGGCAAAGGCGCCCATCTCCAGGTTCTCCTGGATGGTGAGGGAGGGGAAGACGTTATCGGTCTGGGGGACGTAGGCCATGCCCTCCCGCACCACCCGGTCCGGCGCCAGGCCGGTGATCTCCCGGCCCTCCAGGAGGACCCGGCCGGACGTAAGGGGCAGGAGGCCGCAGAGGGCCTTCATGAAGGTGGACTTGCCGGCCCCGTTGGGCCCGATGATGGAGACGATCTCGCCCTGCTCCACCCGGGCGGAGACGCCGTGCAGGATCTCCACCCCGCCGTAGCCCGCCGTGATCCCCTCCGCCAGCAGGACGGGGTGGGCACCGTTCTTCATCGGTACTGTCCTCCCAGGTAGGCCTCCAGCACCTGTGCGTTGCCCCGGATCTCCTCCGGCGGCCCCTCCGCCAGCAGCGCCCCCTCGCTCATGACGATGACCGGGTTGCAGAGCCGGGCCACCAGGTCCATGTCGTGCTCGATGATGAAGAAGGTGATGCCCCGCTCATGGCAGAGCTGCTCAATGTAGCCCACCAGGCGCCGCAGCAGCGTCCGGTTCACGCCGGCGCCCGGTTCGTCCAGGAGGATCATGGTCGGGTCCGCCATGAGGGTGCGGGCCAGCTCCAGGAGCTTCTTCTGGCCGCCGGAGAGGTGGGCGGCGTACTCGTCCCGGAGGTGGATGAGGTCCACGTACTCCAGGACGGAGATGGCGCGGTCGATGATCTCGTGCTCCTGCTGCTTGACGCGCCGGGGGAAGAGCCAGGAGTTCCATACCTGCTCCCCCGCCTGGCCCTGGGGCACCAGGACCAGGTTCTCCAGCACCGTCATGGAGCCCAGCGGGCGGGGGATCTGGAAGGTGCGGACCAGCCCCAGCCGGAAGATGGCCTGGGGCGACAGCCCATCGATCCGGCGGCCGTTGAAGAGGATGCGGCCGCTGGTGGGTTTGTGGAAGCCGGTGATCAGGTTGAAGAGGGTGGTCTTGCCCGCGCCATTGGGGCCGATGAGTCCCGGGATGGTGCCCCTGCGTACCGCCAGTGAGCAGTCGTTGACCGCGCGGACCCCATCGAACGACTTGGTGACGCGGTCGACGACGAGGATGGCGTCCGGAACCTCTGATGAGGCCGCCGGCACGGGCTGCGTCAGCGTCACCGCCCCCCTCCCGTCCGTTCTGGCGGGCATGGCCACCGGCCCTCCCCCGGCGGTCCGCGAGGGCCGGTGGCGCCATGAAGCGGGCGGGCCGCGTGACCCGCCTGCGTGCGACTGTCCGCCCACGTGCGACTGTATAGGCAGGTGCACATCTCGTCAAGCGGGGAGCGCGGGCCGCCGGGGCCGTTGTCCGCCCCCGGCGCGGTGCGGTATGGTGGAGCGCAGCGAACGCCGGGCGGCCCGGCGGGCCATGGAGGGGAGAGCATGGCACTGGGAAGGCAGGGGTTCGGGACCGGCCAGGAGGACGCGCCGGCGGCGGAGCGGCTGGTCCGGCTGTTCGTGCCGGCGTTCATGAAGCTGTCCGCCGTCCAGCCGTACGAGCGGGTGCTGGCCTTCGGGCTGGAGGACGCGACGCCGGCGTTGCTGGCGGCGGGGCGCGCCGGGGATGAGGGCGAGGTGCTGGCCGTGGACCCGCGGCCGGAGCGGGTGGAGGCGGCCCGGCAGCGGGCGGAGGCACTGGGGTTGCGCAACATCGCCTTCCGGGTGGAGGACCTGGACGCCCCGGACCTCCCCCGCGCCTGGTTCGACGTGGCGCTCTGCTACCTGACGCTGACCCAGGTGCGGGACGTGGTGGGCACCCTGAGGCGGCTGGGGGAGGCGCTGCGGGAGGTGGGGCGGCTGGGTGTGGCCACGTGGGGGCAGCCGGACCGCAACCGCTGGCTGACGGTGCTCCAGACGGCGCTGCGCCGGACGGCCCCCGCCCTGGCCGATGAGTTGGCGCGGCTGCCCATGTTCTCGCTGGCGGAGCCGGGGCTGCTGTCGCGGCGGCTGGCGGAGGCCGGCTACCAGGACGTGACGCCGGAGCGTTCCACGGCAGAGGTGACGTTCCCGGACGCGGACGCGTTCTGGACGTTCGTGGCGGAGGAGTTCGACCGGACGGCCCCACTGCTGGCGCGCCTGCCGGCGGAGCAGCGGGAAGCGGTCCGGGAGGCCGCGCTGCGCGGCGCCCGCTGGTACCGGCGGGAGGACGGGCTGGTGTGGCTGCCGGTGGAGGCTTTCGTGGGCGTGGCCGCCAAGTGACGCGGCGCGGCCACCGGATCGGAGTATGGGCCGGCCGCGGCCGGTGGCGTATGCTGGCCGCCGTCCGGCGGGGCAACAGCGGCTGCGGGCACTACCGTCACGCGGAGGGCCGTCCGGCCGCTGTGCCGTGATGAGCGGCGGCGGGGCTGCTCCGCGGCCGTGCTCCGTCACGGCGGGGAACGAATGCGCCGCCGCGGCGTCTAGCATTGTTGCCTTAGCCGGGAAGCCGGGGTAGACTCCTGAGCAGACCCGCTTCCACGCTGCACACCGTACCCCGTCTGAGGAGTTGGAGGAACTGCTCCCATGGCTACCACCGTCGCCACCACCCGGGCGGCCGGCGCGCCGCCACGAACCAACTGGGAGTACCTGGTGACGCTGCGGATCGAGGTACCGGACCGGACCGGGATGCTGGGCCAGGTGACCTCGGCCATCGGCGAGGCCGGGGGCAACATCGGGCCCATCGACATCGTCGAGCGCAAGCGGAACACCATCATCCGGGACATCACCGTCGCGCTGGAGAACATGGGGGCGGCGGACGCGCTGGTGGACGCGGTGCTGGCGGTGCCGGGGGTGAAGGTGCTCCAGGTGATGGACCCCATCACCAAGGTGCACGACGGCGGCAAGATCGAGGTGGCGGTACGGACGCCGGTGCTCTCCGAGAGCGACCTCATGGCGGTGTATACGCCGGGGGTGGCCCACGTGTGCCAGGACATCCACGGGAACCAGAGCCGCGTGTGGGAGATGACCGGCAAGGGGAGCACCATTGCCATCATCACGGACGGGAGCGCCGTGCTGGGGCTGGGGAACATTGGGCCGGAGGCGGGGCTGCCGGTGATGGAGGGCAAGTCGCTCCTGCTGAAGGAGCTGTCCGGCGTGAACGCCTGGCCGCTCTGCCTGGCCACGCAGGACCCGGACGAGATCATCCAGGTGGGGAAGGCCGTGGCGCCGGGCTTCGGCGCCATCATGCTGGAGGACATCTCCGCGCCCCGGTGCTTCTACATTGAGCAGCAGCTGGACAAGCTGCTGGACATCCCGGTCTTCCATGACGACCAGCACGGCACGGCGGTGGTGGTGCTGGCGGGGCTGTTGAACGCCCTGAAAGTGGTGGACAAGCGGATCCAGGACCTGAAGGTGGTGGTGATGGGCCTGGGTGCCGCGGGCATCGCGTGCGCCCGGATCCTCCTGGGCGCCGGCGTGGGCCAGGTGGTGGGCGTGGGCCGGCCGGGCATTGTCTGGGACAGCCTGAAGGACCGCGCGGACTCCTCCGAGGCCATCTACGAGTACAAGGCCATGAACCAGGCGCGGCACGGGACGCTGGAGGACGCCATGCGCGGCGCGGACGTCTTCATCGGCGTGTCCGGGCCGCGGGTGATCCAGCCCAGCCATGTGCAGTCCATGGCGCGGGACCCCATTGTCTTCGCGCTGGCGAATCCGGAGCCGGAGATCCGGCCGGAGGAGGCCATGGCGGCGGGGGCGAAGGTGTGCGCCACCGGCCGCTCCGACGCGCCGAACCAGATCAACAACATGCTGTGCTTCCCGGGGCTGTTCCGGGGCGCGCTGGCGGTGCGGGCCACCACCGTCACGCACGAGATGAAGGCCGCGGCGGCGGAGGCCATCGCCTCCGCGGTGACGCCCAACGAGCTGGCCAAGGGCCGGGTGATCCCGCGGCCCATGAACCGGGCGGTGGTGCGCCGCGTGGCGAAGGCGGTGGCGCAGGCGGCCATCGAGTCCGGGGTGGCCCGCTGCAAGGCGACGAACCTGTAGCCGCGGGGGACGGACGGCGGAACCACGGAGCCGGGGCCCGCGCCCCGGCTCTTGCCGTGTCTGGGGGTGCGGGTCAGGAGCCGCGGCGCCGCTGGAGCTCCATGAGGACGAAGGGGTTGGTCTGCCGCTCCGCCCGGATGGTGGTCTCCTGCATGTGGCCGGGCAGGACCACCGTCTCCTCCGGCAGTTGCAGCAGCCGCTCCGTGATGCTCTGCATGATCTGCTGGTAGTCCCCGCCGGGCAGGTCCGTCCGGCCGATGGAGCCGCGGAACAGGGTGTCGCCGCTGAAGAGCATGCCGGGCGTGTAGAGGCTGATGCTGCCGGGGGTGTGGCCCGGCGTGTGGATGACCTGGAGGCGCACGCCCTCCACCTCCACCACGTCGCCGTCCTGGACGAAGCCGTCCGGCGGTGGCGGCGGCGACACCTCCATGCCCATCCAGCGGGCGGCGGACTGCCAGCCGCGCTCCATGAGGGGGCGGTCCTGGCCGTGGAGGAGGAACGGCGCGCCGGTGGCCTCCTTCACGCCGCGGACGCCCATGATGTGGTCCACGTGGGCGTGGGAGCAGACGATGAGCTTGATGGTGACGCCCAGGTCTTTGGCCAGATCCAGGATGGCCTCCGGCTCGTCGCCGGGGTCCACGGCGACCGCCTCACGGGTGCGGCGGGAGCCGATGATCCAGGCGTTCTCCTGGAACACGCCCACCACAATCCCGCGCACCATGAGCTCGTTGGCAACGTCCATGCGGCGCTCCGCTCCCGGAAGGCCGGGCCTCCTGCCGCCATGGTAGCAGGCCGGGACCGGGGCGGCAACGCGGGCGGGGGCGGGGCCTCTTGCCATGGTGCGTCC
>DATCLE010000036.1:0-2061 GCA_036564075.1 Dehalococcoidia bacterium
CGGGTTCCGGTACCAGGCGCCGCACCCCTGGCACCGCACCACGTAGGTGGGGTACCGGTGGAGGAAGTGCAGCTTCTCCTTCCAGAGCGCCGGCGGCCCCAGGGAGTAGCGGGCGTGGAACGCCCGGTGGAACGCCGCCAGCTGTTCCAGGTCCTGGGGGGTCAGCACGGTCAGGGCCCGGCGGGAGCCGCAGAGGGCGCACGCCACCGGCGCCAGCGTCGGCACGTGGCGTCGCCCGGGCGGCCGCCGCCCGTCGCGTCCGGGAGAGATCTGGACCGCCATGGAGCCCCGCTCGGGCGCCCCCACCGGCAGCCGGTGGGGGCGGAGGTTCGCCCCTACGGTACGGTCCCTCCCGGTGCCGCGCATACTCCCCCGGGGCTATGGGAGCCGCCCCCGCCGCCGCCCGGATACGCCGCGTGCGCTATGGAGCCGCCGCCCCGCCGGGGGTAGCCTGGAGGCACCACAGGGCCGCACAGGAGGTGGGTGCCATGGCCGACACCGCGTGGGAAGGACGTTGGAACCAGGTGAAGGGGAAGATCCGCGAGGCGTGGGGGAACCTCACCGACGACGAGTTGGAGCAGACCAAGGGGAACCGGGACCAGCTCATCGGCAAGATCCAGGAGAAGACCGGGGAGTCCCGGGAGAAGATCGAGGAGCGGCTGAAGGGGATGTGAGCCCGCCGCACCTGCAGGGAGGGGGCCCGGTCCGGGCCCCCTCCCTATTCCCATCCGAAGCGGCACGGCGGCTAGAAGGTCTGCGCCTCCAGGGCCGGCGCCAGCCGCGCCTCCCCCGCCCGGCGCAGGAACTCCTCCGGGGCGCCCACCAGCGCCCGGGCCCGCGCCATCTCGTACTCCACGGCGCAGGCGTTGCAGAAGGCCAGCCGCCCGTACTTGATGAAGCCGGCGGCGGGCCGGGAGGCTTCGCAGGCGTGGCAGAAGAGCCGCTTGCCGGGCGGCACGCCGTTGGCCAGGTCGTCCTCCACGAAGATCCGCATGACCTCCCGGATGGCGTGCACCTGCCGCGGGGTGAGGGCCCGCTCGCGGCGGTGTGACGCTTTGGTTTGCATGGACCGGCGGCGTTGCAGCGGCTCCCCGGAGCGAGCAGACCGCCGCCGCTGGAGCCGCCGGCGGCCGGCCGGGCTGTACGGATCCACGTCGCATTCCCCTCCTGCTGCGGGTCCCCGGCGTGCGCCGGGGCGGCGGGCTCCCCACCTGGTTGCAGTCTAGGGGCGGGGTCATTGCATCCGCATAAAAGGCGTGGAGGGGTGCGTGGCAGAATCGTTACACGCGCCGCCACGGAGGCGGGAAGAGGGGGAGCGCGCGCCTGCGGGGCAGCACGGGCGTCCCCTTGCCCCCTGAATTGATCTTATGTCTCCTAAATCCGTCTCACGCGGGGTTGGTGACCGGCGTCGCCTCCAGGATGTAGCCGATACCCTGGACCGTGCGGATGTACTTGGGCTCCGCGGGGTTCTCCTCCAGTTTCTGGCGGAGGCGGCTGATCCAGACCCGGAGGTACTGGACGTCGTCCCGGTACTCCGGGCCCCAGGTGCGGGTGAGCAGGTCCTCGTGCAGCATCACGCGCCCGGCGTTGGCGCAGAGCTGCTGGAGGAGCTGCCACTCGGTGCGGCTCAGCACCACGGACTTGCCGTTCACCTGTACCGTCCGCCGCGCCAGGTCGATGACGATGTTGCCGCAGACTAGACGGTTGCCCGCCACGTCGCCCTCCCGGGCCTGGGAGCGGCGCAGCACCGCGCGCACGCGGGCGGTGAGCTCCTCCGGGTTGAACGGCTTGGGCACGTAGTCGTCCGCGCCCAACTCCAGCCCGGTGATCTTGTCGGTATCCGTCCCCTTGGCGGTGAGGATGATGACGGGCACGCCGGACTTCTCCCGGATCCGCTTCAGGACCTCCAGCCCGTCCATGCCCGGCATGATGAGGTCCAGCACCACCAGGTCCGGACGCTGGCGCTCGATGACCTCCAGCGCTTCCGGACCCCGTTCCGCCGTCAACACCTGGAACCCTTGCGCCGTCAGCTCAATCCGCAGGAGCCGGAGGATCTTGGGA
>DATCLE010000037.1:0-9042 GCA_036564075.1 Dehalococcoidia bacterium
GGGCGGAGGCCTCCACGGAGGCGCCCAGCAGGAGGGCCAGGGCCAGGAAGGCGGCCGCCAGGGGCGCCAGCGCGCGCCCAAACCGGAGCCAGGGCGAAGGTCGCGCCGGCGTCGCCGGGCGGGCCGCGGCGGCGGCCAGCACGCGGGCGCGCGTCGCGTTCCGCCGCGCCGGGTCCGGCTCCAGGCTGAAGGCGCGGCGGAGTTCCCCGGCCGTCTCCAACAGGCCGGCCAGCGCCGCCGCCTGGGCCGGCTCGCGGGCGGCGGCATCCTCCGGCGCCTCGCCCGCCTCCACGGCAGTCAGGCACCGGTCCAGCGCCGCGTCCAGCCCTCCGTCCTCCGTCCGCTTCCGCCGGATCATCCCCGTTCCTCGTTCAGCACTGCCCGCAGCTTGCTCAGCGCCAGGTGCTGGAGCACCCGGACATTACCCTCCCGCTTGCCCAGCACCTGGGCGATCTCCGCCGTGGAGAGGCCGGCCCCCAGCCGCAGAGCCACCACCTGCTGCTGGGCCTCCGGCAGCCGCCCGATGGCCCGCCGGGCCTCCTCCAGGAGGAGCTTCCGCTCCACGTCCGCCGTGGGGTCGCCGCCGGCGGCGTGGAGCGCCTCCTCCAGCGGCTCCGCAGGCCCGCGGCCGCGTCGCCGCCGGTAGTGGAGCGCCACCTCGTTCCGGGCGATGCGGAAGAGCCACGCCCCGAAGGGCACCCCCTCCCGCACCTGGTACCGGCCGATGGCCTGCACCATCTTCAGGAAGGTCTCCTCGGCCGCGTCCTCGGCGTCGGCCGGGTTGCCCAGACGGGCCAGGGCGTAGCGGAACACGCGGTCGTAGAACAGGTCGTACAGCCGGCCCAGCGCCTGGTTGTCGCCGGAGCGGGCCCGGAGCACCAACTCCCGTTCGGCCTCCGTGGAAGCGGGCCCGGCGAGGCCGGCGCCGTCCTGCTGCGCGTCTTCCGTCATCCTGCTCGGGCGGGTCCGCATGCCCGTCACCTACTACAATGCCGCACCGGGGTGCAACGTTAAACGGAGCCCTGCACGGGGGCAGGGCGTCCCTCAGGGGGATCGTCGGCCGGCGGGGGAGTGCCCATGAGGTGCCGGCGAAAGGTTTAACGCTCCGGCGGCGGCGTGCATTTCCCCTTGCGAAACCGCGCCGGGTTGGGGGCGGCGCCGGATCCACTGCAAGGAGGTTGCAGGATGCGGGGAATCAAGGGATTGGTGCTGGCGGGAGTGCTCCTGGCGGCCACCGCGGCGCCCGCACTGGCCGGGCCGCCCGGACCGTCCGGCGGGCCGAAGCAGGACCGGCCGGGGCCGGTGACGCCCGAGGGGCACGAGGAGGGGCACGGACAGGGCCGCCAGGGGACGGGCCGGCCCGAGGGGCTGCACGAGCCCGGCCGGCCGGACCACGCGGACGCGGTGGTGGAGGCGGCCCACACGCGGGTGACGCTGACCAACCCGGACGGCACGGAGATCTCCGTGCCGCTGCGGGCGGCGCACGCCATGCGGGTCGGTTTCGGGCTGAGCGACGACGCCACGGAGCGGCTGGAGCAGTTGTTTGAGCAGCTGGACGTGGAGATCCCGGAGGACGTGCTGGCCGAGGTGGAAGAGATGGAGGCGGAAGGCCAGCACCTGCCCAGGATCCTGCGGCACGCCATCCAGCAGGTACTCCTCACCCTGCTGGAGCAGCAGGAGGACAACTCCGGCGACCAGCCTGACTCCAACACCGAGGAGACGGAGTCCGGGAGCGAGACGGAGACCGGCTCCGGGACGGAGACGGCTACCGACTAGACGGGACGGCGGCGAGCCACAGGCGGGGGCCGGGACATCAGTCCCGGCCCTTTGCTCTTGCCCAGCCTCTTCGTGTACCGGTTCATGCGAAAGCCGGTACGGTCACGACGGCATCGGTGAACGCGAGGGGCCGCACTGCCACCGCAGGAGCGGCGGGTTCCGGGCACGGGCGTACGGCGCCGCCGGCGATAGCGCTCGTCGCGCTCGTGGCCGGGTACGGGCGGCCGCCCCACGCTGCGGTGACGGGAGGCGGCGGTGGCCCGCTGGCCGGGACGTCTCCGCTCAGCGGGCGGCCCAGTACCCGTAGACGCGCTGGAGCTCCGCGCGCCAGAAGGCGCCGTCATCCCCGCCCGGGTGGGCGCCCAGTTCCCGGGCGCAGCGGAAGAAGCCGCGGCCGGGCGCGCGGCGGCCCGCCAGGCAGACCACGGCGGAGAGGAGGGGGCGCCCCGCGGCGTGCTCCCGGCGGTTCAGCTCGGCCAGGAGGGCGGCCAGGGCGCGGCGGTCCTCCGGCCGGGCGATGTCCAGCCCGGCCACCGGGGCGATCTCCGCATAGGTGGCCGTCTGGCGCTCCCGGGCGGCGCGGCGGAGGTGGGCGGCCAGGGCGTCCAGGGGGTCCGTTTGGGGCGTCATGGGCGTCGGGCTCCGGCACGGCCGTGCCCGCGGCTGGGGCCGCGGGGAAGCCACCTCCCCCGAGCTTGGGGGAGGGGACGGGGGTGGGGGGCGCCCTCCGGTCGTACCGCTTCGCCCCCTCACCCGGCCCGGCCTGGCGGGCGGCAGCGCCGTCAGGACATGGGCACCTGCGGCACGATGCGACCCTCGATGCGGCCCAGGATCTCGTCCAGGGACTCGCCGGTGATGGTGAGCCCGTGGTTCTTGAGCCCGATGACGGCGTGGTCCGGGTCCGGCGCCCGCCGGACGATGTCCGCCACCTCCTGGGCCAGCTCCCACGTGCCGCACGGGTAGTTCAGTTCCGTAACCTCGATCTCGCCGTCCCACCAGCTATGGACGTGGACAATGGCGCCCACGCCGGGGTGGCTGGTGTAGATCATCCAGTGCTCGATGGCGTCCACGGAAACGCGACGCGGCTTCACGCCCGCGGGGTGGCTGACCCGCATAGCGTTGGCCTGGGTATCGTAGCCGGTCACCAGGAGGATGTCCCGCCCCACCTGGGCCAGCTTGCCCTTGTCCACGCCGGAGGCGGACATCCAGAACGCCGCCGGGTCGTGCCGGGCGCGGGCGCTGATGTTGCCGTAGGAGAGGCCGCCCAGGCCGTAGAGGAGCTGGACGTGCCGGTAGTCCCGCGGGGAGACGTACTCGTGCACCGGGAACGGCGCGGGCAGCAGGCCCATGGCGTCCAACCGCTGGCCGGTGCGGGTGATGGAGGCCGTGACCTCGTCGCCGCGCCAGAGCTCCCGGGGCAGGTCCGGCGTGAAGATGTTGTCGATGACCAGCCGGGCGGTGGCCAGGGGCATGAGCCGGTCGTAGAGGGCGCGGAAGAAGGCGGCCTGGTCGCGGCCGTCGTAGGCCACCACGTAGTGGCCCTGCTCCAGGGTCACGAAGTGGGCCTCGCAGCCGGGGTCTCCGGGGATGACGTAGAGGATGAGGTTGCCCAGGGTCCGGGGGAAGAGGGGGTAGGCCGCCTCCAGGACGTTCCGGGTGTCCGGGCTGCCCACGGCGATGGTGACCGCGAAGGTGCCGCGGCCGCGGCGGCGGATGGAGCGCGGCCGCTCCAGGTCCACGAAGTTGAGGACCAGGTTGGTATCCGCCGTGAGGGCGTTGCACGGGGTGTGGCCGCGGGTAGCCAGCTCGCGCGCCAGGCCCTCGGCCAGCCAGGCGGCCGTGCCTTCCGGCTGACCGTGGATGAGGAAGCTCCGTCCGGTGCTCCCGGCCTGCGGGGCGCCGGAGCCCGCCGCCCCGGTGCCGCCCGTGGGGAGTGTGGCCCGCTCCGCCTCGACCGCCTTGCCGATGCCCCGCGCAAGCTTGTCCATGCACTCTCCTCCGGAGCCGGTGTGTGTCGCGTGGTGGGCCGGACAGGGCCGTGCCCCGCAGCGGGTGCACCCTCCGGGCGGCAGGGGCCGCCCGGTCCCGCTGGCCGCCCGCAACCGCCCGCGAACGCCGTCTCACGGCGCTGGTGACGCCGACGGCCCGTCTAGCTCATGATACTGCGCTTGTCAAAGGCCGCGCGACTCCGTCCCCGCGGCGGGCGGCGCGCCCCTCAGTGCAGGCGGAGCTGGAGCGACTTCACCTCCGTGAACAGGTCCAGGCCGTGCGTCCCCAGCTCCCGGCCGATGCCGCTCTGCTTGTACCCCCCGAAGGGGAGCTGGGAGAGCCCGGCGGAGTGGTAGCAGTTGCCGAAGACCATCCCCGCCTTCAGCCCCTTGAACATGGCGAACATGGTGTCCACGTTCCTGGTCCAGACGCCGGCCGCCAGCCCGTAGATGGTGTCGTTGGCGATGCGCAGAGCGTCGTCCGCGTCCTGGAAGGGGATGACCGCCAGCACCGGACCGAAGATCTCGTCCCGGGCGATGGTCATCTCATTGCGGACGCCGTCGAAGATGGTGGGCTGCACGTAGTACCCCTGGTCGTACTCGCCGCCGGTGAGGCGCTGGCCGCCCACCAGCAGGTCCGCGCCCTCCTTCTGGCCTGCCTCCAGGTAGTGCTGGATCTTCTCCAACTGGGCCTGGGAGACAATGGCGCCCATGGTGGTGTTCCGGTCTAGGGGATTGCCCGGCTTCAGGGCGCGGGTGGCCGCCACCAGCCGCTCCACCACCTGGTCGTGGACAGAGGCCTGGACCAGCAGCCGGGAGCCGGCCTGGCAGACCTCGCCCTGGTTGAGGAAGATGCCGAAGAGGGCGCCCTGGACGGCCTCGTCCAGGTCGGCGTCCTCAAAGATGATGTTGGGGGACTTGCCGCCCAGCTCCAGGGAGATCTTCTTCAGGTTGCCGGAGGCCGCCTGCATGACCTTGCGGCCGGTGGCCGTGGAGCCGGTGAAGGCGATCTTGTCCACGCTGTGGCTGGCGGCCAGGTAGCCGCCCACGGTGGGGCCGTCGCCCGTGACCACGTTCACCACGCCCGGCGGCGCGCCCGCCTCCTGGAGGATGCGCGCCAGTTCGAAGGTGGTGCAGGGCGTGAGGTCCGAGGGCTTCGATACGGTAGTGCAGCCGATGGCCAGGGCGGGCGCCAGCTTCCACGAGGCCAGCAGGAGGGGGAAGTTCCAGGGCGTGATGATGGCGGCCACGCCCACCGGCTCCCGGATGGTGATGCCGAAGGCCGTGGGGACGAAGTTGGAGATGGCCTCACCCTTCACGTCCAGGGCCATGCCGCCGTAGTACTCCAACACGTCGGCGGTGGCCAGCACCTCTCCGAAGGCCTCGCGGATGGGCTTCCCCACCTCCCGGGTGAGGAGGACGGCCAGGTTGGGCGCCTCCTCCCGCAGCCGGGCGGCGGCCTTGAGCAGGACGTGGGCCCGCTCCCGGGCGGGCATGCGCGGCCAGTCGCCCCCGTCGAAGGCCGCCCGGGCCGCCTGGACGGCCCGCTCCGTGTCCGCCTCGTCCGCCCAGGGGAAGCGGGCCACCACGTCGTTCAGGTTGGCAGGGTTGCGCCGCTCCCGCGTCTCGCCGGACCGGGGGGCTACCCACTCGCCGTTGATGAAGAGCTGGTACTCGCGGGTCTCCAGGCCGGTGGTGGTTGCCTGTGCCACGGTGGTCACCTCCTGTCGCGCGCCGGGTGCCGGCCCGGCTGGCTGACCATCCTAGTGTACGCCGCCCACTACCTGTTTTCCAGCCGGTAATGGGCGAGCAGGTCCGTGGGTGGCCGTGACGGCTTGACGGTAGGGGAACGTTCCCAGTACCGTACGTTTCACCGCACAGTGGTCGCCGAGGGCCGGAAGGCGGAGAGGCCGGCGGTGGGCGGCTCCGGGCTCCCCTGGGCCGGGGGCTCCCTTCCGTCCTCACTGTTGGTACGATACAGGCGCACATCACGCGTGCGAGCAGCGTATCGTACGGGAAAGGCAGTGAGTCCATGGAGATTGTTCGCGGCATCCACCAGCTCAAGGTCCCCATCCCCAACAACCCCCTGGGCTACGTCCTCCCCTACCTCATCGAAGGGGAGGACGGTTTCACGTTGCTGGACTGCGGCTGGAACACGCCGGAGGCGTGGGAGGCGCTGGAGGGCCAGCTCAAGGAGCTGGGCGTGGCCTGGCACAACGTGAAGCGGCTGGTGCTCACCCACGTGCACCCGGACCACTACGGGCTGGCCGGCCGGGTGAAGGAGGCCTCCGGCGCGGAGGTCATCATGCACGCCCGGGAGCGGGACTTCATCCACTCCCGGTATGAGGAGCCGGAGGTGCTGCTGGCGGAGATGGCCTCCTGGCTCTTGATGCACGGCGTCCCGGAGAACGAGGTGGGCCAGCTCAAGAACGCCAGCATGCCGGCCCGCCAGTTCGTGACCTCCACCCTGCCGGACCGGGTGGTGTACGGCGGTGAGACCTTCGTGACCGGCTCGTTCGAGCTGGAGGTGATCTGGACGCCGGGGCACTCCCCCGGCCACATCTGCCTCTATGAGCGGGGACAGCGGCTCCTCATGACGGGCGACCACGTGCTGCCCACCATCTCCCCCAACGTGAGCCTGCATCCCCAGCAGCTGGGGAACCCGCTGGCGGACTTCATCGAAGGGATCCGGCGGCTGAAGGCGCTGGACGTGGACACGGCGCTGCCGGCCCACGAGTTCACCTTCGAGCACCTGCAGCGGCGGCTGACGGAGCTGGAGCAGCACCACCAGGCGCGGCTCCAGGAGATGCTGAACGCCATCGGCGAAGGGGAGCTGACGGCGTACCAGGTGGCGGCGCACGTGCAGTGGGTGACCGGCAAGTTCGAGACGTTCTCGCTGTGGATGAAGCGGGCGGCGCTGGGGGAGACCCTGGCGCACCTGGAGTACCTGCATCGCGAGGGCATGCTCCGCAGGACCCACCGGAACGGGGTGGTGTACTTCGCCCGAACGTAGGGCGCTAGAACAGGCCGGAGAGCGTGAGCAGTGTCGGGCTCTACTACGACCCGGGTCACCGGCGCCACGCGGCGGCGGGCCACGTGGAGCAGCCGGGCCGGGCGGACGCCGTCATGGCCCTCCTGGACGGAGCGGGCATCAGCGGGCGGTGCATGGGTCTGACGGCCAGGCCGGCGGAGCGGGCGGACCTGGAGCTGGTCCACACGCCGGCGCACGTGGACTACATCCAGCGACTGTCGTCGGCGGGGGGCGGCTGGATTGACGTGGACACCTACGTGGCGGCCTCCTCCTGGGAGGTGGCGCGGACGGCGGTGGGCGGCTGCCTGGCGGCGGTGGACGCGGTGCTGACGGGTTCCGTGCAGTCGGCGTTCGCGGTGGTGCGGCCGCCGGGGCACCATGCGGAGCGTGGCCGCGCCATGGGCTTCTGCCTCTTCAACAACGTGGCGCTGGCCGCGCGACACGCCCAGCGACGCCACGGGCTGGCCCGGGTGGCCATCCTGGACTTCGACGTGCACCACGGGAACGGCACGCAGGAGATCTTCTACGATGACCCCTCCGTGCTCTTCTTCTCCGTGCACCAGTATCCCTTTTACCCCGGCACGGGCCACTGGGAGGAGACCGGCGAGGGTGAGGCCCGGGGAACCACCATGAACGTGCCCCTGCCCGCGGGGTGCGGCGACGGCGTCTACACGGCGGTCTTCCAGGAGCTGGCGGTGCCGCTGGTGCGGCGCTTCCGGCCGGACCTGATCCTGGTGTCCGCGGGGTTCGATGCCCACCTGGCGGACCCGCTGGCCGGCATGCAGGTGACGGCGGCGGGCTACCGGCGGCTGGCGGAGACGGCGGCCGGCCTGGCGGAGGAGCTGTGCGGGGGGCGCTCCGTGTGGGTGCTGGAGGGCGGGTACCACCTGGACGCGCTGGCGTGGTCCGTGCGGGTCTGTGTGGACCGGCTGCTGGGGGAGCCGTTCCACCAGGACCCCAACGTGTACGGCGCCCGGCCCTCCCGGGAGCCGGACGTCTCCCATCTCATGGCGCGGCTGCGCTCGGCGTTCCAGTTGGGGTGACGGCGGGCGGGTCCGGCAGGAAGCGGAGGAACGCCTCGTTGGCCAGGAGCCGGCCCCGCCGCGTGAGGCGGAGGCGCCCGCCGGCCGCCTCCAGGAGGCCCAGGTCCGTCAGCTCGCGCACGGCGTCGCCGTAGACGGCGGGGAGGGACACGCCGAAGCGGGCCTGGAAGGCCGGGAGGGAGACGCCGTCCGCCAGCCGCAGGCCCAGGATGACCGTCTCCGCCATCTCTGTGGCGGGGTCCAGCGTCTCTTCCCACTCGATCTGGGGCATGCCGTCGCCGCCGGGGGTCAGCGCCCGGACGTAGGCGCGGGGCGAGCGGACCACGGAGAAGCGCCGCCCACCGAAGCAGGAGTGGGCGCCGGGGCCCAGCCCCAGGTACGGCCGGTTCTCCCAGTACGTGAGGTTGTGGCGGCAGGCGCGGCCCGGCAGCGACCAGTTGGAGATCTCGTACTGGAGGTAGCCGCTCTCCGCCAGGAGGGCGTCCGCCCGCTCGTACATCTCGGCCTGGAGGTCCGGGTCCGGCGCCGGCACGAGGCCGCGGCGGACCTGGGAGGCCAGCGGCGTCCCCTCCTCCACGGTGAGGGCGTAGAGGGAGAGGTGCTCCGGCCGGAGCGCCAGGGCGCGGCGGACGTTGTGCTCCCACCGCTCCAGGGTCTGGCCCGGCAGGCCGAAGATGAGGTCCAGGTTCACGTTCTCGAAGCCGGCGGCACGGGCGGCGGCGTAGGCCGCGGCCACGTCCGCGGCGGAGTGGATGCGGTCCAGGGCGGCCAGTTCGTCGTCGTGGAAGGACTGGACGCCCAGGCTGAGGCGGGTGATCCCCAAGGCACGGAGGTGGCGCAGGCGGCCTTCGTCCACGGTGCCGGGGTTCGCCTCCAGGCTGATCTCGGGGGCGGCGTCCAGGGTGAAGGCGTCCCGGATGGCGGCCAGGATCCGCTCCAGGCAGGCCGGCGGCAGGAGGCTGGGGGTGCCGCCGCCGAAGAAGACGGTGTGGACGGTGTAGCCGCGGGCGTGGGGGGACCAGCGGCGGATCTCCTCCAGCAGGGCATCCGTGTAGGCGGGCATGAGGGAGTCCAGCCCGGCGTAGGAGTTGAAGTCGCAGTAGCCGCACTTCACGTCGCAGAAGGGGACGTGGACGTAGAGGCTGAGGCGGTTGTCGCGGCCGGTCATGGCACGTCGATCCTAGCACGCCGGGGCGGGCGGGGG
>DATCLE010000038.1:0-3523 GCA_036564075.1 Dehalococcoidia bacterium
GCGGCGGTGCCCACCAGCACCGGGACCACGGCCGCGGTGAGGGTGGGCGGCCGGGCGGCCAGGAGCCAGACCTTGAGCGGGCTCATCTGCGCGCCGGAGCGCATGCCGGCGGCCACGGCGTCCCCTCCTACGGCAGCCGCGGGAACCGGGTGAAGTCCGGCTTCCGCTTCTCCAGGAAGGCGTTGCGGCCCTCCTTGGCCTCCTCCGTCAGGTAGAACAGCAGGGTGGCGTCCCCCGCAAAGGCCTGGAGGCCCGCCAGCCCATCGGTATCGGCGATGAAGGCGCGCTTCAGCATGCGGATGGCCGTGGGGCTCTTGGCCAGGATCTCCTTGGCCCAGCGGACCGTCTCCTCCTCCAGTTGGTCCAGGGGCACCACGGCGTTCACCAGCCCCATGGCCAGCGCCTCCTGGGCGGAGTACTGGCGGCAGAGATACCAGATCTCCCGCGCCTTCTTGTGGCCCACAATGCGCGCCAGCATGGTGGCGCCGTAGCCGCCGTCGAAGCTGCCCACCCGGGGCCCCGTCTGGCCGAAGACGGCGTTGTCCGCGGCGATGGTGAGGTCGCACACCACGTGCAGCACGTGCCCACCGCCGATGGCGTACCCCGCCACCATGGCGATGACGGGCTTGGGCATGTAGCGGATCTGGCGCTGGAGCTCCAGCACGTTGAGGCGCGGCACGCCGTCGTCCCCCACGTAGCCGCCCTCGCCGCGGACCCGCTGGTCGCCGCCGGAGCAGAACGCCTCCTTCCCGGCCCCCGTCAGGATGATCACCCCGATGTCCGGGTCCTCATGGGCGCGCTGGAAAGCGTCCTGGAGTTCGAACAGCGTCTGGGGCCGGAAGGCGTTGCGGACCTCCGGGCGGTTGATGGTGATCTTGGCCATCCCCTCCGCCGTCTCGTAGATGATGTCGTGGTACTCGCCGGACTTCTGCCAGGCAACAGGCATGGCAACCCCCCTCGTTCACCTCTCGGAACTGTGCCTCAGGGTCTCCTCCGCCCCCGGCCTCCCGGCCGGGCGCAGCGTGTCCAGCAGGAACGCTCGCACGGCGGCCTGGAAACGGGCGGGCTGCTCCAGGTGCACCGCGTGGCCCGCCTCCGGCACCGTCACCACCTGGGGCCGCGGCAGCCGCCCGGCCATCTCCCGGGCCAGCCGGCAGTACTTCTCATCCAGCTCGCCGGCCAGCAGGAGCACCGGCATGGGCAGCGCTCCCAGGCGGTCCAGCACCGGCTCCTCCCGGCCGGCGCCCATGCCCCGGAGGCTGCCCGCCAGCCCGGCGGCGCTGTTGCGCAGGCGCTGGGCCCGCAGCCGCGCCCGGACCTCCTCCGGCAGCCGCGCCTGGCTGGCCCAGAGCGGCAGCGCCTCCCACCGGTCCACGAACGCCTCCACGCCGTCCCGCTCGATGCCGTCCGCCAGGGCGTCGTCGCTGCGGGCCCGCTCCGCCCGCTCCGTCGGGTCCGGGATGCCGGGCGACGCGCTCTCCAGCACCAGGGCCGGCACCCGCTCCGGAGCCCGCAGCGCCAGGCGCAGCGCCACGCGGCCGCCCATGGAGTAGCCCAGCACGGCCGCGCGCGGGAAGCCCAGCCGGTCCAGCACGGCCAGCAGGTCCTCCACGCACCGCTCCACGGCGTACCGCGCCGGGTCCGCCGGGCAGTCGGAGCGGCCGTGGCCCAGCAGGTCCACCGCCACAGCGGTGAAGCCCTCCCATGCGGCCCGGTGGGGCCGCCAGGTCTCTGCGCTGCCCGTAAAGCCGTGGAGCAGCAGCAGCGCGGGCCCGGAGCCCTCCACCTCCACGTACAGGCGGACGCCGTTCACCGTCAGGTAGCTCACGGCGCGGTCCCTCCCCGGGAGGGCGCGGCCCCCTCCACGGCGGCCGCCGCCTCCGAGACAGCGGCGAAGAGCCGCCGGTGCAGCGCCACGTTGGCCGCCCGGTCCGTGGGCACCTCCACCACCTGCACCCCGTCCGACCCCAACCCGTCCGCCACGGCGGCGCGGAACTCCTCCCAGGACGCCACCCGGCGGTAGCCCACGCCGTACAGCTCTGCCACGGGGGCGAAGCTCAGGCCGTGCGGCGTGCCGAACAACTCCTCGAAGTGCTCGCCGTGCTCCGCCTGGGGCAGGAAGGAGAAGATGCCGCCGCCGTCGTTGTTGAGGACCACAATGGTGGCCCGGAGGCCGTGCAGCTTCGCCGCCAGCAGGCCGTTCATGTCGTGGTAGAAGGAGAGGTCCCCCAGCACCAGCAGCAGCGGCCCCGGCGACGCCGCGGCGGCCCCCAGCGCGCTGGACACCACGCCGTCGATGCCGCTGGCGCCGCGGTTGGCCAGGAAGCGCACGGGGCGCTCGCGGGGCGGGAAGAAGGTGTCCAGGTCCCGTACCGGCATGCTGTTGCCCGCGAAGACGGTGGCCCCGTCCGGCAGCAGGTCCGCCAGCTCCAGGAAGGCCCGCGGCTCCGTCAGCCCCTCCTCCGACCGCAGGCCCGCCGCCAGGGCACGCCGCGCCCCAGCGTCCAGGCGCGCCCAGCGCTCCGACCAGGCGCCGTCCGCCGGCGCGTCGCCGGGAAGGGCGGCCAGCAGATCCTCGCAGAAGCTGTGCGGGTCCGCGTGGACCACGTCCGTGGCGGTGAGGGCCGGGTCCGTCCACCCCTCGCCGCCGTCCACCACCACCTGCCGGGCACCGGCGTGGCGCTGGAGGTACTGGAGCAGCGGCTTGGAGACCGGCGCCGCGCCGAAGCGCAGCACCGCCTCCGGCGCCAGGCGCTCCGCCAGGGCCGGGTCACGGAGGAAGGCGTCGTAGGCGGTCACCACGGCGGGGCCCACGTGCGGCCCGCAGCGGGCCTGGGAGAGGGCATCCGCCAGCAGGGGCCAGCCCAGGCGGCCCGCCAGGCGGGCGGCGGCCTCCGGGAAGCCCGGCCGGTCCAGCGGGCCGCAGACCACCAGGCCGCGCCGGAGGGGTTGCACGTCACGGGCCAGCCGGTCCACCACGTCCGGGCCGGCGCGCCGGGGGGCGCGGGAGACCGCCACCGCGGGCCGGTCCGCCGCGTCTTCCGGGACGGGTCCCGTGGGCAGGCCCGGCGCCGGGATGAGGGGCTCCCGGAAGGGGAAGTTCAGGTGGACGGGGCCGGGGCGGTCCGCCCGCGCCGTGGCCGCTGCGCGGGCAGCGGCCACGCGGGCGTGGCGGACGGCCTCCGGGCCCTCCTCCGGCAGCAGCATCTCCTGGAACCACTTGGCGTGGGAGCCGTAGAGCCGCACCTGGTCGATGGTCTGGAGCGCGCCCACGTCGCGCGCCTCCGGCGGTCGGTCCGCCGTGAGCACCAGGAGCGGCACGCCGCCGTGGTACGCCTCCACCACGGCGGGCGTCAGGTTCGCGGCCGCCGTGCCGGAGGTAACCACCACGGCCACGGGCTCCCGGCGGGCCTTCGCCATGCCCAGGGCGAAGAAGCCGGCGGACCGCTCGTCCAGGTGGGTCCAGACCCGCACGGCCGGGTGCCGGCGGAAGAGGAGGGCCAGCGGGGTGGAGCGGGAGCCG
>DATCLE010000039.1:0-4126 GCA_036564075.1 Dehalococcoidia bacterium
GGGGGCGGGTCAGGCGGAGAAGTCCCAGGTGCCGCCGGCGCGGTAGGCGCGCAGGACGTTGCGGCCCACCACCATCCGGTGCACCTCGTCCGGCCCGTCGGCGATGCGCAGCGTCCGCGCGCTCTTGTACATCGCCTGCAGCGGCGTGTCCGCCGTCACCCCCAGCGCCCCGTGCACCTGGATCGCCTTGTCCACGGCGTCGCACGTCACCTGGACCACGAAGAACTTGATGGCGCTCACCTCCGTCCGCGCCTCGTCCCCCAGGTCGATCTTCCGCGCCGCGTGCAGCGTCAGCAGCCGCGCCGCCTGGATGTTCGCCGCCAGGTCCGCCACCCAGAACTGGATCGCCTGCTTGTCGGCGATGGGGCCGCCGAAGGCGTGCCGCGCCAGCGCCCGCTGGCAGAGCAGGTCGAACGCCCGCTGCGCCATCCCCAGGCAGCGCATGCAGTGGTGGATCCGCCCCGGCCCCAGCCGCCGCTGCGCGATCTTGAACCCCGCCCCCTGCGGCCCCAGGAGGTGGGTGGCCGGCACCCGCACGTGCTCGTAGCGGACCTGCGGGTGGTTCGCCTCCGGGTCGCCCCAGACCTCCACCCGCCGCTCGATCGTGAAGCCCGGCGTGTCCGTCGGGACGATGAGCATGCTGAACCGGCCGTGCGGCGGCGCCTCCGGGTCCGTCTTCGCCATGACGATGGCGAACGCCGCGCCGATGGCCCCGCTGCTGAACCACTTCCGGCCGTTGATCACCCACTCGTCGCCGTCCCGCACCGCCGTCGTCTCCAGCCCCGTCGGGTCGGCGCCCGAGACGGCGGGCTCGGTCATGGAGTAGCAGGAGCGGACCTCACCGGCCACCAGCGGCCGCAGCCAGCGCTCCTGCTGCTCCGGCGTCCCGTACTGCCAGAGGATCTCCGCGTTCCCGGCGTCCGGCGCCTGCGAGCCGAAGGCGCGCGGCGCGTAGAGGGAGCGGCCGATCACCTCGTTGAGGTAGGCGAAGCCCAGGAAGCCGATGCCCAGCCCGCCCGCCTCCTTGGGCAGGTGCGGCGCCCAGAGGCCCTCCGCCTTCGCCCGCGCCTGCAGCTCCCGCATGAGCGCCTCCGCCTCCGCGTGGCCGCCCTCCAGCCCCGCCAGCACCCGCTCGTTCGGGTAGATGTGCGCGTCCATGAAGCGGCGCACCGCCTCCCGCAGCCGCACCGTCTCCGGCGACGGCGCCAGCACCGTGTCGCTCGTCGGCGTCGTCTGCACTGTGTCCTCCTCTCTGCCATGCTGAGCCGGGCTCCGGGCCGCCGTCCGGCCCGGGCCGGCACCGGCTAGTGTCCCGTGAAGTTGGGCTCCCGCTTCTCCAGGAAGCTCCGCACGCCCTCCCGGTGGTCTGCGGAGCGGAACATGAGTTCCTGGGCCTTCCGCTGGTAGTCGAAGAACTGCGCCAGGGTGCCCTCCCGGGCCAGGCGGAAGCCCTCCTTGGCCATGCGCTGGGCCAGGGGCGCCCCGGCCATGAGCCGCGCCGCCAGCTCCCGGGTGGCGTCCATCAGCTCCTCGTCCGCCACCACGCGGCCCACCATGCCGATGCGGCAGGCCTCCTCGGCGTCGATGATCTCGCCGGTCAGCACCAGCTCGTGCGCCTTCTCCCATCCCACCAGGAGCGGTAGGATGAGGAGCCCGCCGGATTCCGGGATGAGCCCGCGGCGGATGAACACCTCCCCCAGCCGGGCGGACCGGGCGGCGATGCGGAAGTCGCACATGAGGGCGATGTCGCAGCCGTAGCCCACCGCCACGCCGTTGACGGCCGCGATGGTGGGCTTGGGGTAGGTGACCAGGCGGTCCAGCCCCACCGGCTCGTGCCGTCGCAACGCCTCCGCCTCCGCGGCCACGTCCGGCTCCGGCAGGTCGCCCTCCAGGCGCCGCTGGAAGAGCTCCTTCACGTCGTCGCCGGCGCAGAACGCCCGCCCCGTCCCCGTGAGGACCACCACCCGCACCGAGGCGTCCCGTTCGAACCCGTCCAGGGCGCGGTTCATCTCCGCCCACGTCTGCCCCGTGCCGGCGTTCATGGCGTGCGGCCGGTTGATCCGGATGGTGCCGACGCCGTCCTCGCTGCTGACCACAATGTCCTGGTACTCCACGGCCTCTCCTCCTGGATGCGCTACGCCATCTCAGGGCGGTCAGCGGTGACGCCCTCGGCGTAGAGGCGCTGGATCTCCTCCTCGCTCAGCCCCAGGAGGTCCCGGAAGACGTACCGGTTGTCCTGGCCGAACAAGGGCGCGTGCCGGTCCTCCCGGGCCTCCCGGCCCGCAAAGCGGACGGGGGACTGGGCGTACGGGAGCGGGCGGTAGGAGGGGTGGGCCACCTCCCGGTAGCAGCCGCGCGCCGTCACCTGCCGGTGCGCCATCATCTCCCGCACTGAGAGCACCGGCCCCGCCGGCACGCCGTGACGCTGCAGTTCCTCCGCCGCTTCCGTCTTGGTCCGCCCCCGGGTCCACGCCTCCACGGCGCGGCGGACCTCCGCGGCGTCCCGGGCCTCGTGGGTGTCCCGCTCCTGGAGGTCCGGCCGGCCGATGACCCGGCACAGGGCGCGCCACTCCCCGTCCGTCTCCACGGCAATGGCCACCCAGGCGTCCCGGCCGCGACAGGGAAAGACGCCGTGGGGCGCGTAGAGCAGCGCATCGTCGTTGCCGGCAGGGCCGGGGGGGCTGCCCGCCACCTGGGCCCGCAGGAGGACGTCCGGCAGGAGGGTGATGAGCGCCTCATGCTGAGACAGCTCCACGTGCAGCCCCCGGCCTGTCCGGCGCCGCTGCCGGATGCCCGCCAGGGCCGCCAGCGCGCCGTAGACTGCCGCCACCGGGTCGCCGTAGGGGACGGTGGAGCGGACGGGCACCCCGTCTTCGGCGTAGCCCGTGACGCTGCTGAGGCCGGAGAAGCCTTCGATGGTGAGCCCGAAGGCCAGGTAGTTCCGGTACGGCCCCCAATCGCCGAAGCCCGGCAGGGAGACGGCCACCAGGTGGGGCAGCCGCTCCCGGAGGAAGGCGGGGGTCAACCCCAGGTGCTCCCGCACCCGTGGCGTGTTGTTCTCGATGAGCACGTCGCTCCGCTCCAGGAGCCGGATGAAGAGGGCATGCCCGGCGGGTGCGGTGATGTCCAGGACGCAGCTCAGCTTGTTCCGGCTGAACTTCTGGTAGTGCCCGCCCCGCTCCCACGGCGTCTCGCCCGGGTCGTCATCCACGTACATGCCGAAGCGGACGAAGTCCGGCCGGCGCGGCCCCTCTACCTTGATGACCTCCGCACCCAAGTCCGCCAGCAGCCGGGCGGCGTAGGGCCCGGCCCAGGCCGTCCCCAGCTCCACCACGCGGATGCCGCTCAGGAGACCGACGCGCACGGACCCCCTCCCGTATAGACGGCCGTGTGCTCACCCGCCTGCGGCGCCGGAGCCGGCTCCGGCCAGGTCCCGCCGGACCAGCGGAAGGGTGCCCCGGGGACCAGGACCGGGTCCGCTCCGTCCCGCGGCAGCGTCTGGAAGAAGCGGCGCTCAGCCAGGTGGGCGTCCGCCAGCACCTGGTCCGCGGACAGCACGGGCCCGCAGGGGATGAACAGCTCCTGGCACGCGCGCACCACCTCCGCCGCCGGACGGGCCAGCAGCCAGGGGACCAGCACCGCGTCGATTATGTCCGCACGGGCAAGGCGGTTCAGCACCAGCTCCGTGTCCTCCGCCCACTCCGGCTTCCCAATGAGGGTGCAGAGGTTGGCCCAGTGCCGCGGCGTGCCGACGGCCAGAGTCACGAACCCATCGGCGCAGGGGTAGACGGTGAAGGGGTGGCCCACCTCATGCCGGCGGGACCGCACCCAGTCCTGGTCCAGGTGCGTCACCGCCAGGTCACCCCGCTCCTGGAAGGCGATGACGGACTCCAGGAGCGAGACGTCCACGGCTGAACCGCCCAGGCCGGCCTCCAGGGCCAGCAGGCCGGCGACGGCGCCCAGCGCCGCGAAGAGGCCGGCCTGGAACTCCGGCAGGGAGGCGCCGTTCCGGAGGGGCTCCCTGGTGGGGTCGCCGCAGAGGTGCATGAACCCGCCCATGGCGGCGGCAACGAGGCCGGTCCCCTTCCGGTCCGCCCACGGCCCGTCCAGCCCGAAGGGCGTGACG
>DATCLE010000040.1:0-2215 GCA_036564075.1 Dehalococcoidia bacterium
TGGGGGTGTGGGCGGTGAGCTACGCCGGCTGGGTGCCGGTGGCGGGGATCCTGCCGCCGCCCACGGAGGAGCCGCGGGAGACCACGATGCGCCGGGTGACCATGCACGTGGTGTACGGCGCCGGCATGGGTGCGGCGTACAGCGGCCTCCGGCGGCTGGCGCGGCGGTAGGGGGCCCTGGGGGGATCCTGGGCGGGTTCCCGGGCAGTCCGATGGTGGTAGAATGGGGCCAGCGACCCTACGCCGGGGAGGACGCCCGTGGACCTGAACTACTACCAGACGCTCATCGCCGTGGCGGACGATTGCCCCGTGACCCGGAGCGTGGTGCCGGAGGACCGGAACGGGCAGCGGACCGTGGCGGCCGTCCAGTACGAGCTGCTGGCGGACAGCCCCTACGTCTACACCCAGGAGGACGTGCTGTTCCTCACCTGGCTGCGGCGGCAGGAGGCCGTTGGACGGTCGGAGGCGGAGGTGGCGGAGTTGCGCCGGCAGTTCTTCTCCAAGCCCCAGGCGTGCCTGCGGTCGTCCCCGCTGCCCAAGCGGTACGGCTGGGGCCTCCACTTTAACGAGCAGGGCAGGGTGGCGCTCAGCCCCATAGAGTCGGCGCGGTACGCGGAGCTCCGCGCCGGCGGCACGGTGAAGGTGCTGAAGGCCCTGCGGTCCAAGCGGGCCTGAGCGCGGGCCGCTAGACGGGCAGCCGCACCAGCCGCCCCAGGACGAAGCCCAGGGCGCCCCCGGCGAAGGCGCCCGCCGGGATGCCGGCGGAGGCCGCCTCGAAGGAGGCGGAGGCGATGACGGCGCCCGCCACGGCGCCGAGGCCGAGGCCTACGCCCAACCCCAGCACCGGCCAGGGCGAAGGCGGCGTTTCGGGCGGCCGGGCTGCCCGGCTCATGGGTTCCCCTCCTCCCGGCCGCCGTACCGGCGGCGCTGCTGCTCCTGCTGCAGGCCAACCTCCTCTGCGGAGCGGCCGTAGATGTCCGGTACCGGCCAGCCCTGGAGCCCCGCGTACGTGTCGATCTGGGACCGGTGGTGCACCTCGTGCTCCAGGCACATCATGAGGATGCGCCAGCCGGAGAGTGCCCCGTCCGTATCGATCATCTGGACCCGGCGGGAGAGCCACGCCTCCGGCGTGCCCGCCAGCCGCCGCCGGAACTCCGCCGCGGACTCCTCCAGGCACGGGACCCAGTCCGCCTGCGACTCCGTGGGCGGGAGGTCGCCGTCGGCGATCCAGCCTTCGCCCCGGTAGGCGCGCGCGAAGTAGAGGCGCGAGCCGGCGATGTGCCGGACGATCTGGGCGATGCTCCAGGCGTTCTCCCCCTCGCCGGTGGCGGGCCGGTAAGACGCCGCGGCGGGCGGCAGGGCGGCCACGTCCCGCACCGTCCGCCGGTGCACGGCGTCGAAGTAGCGCAGGAACCCCTCCATGCTGCTGATCACGGTTCGCCTCCTCCCGGCGGCCACGGCCGGGGCCGCCTTGGGGGCATTGTACGCCGGGAGCGGCGCCCCGCGCTACGGGATGCCGTAGTCCTCCAGGATGGTCTCCAGCCGGTGCCGGTCGAACCCCTCGATCACCTCGCCGTCGATGACGATGGTGGGCGTCTCCCGGGCGTCGTGCTGGAGCATCTCCCGGAGCGCCGCGGGGTCGAACTCCACGTCGCGGTCGTCGTAGGGGACGTGGTGCTCCGCGAAGAACGCCATGGCCTCGCGACACGCGGGGCAGTCCGGCCGGACGAAGATCACCACCTTCGGCTGGGCCATGGGATCCTTCCGTTGCTGGGGGCGTGTCCGGCTCCAGGCTACGGCGGGTGCGGGCGGCGGCGCATACCACCATCCGGCGGCGGGGGCGGCAAACCGGCGCCGGGGGCAGGATCGTACCTTAGGCAGCACAACTTCAGCAGGGAGGGACGCGCATGGGCAGGTGGAGGGTCGGATGGGTGCTGGCCGCCGTGCTGGCAGCCACCGTGACGCTGGCCGCGGCGTGCGGCGGCGACGATGAGGACCAGCCCGCTGCGGGCGGGGAGACGGCCGCTGGGACGGAGGCCACCGCCACGCCGGCGGGGGGCGGCGCGGCCCGGACGGCGGTCTCCGTCTCGGAGCACCCGCAGTTGGGCCGGATCCTGACGGACGCGGAGGGCCGGGCGCTCTACGTCTTCACGCGGGACGGCGAGAACACCAGCACCTGCTACGACCAGTGCGAGCAGCTCTGGCCGCCGCTCTAC
>DATCLE010000041.1:0-2166 GCA_036564075.1 Dehalococcoidia bacterium
AGGTCACCCTGACCTCCGGCCACCACCTCACCCTCCTCTGCGCGAGCCGGGAGGGCTACGGCAACCTCTGCCGCCTCCTCACCGCCGCCCACGCCCGGGGCAAGGACGACCCCGCCCTGGACCCGGCGCTCCTGGCCCGGCACGCCGCCGGCCTCATCGTCCTCACCGGCTGCCCCCGGGGCGAGGTGCCCGCGCTCCTGGCCGCAGGACGGGAGGAGGAGGCCGCCGCGGCGCTCCGCCGGCTCCTGGCTTGGTTCGGCCCGGAGAACGTCTCCGTCGAGCTCCAGCGCCAGTACGTCCGGGGCGAGGCGGCCCGCAACCGCCGCCTGGTGGCGCTGGCCCGGCGGCTGGGCGTGCCCCTGGTGGCCACGAACACCGTCCACTACCACGTGCGGGAGCGCCACCGCCTCCAGGACGTCCTGGTCGCCATCCGGGGCCGCACGACGCTGGACGGCTGCCACCAGGAGCGCCGCCCCAACGACGAGTTCTACCTGAAGGCCCCGCAGGAGATGGCCCGCCTCTTCGCCGACCTCCCGGAGGCCGTGGCCGGGACGGTCCGCGTCGCCGAGCGCTGCGCGTTCGACCTCACCCGCGACCTGGGCTACCGCTTCCCGGACTTCCAGAACCCGCGGGACGAGCCGGCGGACGAGGCCCTGGCGCGGGTCTGCCGGGAGGCGCTGGCGGCGAGGTACCCGCCCTGGGACCCGCACCGGAAGCAGGCGGAGGCGCGGCTGGCGGAGGAGCTGGCGCTGGTGCGGCGGCACGGGCTGGCCGGCTTCTTCCTGGTCTACCGTGACCTCCTGGATCTGGCCGGGCAGGTGGCGGCGGAGGTCCGCGGGCCGGAGAGCCCCCGGGCCCTGGCGCACCTCCCGCCCGGCCGCGGCCGCGGCTCCTCCGTCTCCTCCATCATCTGCTACCTCATCGGGCTCTCCCACGTGGACCCCGTCCGGCACAACCTGTCCCTGGGGCGCTTCCTGAACGAAGCGCTGGCCTCCGTGCCGGACATCGACCTGGACTTCCCGCGGGACATCCGGGAGGAGCTCATCAAGCGGGTCATGGCGCGCTACGGGCACGAGCACGCGGCGCTGGTCTGCAGCTTCGCCACGTACCGCTTCCGCAGCGCGGTCCGGGACGTGGGCAAGGCGCTGGGGCTGCCGGCGACGGACCTGGACAAACTAGCGAAGCTGGGCGACCGCTGGGACGCCGGAGACGTGGCGGCGGAGTTGGCGCGCGTCCCGGAGCTGGCGTCAAAGGCGGAGACCCCGGCGTGGCGGCACCTGGTGGCGCTCACGCGGGAGATCGCCGGGCTGCCGCGGCACGTCTCCCAGCACGTGGGCGGGATGATCATCGCCTCCCAACCCCTGGTGGAGCTGGTGCCGGTGGAGCCCGCCCGCATGGCGGGGCGCTTCGTGGTCCAGTGGGACAAGGACTCCTGCGACGACGCCCGCTTCATCAAGGTGGACTTCCTGGCGCTGGGGATGCTCTCCGCGGTGGAGGAGTGCTTGGAGCACATCGCCGCCCAGGGCAAGCCGCCGGTGGACCTCGCCCGCCTGGACTACGCCGACCCCGCCGTCTACGCGGAGATCTGCCGGGGCGACACCGTCGGCCTCTTCCAGATCGAATCCCGCGCCCAGATCCAGATGCTCCCCCGGGTCCGGCCACAGACCCTGGACGACCTGGCGGTGCAGGTGGCGCTCGTCCGGCCGGGGCCCATTGTGGGCGGCGCCGTGCACCCGTACGTGACCCGGCGGGCGCGGGAGCTCCGGTGGCGGGCGCGGTGGCCGGACCGGCCCTTCCGCCCGCCCGTCGATCACCCGCGCCTGGCGTCGGTGCTGGGGGAGACGCTGGGCATCATCCTCTTCCAGGACCAGGTGCTGGAGGTGGCGCGGGCGCTGGCCGGGTTCACGGCGGGCCAGGCGGAGTCCCTGCGCCGGGCCATGAGCCGGCGACGGTCCCGCGAGCTCATGCTGAGCTTCTGGCGGGAGTTCCGCGACGGCTGCGCCCGGAACGGGGTGGACCCGGCCACGGCGCGCACGGTGTTCAAGAAGCTCGTCGCCTTCAGCGCGTTCGGCTTCCCGAAGTCCCACGCCGCCGCCTTCGCGGTGCTGGCCTACCAGTCCGCGTGGCTGCGCCGCTACTACCCCGCGGAGTTCTACTGCGCGCTCC
>DATCLE010000042.1:0-11234 GCA_036564075.1 Dehalococcoidia bacterium
GTGTATCATCGTGCCGATTGTGGTGGAATCCTTATCTCAGCGATGAATTATACATCAGCAGCAATTGAAGTTTGTAGGGAGGCACTTCTAAAGGGAAGGGTCGTGATACTATGTACTTTAGAGGAGATCGTATATCAACTAGAGAACAGTGACGACATTGCCAATCTGCTACGTAAGAAGATCCAGTCTGCCATTATCGACAAAGCCATAACATTCTAGATCACCATCAAAATATGCTACCTACTGCCATCCATGTAGCAGGTTACGTTTGGGATGCCGCAGGCTACGCCCCTGCCGGCTCCCTGACGCACCGCGCCGGGGGACCCGCATCGCCCCCTTGCCCCCTGCGGTACCCGGAGCGGCGGGCTTCCAACCCGCCCTGGCCACACCTCCCCTGTCCCCTATGCCACCCCGAGCCCTTCCTGACGGAAGGGCGAAGGATCTGGCGGAGGCTTCCGCCCCCTCTCCTGTCCCCCTCCCCCAAGCCTGGGGGAGGGGCCGGGGTGGGGGCATGCCCGAGCCCCAGCGGCGCCGGGGCGGCGCCCCTCCCCCTGTCCCACCGCTCACCGCGTCCGGCCTCCTGAGGGGCCGCAGACCCACAGGATCGCCCTCCGGCTAGGACGAGCGCCGCCGTGCGCTAGGGCGGCTCCTCTCCCCTCCAGTCCCGTCCAGCGACCGCGGCGCGCCGGGGTGGCGCCCATCCTCGCCTTGACGCCTTCTCGCTCACCCGCGTATACTCTCGCGCGAACACGTGTGCGAGGGAGGTCCCCGTGGCCCTGGCGGAGGCCCTGGACGCCATCCGCACCGACCCGCAGCTCGGCCCCAACTTCACCGTCTGGCGCCGCCTGCCGCCGCGCCCGGCGCGCTACGCCCCCTTCCCGGACGCCGTGGCGCCGCGGCTGCGGGAGGCCCTGGCCCGCCGCGGCATCCACCGCCTCTACACCCACCAGGCCGCCGCCGTGGACGCCGCCATGCACGGCCGCAACGTGGTCGTGGTCACCCCCACCGCCTCCGGCAAGACCCTCTGCTACAACCTCCCCGTCCTCCAGACGGTCCTCTCCCACCCGGAAGCCCGCGCCCTCTACCTCTTCCCCACCAAGGCCCTGGCCCAGGACCAGGTGGACGAGCTCCACGGCGTCATCACGGACCTGGGCGCGGACGTCAAGACCTACACCTACGACGGCGACACCCCGGCCGACGCCCGCCGCGCCGTGCGCCAGGCCGGCCACGTGGTCATCACCAACCCGGACATGCTCCACACCGGCATCCTCCCCCACCACACCAAGTGGGTGAAGCTGTTCGAGAACCTCCGTTTCGTGGTCATCGACGAACTGCACCAGTACCGCGGCGTCTTCGGCAGCCACGTGGCCAACGTCATCCGCCGTCTGCGCCGCATCTGCCGCTTCTACGGCTCTGACCCCGTCTTCATCTGCTGCTCCGCCACCATCGCCAACCCCCGGGAGCTGGCGGAGCGCCTGGTGGGCGCGCCGGTGGCTCTGGTAGACGACAACGGCGCCCCGGCGGGCGAGCGGGTGGTAGCCGTCTACAACCCGCCCCTGGTGAACGCGGAGCTGGGCATCCGCCGCTCCGCCGTGGGCGCCGCCCGCGCCCTGACGGAACGCCTCCTGCGGGCCGGTGTGCAGACCATCGTCTTCGCGCCGTCGCGGGTCACCGTGGAGCTCCTGCTCACCTACCTGCGGAACGGCATGAAGCTGAAGCCCGGACAGCCCAGCCCCGTCCACGGCTACCGGGGCGGCTACCTGCCCAACGAGCGCCGCGCCGTGGAGCGCGGCCTGCGGGACGGCTCCATCCGTGCCGTGGTGGCCACCAACGCCCTGGAGCTGGGCATCGACATCGGTGGGCTGGACGCCGCCGTCCTGACGGGCTACCCCGGCACCCTGGCCTCCGCCTGGCAACAGATGGGGCGCGCCGGCCGCCGTCAGTCCGGCGCCGAGGGGCCGGCCGCCTTCGCCTGCCTGGTGGCCACCTCCTCGCCCCTGAACCAGTACGTGGCCTCCCACCCGGAGTACCTGTTCGAGTCCACGCCGGAGGCCGGCCTCATCAACCCGGACAACCTCATCATCCGGGTCAGCCACCTCAAGTGCGCCGCCTTCGAGCTCCCCTTCACCCCGGACGAGGAGTTCGGCCCTGAGACCGCCGAGATCCTGGCATTGCTGGCGGAGGAGGGCGTCCTCCACCGCGCCGGCGACCGCTACCACTGGATGGCGGAGTCCTTCCCTGCGGAGCAGGTCAGCCTCCGCACCGCCGCCATCGACAACTTCGTCATCATCGAAGACGGGCCCAAGCCGCGGGTCATCGGCGAGGTGGACCGGCCTTCGGCGCCCCTCCTGGTCCACCCGGAGGCCATCTACCTCCACGCGGGGGAGCAGTACCACGTGGACCGCCTGGACTGGGGGGAGAAGAAGGCCTACGTCCGCCGGGTGAACGTGGACTACTACACGGACGCGGAGCTGGCCGTGGACCTGCGGGTGCTGGAGTCCTTCGTGGAGCAGGACGAAGGCCCCTGCCGCCACGCCCACGGGGAGGTGGCCGTCACGGCGGTGGCCACCGTGTTCAAGAAGATCAAGCTGGAAACCCACGAGAACGTGGGCTGGGGCAAGATCCACCTGCCCCAGGAGGACGTCCACACCACCGCCTACTGGCTGGCCCTGGACCCGGACGCCGCGGCGGACCTCTCCCGAGAGGCCCTCCAGGGCGGCCTCTGCGGCGTGGCGAACCTCCTGGCCAACGTGGCGCCCGTCTTCGTCATGAGCGACCCGCGCGACCTCCGCGCCGTGGCCCAGGTCCGCTCGCCCTTCACCGGCCGCCCCACCGTCTTCGTGTACGAGCAGACGCCGGGCGGCGTGGGCCTGGCGGACCGCCTCTACGCGGTCCACGGTCAGGTGCTGGCGGCCGCGCTGGAGCTGGCCGCCGGCTGCGGCTGCGCCGAGGGCTGCCCCTCCTGCGTGGGCCCGGCGGGCCAGGGCGGCGCCGCGGATAAGGCGGCCGCGCTGGTGCTCCTCAGGAGGTTGCTGGGCCGTGGACCTGCGTGACCGCCTCCGGCTGGCCCTGGGCACGGACGCTTCCCCGGCCGCCGCGGCGGCCCCGCCGGCGTGGGGCCCGCCCCGGCCGGCGCTGGAGCGGCACCTGCCCGGCGCCTGGCTAGAGACGGCGCTGGGCCCGGCGTTCGTGCTGGAGGAGCGGTGGCCGCTGGACCACGCCCACGGTCGGCTGCCGCTGGAGCGGGTGCGGGAGGTGCCGGGGGCAGCTCTGGCGCGCCTGGCCGGCCACGCCTCCCTGGCACGGCTGGACCTGGCCCGCACCGTCTTCCTGGACGTGGAGACCACGGGGCTGGCGGGCGGCACCGGCACCTACGTCTTCCTGGTGGGCGTGGGGCACCTGGACGGCGGCTCCTTCCGCCTGCGGCAGTACCTCCTGGCGGACCTGCGGCATGAGCCGGCCATGCTGGACGCCCTGGCCGGCTTCCTGGCGGGGTTCGAAGGGGTGGTCACCTACAACGGCCGCGCCTTTGACCTGCCCCTCATCCAGACCCGCCTCACCCTCAACCGGCTGCCCGCGGACCTGGACCGCCTGCTCCACCTGGACCTCCTGCCGCCCGCCCGCCGCTTCTACCGCGGCCGCCTGCCCTCCTGCCGGCTGGCGGAGATCGAGCGCTCCGTCCTGAGCTTCTTCCGCCGCGACGACGTGCCCGGCTGGCTGGTGCCCTCCGCCTACTTCCGCTACCTCCGCACCGGCGACCCCTCCGGCCTCCGCGGCGTGGTCCGCCACAACGCCCTGGACATCCTCTCCCTGGTGGCGCTGACCGCCCACCTGGGCGGCCTGCTGGACGGTCGGACCCCGGACGGCCCGCTGGACTGTCTGGCGGCCGCCGCCGTGGAAGAGCGGGACGGCTACCTGGACCGCGCCGCCGCCCTCTACCGCCTGGCCCTGGAGCACGCGCTGCCGGAGCCGGAGCGGGCCGCCGTCCGCCAGCGGCTGGCCCGCCTCTGCCGGCGCCTGGGCCGGTGGGAGGAGGCGGCGGAGCAGTGGGCCGCCCTGGCCTTCCGTCCCGGCAACCGGGACCTGGGCCCGCTGGTGGAGCTGGCCAAGGTCTACGAGCACCGCCTCCGCCGCTTCGACCAGGCGGCGGCCGTGGTGGAGCGGGCACTGGCGCTGGTGGAACGGCACCACGCCCTGGTGGCGCCGCGCGCCGCCGCCCGCCACCGGGCGGATTTGGAGCACCGCCTGGCCCGCCTGCGCCGCCGCCTGGCCCCCACACCCGCCTGACGGCGGGAGCACCCCTCCTTTCCCTCCGGTGACCGTTGCCCCAGCCGCGTTCCGGCAGTAACCTTTACGTGAGGTGGAGTCATGATGGGATCCCTCCTGCGGCCGGTGCGGTCATGAGGCGGTGGCGGAACGGCGGTCGTGCGCCGGCGGCCGCTGTCGGGCCGGTACCCGCCACCCCGGAGCCGGGCGGCTGGCGCCGCACCTTCGCCGCCCTGCGCGTCCGCAACTTCCGCCTCTTCTGGTGCGGCCAGCTCCTCTCCCTCTCCGGCACCTGGATGCAGACCGTGGGCCAGGCCTGGCTGGTGCTGGACCTCACCGGCTCGCCGCTGGCGCTGGGCACCGTCACCATGCTCCAGTTCCTGCCCATCCTCCTCTTCGCCCTCATCGCCGGCGTCTTCGCCGACCGCGTGCCCAAGCGGCGGTTCCTGCTGCTCACCCAGTCCGCCGCCATGCTCCAGGCGCTCTCCCTGGCCCTCCTGGTGGCCACCGGGACGGTCCAGCTCTGGCACGTCTACGTGCTGGCGTTCCTCCTGGGGCTCACCAACGCCTTCGACAACCCCACGCGGCAGGCCTTCGTGCCGGAGATGGTGGGCCGGGAACTGGTGCCCAACGCCGTGGCCCTCAACAGCAGCCTGTTCAACAGCGCCCGCATCGTCGGCCCGGCCGTGGGCGGCGTCACCATCGCCACCGTGGGCATCGCGGGCACCTTCTTCCTCAACGCCGCCAGTTTCCTGCCGGTGCTGGCCGCGCTGCTCCTCATGCGGCCGGCGGAGCTCTACCCGGCGCCGCCGGCCCGGGACGCCCGCGTGCTGGCCCAGCTCCGGGAGGGGCTGGGCTACGCCTTCCGCACGCCGGCGGTACTCCTGATTGTGCTGCTCATGGGCGTCCTGGGCACCTTCGGCTACAACTTCAACGTGGCGCTGGCGCTGCTGGCGCGCTACACCCTGCACGCCGAATCCGTGGGCTTCGGGTTCATGACCTCCGCCATGGGGCTGGGGTCGCTGGCCTCCGCCGTCGCCCTGGCCTACTCCGGCCGCGCCACGGAGCGGCGCCTGCTGGCCGGGGCCGCGGCCTTCAGCGTCCTGCTGGTGCTGGTGGGCCTCTCCCGCTGGTACCCGCTGACCCTGCTCCTGCTGGTCTGCCTGGGCTACGCCAGCATCACCTTCACCGCCACCGCCAACTCCCGCCTCCAGATGGCCGCGCCGGACCACCTGCGGGGCCGCGTCATGAGCCTCTACTTCCTCCTCTTCGCCGGGAGCACGCCCATCGGCAGCGAACTGCTGGGCTTCACGGCCCACGCCCTGGGCGTCTCCGCCGCCATCGTCATCTTCGGCAGCGTCTGCGCCGCGGGCGTGGGGCTGGCCCTCCTCTACCGCCGGAGCGTCACGGCGGCCGCCGGCGCCTGACCACGGCAGATAGTTGCAGAACGCAAGCAACTTGTTGTACCCTGTCGGCATGACGGCAACCGTGACGGCCGGAGTCCTGACGGAGATCGAGCGGGCGCTGCGCGTCCTCACCCGCCCGGCGCGCCTCCGCCGCCTGCACGATCACCTGACCCGTAAGGCGGGGCTGGACCTGGGCCGTGCCGAGTACGTGGTGCTGGCGTCCCTGGAGGAGTGCGGCCCCATGCGCGTGAGCGACCTGGCGGAGCACACCGGGGCGGAGGTCTCCACCACCAGCCGCGTGGTGGGGCGGCTCCAGGCGGCGGGGCTGCTGGCCGTGGGGGAGCAACCGGAGGACCGCCGCGTGGTCATGCTCACGCTCACCGAGCGCGGCCGGGAGGCCATGCAGCGCCTCCGGGCCGTCCGCCGCGAAGCCCTGGCCTCCGTCCTGTCCCAGTGGCGCCCCACCGAGGCCGAGGCCCTGGCCCGCCTCCTGTCCCGCTTCGTGGACGACCTCCACCGGTTCCCGGACCGGTAGGGCCGCCCGCGCCACGTCACCACCGGAGAGGATCACCATGCAGGGAGCCCTTGCGGGGGGCAGTTCGCGCCCCTTGACCCATCGAGAAGTCCTCCTCGTCTTCAGCGGCCTCATGCTGGGGATGTTCCTGGCAGCCCTGGACCAGACCATCGTCTCCACGGCGCTGCCGACCATCGTGGGCGAACTGGGCGGGCTTGAGCACCTCTCCTGGGTCATCACCGCCTACCTGCTGGCGTCCACCACCTCCGTGCCCCTCTACGGCAAGCTCAGCGACCTCTACGGGCGGAAGGGGCTCTTCCAGTCCGCCATCGTGGTCTTCCTGGCCGGCTCCATGCTCTGCGGCCTCTCCCAGAACATGCTCCAGCTCATCGCCTTCCGGGCGCTCCAGGGCCTGGGCGCCGGCGGGCTCATGGCCCTCTCCCAGGCCATCATCGGCGACATCCTCTCGCCCCGGGAGCGCGGCCGCTACCAGGGCTACATGGGCTCCGTCTTCGCCTTCTCCAGTGTGGCGGGGCCGCTGCTGGGCGGCCTCTTCGTGGACCACCTCTCCTGGCGATGGGTGTTCTACGTCAACGTCCCCATCGGCGCGGTGGCGCTGCTGGTCACGGCGGCGGTGCTGCGGCTGCCCCGGCACCGCCTGGAGCACCGGCTGGACTACCTGGGCTCAGTGCTGATGGTGACCGGCGTCAGCGCCCTCCTGCTGGTCACCAGCTGGGGCGGGACGGAGTACGCCTGGACCTCCCCGGTCATCCTGGGGCTGGCGGCCGCCGGGACCGTGCTCATTGGCCTGTTCCTGCTCCAGGAACGCCGGGCGCCGGAGCCGCTCCTGCCCCTGCGGCTGTTCCGGGAGCGCACCTTCTCCGTCAGCAGCGCCGTCGGCTTCGTGGTGGGGCTGGCCATGTTCGGCGCGGTGGCCTTCCTGCCCGTCTACCTCCAGGTGGTGAAGGGCGTCTCCGCCACCAGCTCCGGCCTGCGCATGACGCCCATGATGGCGGGCGTGGTGGGCATGTCCATCCTCTCCGGCCGGATCATCACCGCCACCGGCCGCTACCGGATCTTCCCCATCCTGGGCACCGCCACCATGAGCCTGGGCGTCTTCCTGCTGTCCCGCGTGGGCGCCGACACGCCGTACCCGGTGGTGGCCGCCTGCATGCTGGTGTTGGGCTCCGGTGTGGGGATGGTGATGCAGGTCATTGTCCTGGCGGTGCAGAACGCGGCGCCGTTCCGGGACCTGGGGATCGCCACGGCGGGGGTCAACTTCTTCCGCTCCATGGGCAGCGCCTTCGGCGTCGCCATCTTCGGCTCCATCCTCAGCAACCGCCTGCACGTCCACCTGGCCCGGCTGGTGCCGGTGGACGCGCTGCCCGCGGGCGTCAGCGCCGACGCCCTCACCGCCAGCCCCGCACAGATCCACGCCCTGCCGCCGGAGGTGGTGCAGGGCGTGGTGGAGGCCTTCGCGCTCTCGCTGCAGACGGTCTTCCTGGTGGCGGTGCCGGTGACGCTGGTGAGCTTTGCCCTGGCGCTCCTCCTGCGCGAAGTCCCGTTGCGCCAGGAGGCCCACGTAGGGGCCGCCGCCGCTGCCGGCGAGGTGCTGGGCGAGGCACTGCCCCACCCCACGGCGCCGGACCACCCGGTGCCGGACCTCCGCCAGGCGGAGAGCCCGGTCCGCAGCGCCGACGGCGGCTCCTGACGCGGCCTCAGCCGCCCACGTAGCGCTCCGGCTCCGCCTCGAAGGCCCGCTTGCAGCCGGGTGCGCAGAAGTAGTACGTCTTGCCCTTGTACTCCGCCGTGGCCGCGGCCTTGGCCGGGTCCACCTCCATCCCGCAGACCGGGTCTCGTTCCATGGTGCTCCTCCCTTCCTGGGCGCGGCAACGCCGCGCCCTTGACGTACGCCCAGCCTACCACAATGATCAGTAGGTGCAAATCATTGCACATCCACCCGGCGGAGGGACACCGGTGACCGTGCAGCCTGCGACAGAGACGCCGCACCAGCGCGTGAGCGTTCGCCGCGCCGGGCCTGAGGACGTAGAGACGGTGGCGGAGATCCTGGAGGACGCCGCCGCCTGGATCCTGGCCAGGGGGATCCGGCAGTGGCCGGCCCGCTTCCCCCGCAGCTTCGTGTCCAGCGCCATCCGCGACCACGAGGTGTACCTGGTGCTGGACGGCGAGGCTGCCGTGGGCACCGTCACCATCCAGTGGTCGGACGAGCCGGTCTGGGGCCCGCAGCCGGGCGATGCCGGCTACGTGCACCGGCTGGCGGTGCGCCGGGACCGCGCGGGCCAGGGATTGGGCCGCTGGATCCTCTCGTGGGCGGAGGAGCGCGTCCGGGCCGCGGGCCGGCGATACCTCCGCCTGGACTGCATGGCCGCCAACGCCGGGCTGCGCCGCTACTACGAGGCGGCGGGCTTCGCCAGCCGGGGCGAGGTGACCGTGGGCACCTGGCGCGCCGCCCGCTACGAGCGCGACCTGCGCCCCGCACCCTAGCGCCGCCGGAACTCCCGCTCCAGCGCCGACGCGCTCAGGTGCAGCATGGTCGGCCGCCCGTGGGGACACGTCCGCGGCGACTCCGCCGCCTCCAGCAGCCGGACCAGCTCCCGCATCTCGTCCATGGTCAGCGACATGCCCGCCCGCACGGAGCCGTGGCACGCCAGCGTGGCCGCCACCCGGTCGCCGTCCTCCACGCCGGGCTCCTCGGACCCCAGCCGGTCCAGGAACGCCGTCACCGCCCCCAGGGGGTCCTTGCCCGCCAGCACCGCCGGCACCGCTCGGACGCGGTAGCTCCGCTCCCCGAACGGCTCCAGCCCGAAGCCGTGCTCCGCCAGCACCGCCGCGTGGCCCTCCAGGACCGCCGCCTGCCGGGGCGTCAGTTCCAGCAGCGGTGCATCCAGCAGCCCCTGCACCTCCACCGCCTGCCGGGTCCGCTGCGCGCGGATCCGCTCGAACAGGACGCGCTCGTGCGCCGCGTGCTGGTCGATGAGGTACATGCCGTCCGGCCCCTCCGCCACCACGTAGGTGCCGGCCGTCAGGCCCACCACCCGGAGGATGGGGATGCGCGGCGCCGGCGGCGCCGGGCCGTCCGGGCCGGGCTCCGGCCGGGGTGCCGCGGCCCGCTGCTCCAGCGCCACGGCGTGCTGCCAGAGGGGCGGCGGCGCGGCAGGCCCTGCCCCCGGGGCCGGTCCCGCCGCCGGTGGCGGGCCGGGCGCCAGCCGGAACGCCGGCACCGGCGAGGTGCCCGCCACGGTGTGCCGCACCGCCCGCTGCACCGCCGCGAAGACCAGCCGCTCCTGCCGGAACCGTACCTCCCACTTGGCGGGGTGGACGTTCACGTCCACCTCCTCCGGCGGCAGCCGCAGGTCGATGACGGCGATGGGGTGGCGGCCCCGCTCCAGCAGGTGCTGGTACGCCTCCTCCACCGCGTAGGCCAGCCGCCGGTCCTGGATCCACCGCCGGTTGACGAACAGGTGGAGGTACGCCCGCGTGGCCCGGGAGACGTGGGGCGGGCTCACCAGCCCGCCCACGCGCACGCCCGCCGCGGCGGCGCTCTCCCCTTCCCACCCGGGTTCGATGGCCAGCATGGCCGCCGCCGTCTCCGCCCCGTAGACCGCCGCCAGCGCGTCCCGCAGGTCGCCGTTGCCGGGCGTCTCCAGCACGCGGCGGCCGTCCACGCTGAGGGTGAAGCGCACCTCCGGGTAGGCCAGGGCGTAGTGGGTGAGGAGCTGCGCCGCCTGCTGCGCCTCCGCCTGGGGCGGCTTGAGGAACTTCCGCCGGGCCGGCTGCCGCTGGAAGAGCCGTCGCACCGTGACGGACGTCCCGGGCGGCGACGCTGCGGGCGTGGGGCCCGCCGTCCGGCCGTCCGCCGCCGTCAGGCGCGCCCCCGCGTCGCGGTCCGGCGTGCGGGTCACCACCTCCACGTCCGCCGCCGCCGCGATGCTGGGCAGCGCCTCCCCCCGGAACCCCAGCGTCTGGATGCGGTAGAGGTCGTCCTCGGAGGCCAGCTTGCTGGTGGCGTGCCGCTCCAGCGCGGCGGGCAGGTCCTCCGGCGGGATGCCGCAGCCGTCGTCCGTGACGCGGATGGCCTCCAGGCCCCCGCCGGTCAGTTCCACGGCCACCCGGCGGGCCCCGGCGTCCAGGGCGTTCTCCACCAGCTCCTTGACCACGGAAGCCGGGCGCTCCACCACCTCCCCCGCCGCGATCTTCGCGGCCAGGTCGGGCGGCAGCCGCCGGATGGCGCTCATGGAGTACCCCCCTTCATCCGACGATTCTAACAAACCGGGTGGTGCGCGCAGAAGGACTGTCCAGGACGCTCTCCGACTGCTATACTGCGCGCAGCCGCCTGCAGGCGGCGTGAACGAGACGATGCGACTTCCCCGCCTCTCCTTCGTGCTGGGCCTGGGCGCTGTCCTGGTCCTGTACGTCCTCCTGGCCCGCACGCCCGCCGCGCCCACCGGCGGCCCGGCAGCCGCCGTGGACGCCGGGCCGGCCGCCGCCACGGCCACGCCCCCGCCGCCGGGCCCCACCCCGGAGCCGCGCGAAGGGATCGACTATACCGCCGGCGAGGTGCTGGTTCGATTCCGCCCGGACATCGACCCCGCCCGGCAGCAGGCGGCCCTGGCCCGGGTGGGCGCCCAGGTGGCGGAGCCGCCCGGCCCGTCCGGCCTGGTGCGGCTGGCCCTGCCCCCCGGCGTGACCGTGGACGAGGCGCTGGACCGCCTGGCCAGCGACCCCGCCGTGGCGGTTGCCGGCCCCAACTACCGCTACCGGACCCAGGCCACCCCCTCCGACCCCTGCTACAACGGCACGACCGGCTGCTCTGCGGGCCAGCGCTGGTACTACGAGCTCATCAACGCCCCGCTGGCCTGGAACACCACCACCGGCGCGGCCTCCGTGGTGGTGGCGGTGGTGGACACCGGCGCCGAGGCGACCCACAGCGACCTGGCCCCCGCCCTCTGGACCAACCCCGGCGAGACGCCCGGCAACGGCGTGGACGACGACGGCAACGGCTGTATCGACGACGTGCACGGCTGCAA